>NZ_CP017181.1:3050160-3355176 GCF_001729765.1 Enterobacter kobei
GCCACCACGAAGTTCTTAACGGTCTGTTTTTCAGGATAGTCGTTGTCGTAGGTGCTCCCGGCGAGGCCAATACCGATACCCCAGTTGACCTTGCCGTTGGTGCAGTTGATGTTGTCGATGACGTGATCGGAGATTAGGATATTGCGGTCATTGATCGCCACATTCCACTCAATCGCATCGCCCTGCAGGTGGCTGAATTTGCTGTTGGTAATACGGGCCCCATCGATCTGGTTATGAAAACCCTGACGCAGGATAGCGTAGTTAGCATGGCTCACGCTGATATTATCAATCAGCAAATTGCGCATCACTTTGGGTTTCTTACCGCCAATGTAGATCTGCGTTACCGGGCCAAACCCACTCATTGCCAGCCCTTTAATCACACAATCTGAGCCACGAACGTCGAGCGTAATGTTTTCCGTGCGCCCTGCCCCTTCGCCAATGACCTTGCAGCCTTCCTGCAGAACAAAGCGGCCGCGCCCGTTGCCGGTTAACGCCCCGCGGATCAGCAGCGTTTTACCGTCAGGAATGAAAATGCCCGTATTGATGTTTTCGCAGGTGAGTCCCGCCGGGACAACGACGATGTCACCTTCTTTAAACGCCTGCTTAAAGGCAGCGATCCAGTCGTTGTTATTGTACTGATTAACAGAGACCGTCTTTCCGCCTGCCGCCCGCGCGAGGCGGGACGACAGCAGCGGCGTGGCCGCCAGAACGGACAGAGAAGAGACAAAAGTGCGTCGGGTAATCTTTTTCAGCATACAACCTCGGCGTTACAGCGTTTGCAGCAGGCTCGCTAACTGGCGATTTATTACCTGCTGGTTAAAATCGGTTTCTACTTTTTGTCTGGCATTGTGAAGCACGGGCTCCAGCGCCTGCTGGTCGATGTCGCTGAAGGCCGCTAACCGATCAGCAAGGGCCATCGCGTTATTCTCCGGCACCAGCCAGCCGGAATGGTCAGATTTAATCAGCTCCGGGATCCCGCTGTGCAGGGTCGATACCACCGGAATACCCACGGCCATCGCCTCCATCAGCGCCACCGGAATGCCTTCCATGTCACCATCGGCGCCCGTCACGGAGGGCAGCAGGAACACGTCCGCCTCATCGAGCATGGCCTTAACTTCATGGCTCGGCTTAAAGCCCGGCATCTCCACGACATCGTCCAGCTGATACTGTTCGATAAGCGTGCGCAGACGACGTTCCCACGGCCCAATGCCGAGAATGCGATAGTGGAACGCCACCCCGCGTGCTTTTAGCTGACGGCAGGCCTCAATGGCCACATGCAGACCTTTCTTTTCGGTCAGACGCGCCACAGAGATGATCTGTAGCGGTTTTCCCGGCACCTTCACCGGACGACGCGTAAAGCGCGTTAAATCGACGCCCATGCGCGAAACGGCAATCTTCTCACCCGGGCAGCCCATACTTTTCAGGCGTCCGGCCCACAGGTCGCTGATGGGCAGCATCATGTCACCGCGGCGGAAAAGCTGCTGATACTCTGGCGTATAGTGGTTCAACACTTCACGGCTTGAGATGTCGATTCCGTGGAAAATAGTCGCAATCTTGCCGTCTATTACCCCCAGTTCGCGCAGCTTCGCGGCAGTGACACCCGCCGGGCCGAAGTGGGCGATAAACACATCGGCACGATACGGCTGCGCCGTTTGCCCGCAGATGGCCGACAGGATCAGATTGCGAGATTCGGACCCGTAGCGGGAAACATTCAGCGCCCGCCAGGTCTGCGGCCGATGGATCCCGCGTAAGGTCTGGCTGGCCCGGTGGCGCAGCTTGCTCAACTTCCCGGAAGGCTCATCCTGCAGCCAGCGGGTTTTCGCCTCCAGCCCATACTGGGTATAGGCCGCATGGGTGTTTTGGGTATCGCCCTTTTGCAGGGCGATAATCTCCACGTCATATCCCATATCGATAAACGCGGTAATTTGGTTCAGCACAAAGGTCTCGGACGACAGCGGAAATTTCAGTAAGAAGAAACCAACCTTCATTTCCCCTCCCGTACGCGGTCGAGTACCGATTTCACCATGCCAATGCCCTTCTCGCGCTCGGCTTTCACCGCCACGGCCAGCCGTTCGTTGATGGCGGGCAGTTGACCCAGCGTGTCCCCCACCATCGCACCAAGCGAACCATCCAGCAGATGACGGATATCCACGGCCATTTCCGGCATGCCAAGCTGCTGCATAATCCCGGCGGATTTGTGTTCGTAGTTAATTGCGATGGCCGGCGTACCGAAGTTCATGGAGATTATGGCCGAATGCAGGCGGGTGCCGACGGTCAGGTCACAGGCGCCGAGCAGCTTGCCCATTTCAAGGTCGTTCAGCTCATCCATCACAACGTGATAACGGGACGGATCGTTAACCAGGTTGCGCAGGTTCAGCGCCACCATGCGGTCATCTTTGTTGTAGCTGTCGATGCCGGTACAGGTAGAAAGCGCCAGTACCTGATAACCGCTGTCCAGCACGCGGTTCACCACGTCGGCAAAGGCTTTCTCATACGCCGCCTGGGTGGTGCCTAGCCGTTTATCAAAGGGAGCCAGTTCACGCAGCGTGATGGCGACCGTTTTTTGTTTTGCCGCCACGTCCAGCCAGTGCTGTACCGCGTAGCTTGCCTGGAAGCTGTCATCCTGATGATCCACCAGCCAGGCGGTGTCCACGCCGTGTTCTACTTTAGACGTGTCAATTTCGCTGCGCTTCATCATATCCAGACTCACCGACTCACGCAGGATCAGCGCGTCGCAGTGCCCAAAGACATAGTTCGCCAGCTGGTTAAACTGCGGATCCTGGAAAGGTCCGACGCTGTGGCCAATCATAAACAACGGCTTTTTGGCCATAAACGTGCAGAGCGCATGTTCAAACTGCGGTACGCCGTAGAGATCGACGAAGAACGAACCGCCAACCTGAATAATCGCGTCGTAGCCGGACAGCAGCCGCACGAAATCGGTGAATCCCTGCGCAATCGCAATGTTGCGCAGCTTGCCGGTATCCGTCACGCGGGAAAGCAGCACCTGGTGCTGGTAGCGACGACGCAGGACTTTCTTGACCCGCCCCATCACGCCTGCGGCGTTGTTATGCTGTTTCATCTGGCTGTAGAGCGGGTCGCCCATTACCGGGCGGTTCAGTAACCAGGATGAGCTGACCGGATAACGGCTCATCACGTCCACTTCGGTCTCAGGCTTAAGGGTGTTAATTGCATCCAGTAAACCGCGCAGGATGGCGCTGTCGCCACGGTTGCCGCAGGTATGGTTGCCAAGAATTAATAATTTCATAATGGCCTCTTAAATAACTAGCCTGCGCGAAGCAGCGTTTTCATTTTTTCGTTACGGCAAAACTGGCGCTTCATTTCGACCACCAGCGCATTGCGTGACAGCACAATCATCACGCCAAATGCCAGCGCGCCGGCGGCCACCTGCACCGCCAGCAGTGCGGCCAGCGGCAGATGGCCGCGAAGGATAATGCCCAGACCGTAGCTCACAGCCAGGGTCGGCAGTGAGAGGTAAAACGGCAGCCACAGACTCAAAATGTACTGACGGTAGCTGGAGCCCAGCACCGGCTTAATCATGATGAAGTAGCTCAGAACGGTATTGACTACCTGCACCAGCAGGAAGCCCAGCGTGACGCCGATGGCGCCCGCCATATGGCCACCGACGATAATTGCCGGAATAAACAGGAAGGTTTTGAACACGTTGAACTTGAAGCTGATATCCACCCGCGCCTTCGCCATCAGCAGCGAACCAATCGGATTCCCCACGGAGCGCAGCAGCCCCACCACGCAGAGCAATTGCAGGATCGGGATAATGCCGTTCCACTTCTCGCCAAACACCAGCGGTACGAAGTTGCTCGAAACCACCATCAGCCCCAGCAGCACCGGGAAGTTGATGATCCCTACCACGGACAGCAGCTTGTAAAAATTAACGCGCAGCTTTTCGGTATCGTCCTGAATCTTGGCAAACGCCGGGAACAGGACGCGGGTGATAATCGGGTTCAGCTTCATCGGCGGCACCACCGCGACGTTGTAGGCCAGGTTGTAGCCCCCCGCGACGCTCGCCCCAAGAATGCGTGCCAGCACCAGCGTTGAGAGGTTGGTATTCACGTAGTTAATAATGCTGTCCGCCGTCAGCCACGCGCCAAAGCGCAGGTTAGACGAGACGGACGCGAGAGAGAAATGCAGCCCCGGGCGATAAATTTTGCGGCCAAAATAGCCAAACAGCAGCGTACGCACGGCGGAGTTGACCAGGTAACCGAGGATGGCCGTCATCGCCAGCGGCCAGAAATGGGCGCTGACCACGGTGAAGGTAAAGCCCGCCAGCACGGCGCTGGTTTCGATCATGCCGATTTTGTTGAACTCCAGCTCTTTCTGCATCAGCGCGCGGAACTGCTGCCCGTGTGGGATCACCACGAAGGCAAAGGACAATGTGCGCATCAGCGGGGCGAGATCCGGGTTGTGCAGCACGCTGGCGATAGTACCGCTCAGCAGAAAGACCAGCACAAACACGAAAATACCCAGCCCCACATTCAGCCAGTAGAGCGTGGTCAGCTCCAGATGGCTGATCTCTTTACGCTGGATAATCGAGTTGGCGATACCAAAGTCCGACAGCGTGTCGGCCAGCGCAATAATCACCAGCGAGACGGTCAGCAGGCCGAACTGGTGATTATCAATAATGCGCGCCAGCACCGTCATCTGCACCAGGCCGAGGCCAATGATGACGATGGTCGCCATCGCTGACCACTTGGCGCCGCTGATGGTTTTTTCACGTAAGCTCATCTTAGTACGCCGCTTTGTTCACGAAGCCTTTGAAAATGGTCAGAAAAACAATCTTGATATCGAACCAGAGGCTCCACTCGCGGATGTACTCCAGATCGAACTCGATGCGTTTTTCCATTTTTTCCAGCGTGTCGGTTTCACCGCGCCAGCCGTTGATCTGTGCCCAGCCGGTGATGCCCGGCTTCACCTTATGGCGCAGCATGTAGCCTTCAATCAGCGAGCGGTACTGCTCGTTGTGCGCCACGGCGTGCGGACGGGGGCCAACAATCGACATGCCGCCGGTAAAGACATTGATAAACTGCGGCAGCTCGTCCAGCGAGGTGCGACGCAGGAAGTTACCTACTCGGGTGACGCGCGGATCGTTCTGCGTCGCCTGGGTGACCACCTTGTCGTTCTCCATCACCTTCATAGAGCGGAATTTCCAGACCATGATCGGCTTACCGTCCATGCCGTAGCGGGTCTGACGGAAAATGACCGGGCCGGGGGAGCTCAGCTTCACCGCCAGAGCGATGCAGCACAGTACCGGGGAGATGAGGAGTAAAATCAGCGAAGAGAGCACAATATCTTCCACGCGCTTGAGCACGCGGTTAATGCCCGACAACGGCGTATCGTACAGCGGTACCACCGGCACGCCGTTCACCTCTTCAATACGGGAATGCAGAATGTTGAAGGTAAACACATCCGGGATGAGGATCACCGAGCAGGTGGTATCCGCCAGTTCACGCATCAGCTGCTTAATGCGGGATTCGTCTTTCATCTGCATGGCGATATAAACGTTGTGAATTTTTCCGGCTTTCGCGTCTTCAATCAGCTGGACGTAATTCCCCGCCCAGTCCGACGGCACGCCGCCCGGTTTCGCGTCGTGATAAATACCCACCACTTCAAACCCTAACCACGGCTCTTTGCGGAAGCTCTCGAGCAGAACCCTTCCAACCGGTAAATCCCCTGCTACCGCCACAAAGCGACGGTTATAGCCGCGGTTACGCAGCCAGCCCGCGCCAAAGCGGATCAGGGAGCGGCACACCACCATGCCGACGCTGGTCAGCAGATACCAGCTGAGATAGGTCACGAGGCGATTATCGAAATCATGGCTGAACGCTACCAGGCCCGCGCTGAAGATCAGACTCAGGGTCCAGTTCTGCAGCAACAGCATCAGTTCGGTAGTCATTTTCACGCCGCGCCACGAGCGGTAGAAATCGGTCATTCCGCCGATCATCTGAAACACGACCAACGCAATCAGCGCCATCAGCAGATGCATATATAAAAACGGCAGCCCGCCGATCCGACACACCGCCCACAGTCCGCCGACCATGATGGTGATATCAGAAAAACGCTGCACCATAGAGATTAACGATGCATTCGTTCTCGCTCGTTCGCGTTTTTTTAGATTCGTCATCGTTGTTCCTGTATTCGGTTTCCCCTCCTCCCGGAGGGGCAATTGTTACTGATTCAACAGCGCCAGAATGTCCTTCGTTCGGGCTTCCATCAGCGCCGTATCCGCGCGGGATTCCACGTTCAGGCGCACCACCGGCTCGGTATTGGAGGAGCGCAGGTTAAAGCGCCACTGTGGAAACGCCATGCTGATGCCGTCGGTGCGGTCAACTTCCAGCGCGTGAATGGCAAAGTGTTGCTCCACACGGGCAATCGCCTCGGCGGGCTGCGCCAGCTTGCTGTTGATCTCCCCGCTCGCCGGGAACGCCGCCATGCGGTCGCGCACCAGCTCACCCAGCGTTTTCCCTTTCAGACACAGGAGTTCAGTCACCAGCAGCCACGGGATCATCCCGCTGTCGCAGTAGGCAAAATCACGGAAGTAGTGGTGGGCGCTCATCTCGCCGCCGTAGATAGCGTCTTCTTCACGCATGCGCTCTTTGATAAAGGCGTGACCGGTTTTGGACATCACCGGCGTGCCGCCTGCCGCTGACACCACATCGACGGTGTTCCAGGAAAGACGCGGGTCATGAATGATTTTCGCACCCGGGTTTTTCTCAAGGAACGCTTCCGCCAGCAGGCCGACAATGTAGTAGCCCTCGATGAACTGCCCTTTCTCGTCGAACAGGAAGCAGCGGTCGAAATCGCCGTCAAAGGCAATGCCCATATCCGCGCCGTGCTCAATCACCGCGTTACGGGTGTCGTCGCGGCACTCCGGCAGCAGCGGGTTAGGAATACCGTTCGGGAAGTTGCCGTCCGGGGTGTTGTGCACTTTGATGAAGGTCACCGGCACGTTCAGCGCTTTAAAGCGAGCTTCCAGGGCATCCACCACCGGGCCGGCCGCGCCGTTACCGGAGTTGATGACCAGCTTCAGTGGCTTGAGGTTCGCCACGTTGATGTAGCCCAGCAGGTGATCGATATACTCTTTTTGCAGGTTGATTTGCTTATAGCTGCCGCGTTTCGCGTCGTTCACTGGCGGGAAATCGTTGGCTTCCGCCAGACGCTGCACGTCGCGCAGGCCGGTGTCGCCGCTGATAGGACGCGCACCTTTGCGCACCAGCTTCATGCCGTTGTAGTCCATCGGGTTGTGGCTGGCGGTCACTTCAATACCGCCGTCCACGCCCAGGTGGAAGGTGGCAAAGTAAATCTCTTCGGTCCCGGAAAGTCCGATATCCAGCACGTCCACGCCCGCGTCCTGCAACCCTTTCGCCAGCGCCAGCTTCAGGGATTCACTGGTCAGACGCACGTCGCCGCCCAGCACGATGGTCTGCGGCTTCAGGTATTCGCCATAGGCGCGGCCAATGCGCCACGCGATATCTTCATTCAGCTCTTCGCCCAGCTTGCCGCGAATATCGTAGGCTTTAAAACAGGTTAATTTTTCCATGATGACCCCTTTTTCAGGCAACAGTCGGCCCTGACCACTAAATGGCCAAATTGATTTTTTTGTCATTCGTAGGCCCGGTAAGCTCAGCGCCACCGGGCATATTGCAGAGTGCTACACCCGGCCGTAGCGATCCTGGAAGCGCACGATATCGTCCTCTTCCAGATACGAGCCGGAACGCACCTCAATTAAATCGAGAGGAATTTTCCCCGGGTTCTCCAGACAGTGCGTGGCCCCCAGCGGAATATAGATGGACTCGTTTTCACCCAGCAGTTTGACTTCGCCGTCGATGGTGACTTTAGCCGTGCCTGCCACCACGACCCAGTGCTCGGCGCGGTGATGGTGCATCTGCACAGACAGCCCTTCGCCCGGCTTCACGGTAATGCGTTTCACCTGATAACGCTCACCTGCATCGATGGAGTCATATTTGCCCCACGGACGGTACACTTCGCGGTGAATGTGGTGTTCGTGTCGGCCATCGGCCTTGATTTGCTCGACCACTTTTTTAACGTCCTGCACGGCGTTACGGTCGGCAATCAGCACGGCGTCTTTGGTCTGGACAACCACCAGATCTTTCACCCCGACCGTGGTCACCAGGCCGGACTCGGCGTAGACGTAGCTGTTTTCCGTTTTGTGGCTAATGACATCGCCGTGATGGACGTTACCCTCCGGGGTATGGGCGCTGATCTCCCACAGGGAGGACCAGGAGCCCACATCGCTCCAGCCCGCATCCATCGGAACCACAACGGCGTCGGCCGTGCGTTCCATCACCGCATAGTCAATGGACTCTTCCGGGCAGGCGAGGAACGCCTCCTCATCCACGCGGATGAAGTCGAGATCCGGGTCCACCACTGCCATCGCCTTCTCACAGGCATTCAGAATATCCGGACGGTATTTGCGCAGCTCTTCCAGATAGCGCCCGGCACGGAACAGGAACATCCCACTGTTCCAGTAGTACTCACCGCTGGCGACGTAGGCCTGAGCGGTTTCCAGATTCGGTTTTTCGACAAACTGCGCCACATCAAACGCCACGCTGTCGCCTTCGCCAGGCGTCACATTACCGCGGCGAATATAGCCATAGCCGGTTTCTGGCAGATCCGGCACGATGCCGAAGGTCACCAGTTTGCCGCTTTCGGCGTAAGGGATCGCTGCACGCACCGCCTCGCGGAACGCCTCTTCCTGCTGGATAACGTGGTCTGCCGCCAGCACCAGCATCAGCGGGTCACAGTCAGGACTGCTGCGTTTTGCCGCCAGCGCCGCGAGGGCGATAGCAGGCGCGGTATTACGTCCGGCAGGCTCCAGAATGATGTTTTCTGTGAGTTTATTCAGCTGGCGCAGCTGCTCGGCAACAATAAAGCGGTGCTGTTCGTTACAAATCACCACCGGGCTTTCACACTCCACACCGTGCAGACGGTTTACCGTCGTCTGCAGCATGGTGAGGTCACCCTTCAGACACAGAAATTGTTTTGGATAAAGCACGCGGGACAGTGGCCACAACCGGCTCCCGGATCCACCCGCCATTACGACCGGATACAAAGTGGTTTGACTCATGATTTATCCCCGTATATCTGCAATAAATTGACTCAGCACGTTCTCTTTCTCGAGCGTGCGTTCGGCATATTCACGTGCCACCGTGTTCACTTTTGGCATGGCAAGTGCCTGTTCAATGCCGGTGACCAGTGCCGGGACCGATTCCGGTTCGACGCACACGGCAATCCCCGGATAGCTGTCACACAGCTGGCCTAATTCAGTTTCGGCCTCTGCCGTGATCACCGCGTTGCCGCCCACCGCCAGAATATTTGTCAGCTTGGAAGGCAATACCGCATCCGCCGCGCCACGTTTTTGTACCACCAGATGGCAGTCGCCCATCTTCAGCAGCGCAGGTAACGCCTCGTAAGACTGAAGCGGGAAGAATTTCACGTTGCTCAGGCCGCGTTCGCTGACCATCTTTTCCAGCCGCGCTTTCCCGCCGCCCTGCCCGACAATCACAAACATCCACGGATGCTCGTTAAGCTGCTGAGCCGCTTCAATCACGCTTTCCAGCCCTTGCTTTTCGCCGATGTTGCCTGAGTAAAGAATGATTTTTTGGTCTTCAGGCAAACCGAGTTGGGCGCGTAGCGTCTGAGCGTCCTGCTCCGCCACGTCGCGAAAACGCGCCACTTCGGACCAGTTCGGGAAGAAGATCACCTTCCGGGCAGGTACGCCCTTCTCCTGCGCCTTGTTCATCATCGAGCGTGAGATGGTCGAAACGTAATCCACGTTATGCAGACCGCTACGCTCAAAGGCGCTGGCGAGCTTCGCCACTTTTCCACCCTTGCCTTTGCCTGCCATCCCCAGGCCCAGCATGGCGTCCACTTCATAATCCTGTATGTGCAGCAGGGTGCGTGCGCCGGAGAGTTTGCCCAGCAGGCGCATACCCGGCGTGCAAAACAGCGTCGGCACTACACCAATGATGCGATCCGGCTTCCAGCGACGCTGCGCCATCAGCGGGAAAAAACTGCTCAGGGCAAAGCTGCCGAGATGCAGTAGCCGTTTCAGCGTCGAGGGCTGCTTAGGTACATAAAGCGGGCAGCGCCAGACGGTTGCCGCCCCCTCTTCACGACGGTAGCGCCAGCTTGAGTAGCGCTCACCGACTTTCCATTCCGGGTAGTACGGCGGCGCGGTAATGACCCGCACGTCATGTCCCTGGCTCGCCATCCACTCGACCATCTCCCCGGTATATTTTCCGATACCGGTTAATTCCGGCGAGTAGTTAATTCCGTATACGAGGATTTTCATATGCCTGGCACCTCGGCCTGACGATCCGCCAGGAAATACGCCCGACTGTTGTCATGGACGTTCTCGCTTGCCAGAAGCGGCTCCGGCGCCAGCCAGCGGTAGTCGTCATGCTGAGCATCAGGCAGACGCAGGTCTGCCTGAGTCATCTTCAGGCGGAACCCCAGCACGATGTAGTGCGTGGTGAACCCGGTGCCTGAAAAGTTATCGTCATAGAAGTGCTGCCAGACCCCGTAAAACTGGCCCGCCGCCATCGGCAGCTGGAGGCCCAGTTCCGCCAGAGTGAGACGCTCAAACGCATCATGAAGCGTCTCATCCTTCTGCACGCGCCCGCCGGGCACGAACCAGAAGCCCTGTGCAGGACGGTTGGTTCGTTTCCCCAGCAAGAACTCGCCGCGCTCGTTCTCCACGATCAAATCAATCGAGATGAGCGGAGTGGAACGCACCACCGTGGCAAAATCTTCCTGACTTAAAAACATCGTTACCCCCGGAAGCGGTGCTGGTTTTCCAGGAACCACTGGTAGGTGCTGGCCAGCCCCTGCTCCAGTGATACCTCGTGATACCAGCCCAGCTGATGCAGACGGGTCACGTCCAGCAGTTTGCGCGGCGTGCCGTCCGGTTTCGTCGCGTCAAACACCACGCGGCCTTTGTAGCCCACCACCTGCGCGATGGTTTGCGCCAGCTCGCGAATGGTGCAGTCCACGCCGGTTCCCACGTTGATGTGCGACAGCATCGGCTCGGTGTTCTCCTGCCACACTTCGCGATCCAGCTCCATCACGTGAATGCTGGCGGCAGCCATGTCGTCCACGTGCAGGAATTCGCGCATCGGCGTGCCGCTGCCCCACACCACCACATCCGGTGCGTTCTCGGCGGTCGCCTCGTGGAAGCGACGCAGCAGCGCCGGGATCACGTGCGAGTTGCTCGGGTGGAAGTTGTCGTGCGGTCCGTACAGGTTGGTCGGCATCACCGAGCGATAGTCGCGGTTGTACTGACGGTTGTAAGATTCGCAGAGCTTAATCCCGGCAATCTTGGCAATCGCGTAAGGCTCGTTGGTTGCCTCCAGCGTGCCCTGCAGCAGTTCGCTTTCCGCGATCGGCTGTTTTGCCATTTTCGGGTAGATGCAGGATGAACCGAGGAACAGCAGCTTATTCACGTTGTGCAGGTGCGCCGCGTGAATGATGTTGCTCTCAATCATCATGTTCTCGTAGATGAAATCCGCCGGGTAAGTGTTGTTGGCGACAATGCCGCCCACTTTCGCCGCCGCCAGATACACCTGGTCAATGTGTTCGTTAGCAAAGAAGTCCTGCACCGCACGGCTATCGAGCAGGTTCAGCTCGTCGCGCGTGCGGACAACCACTTCTACGTCACCGCGCTGTTCCAGCTGGCGAACAATCGCGGAACCCACCATTCCGCGATGACCGGCGACAAAAATACGTTGTTTTGTCATTCTCAGGACTCCAGCGCGATGGCAACCTCGTAGCCATGAGACTTGAGCAGGGAGTGTTTTTTCGCTGCTTCAAGATCTTTGGCGACCATCTCGGAAACCATCTCCTGCAGAGTGATTTCTGGTTTCCAGCCCAGTTTCTCGTGCGCTTTGGTTGGGTCGCCCAGCAGGGTTTCCACTTCAGCAGGACGGAAGTAACGTGGGTCAACCTGAACAATGACGTCGCCTGGTTTCACGCCTGGCGCATCATGGCCGGTTACGGAAACAACGATACCTTTCTCTTCCACGCCGGTACCTTCGAAGCGTAGCTTGATGCCCAGCTGTGCAGCGGCCATCTCAACGAACTGACGTACGGAGTATTGAACGCCGGTTGCGATCACGAAGTCTTCTGGCTGTTCCTGCTGCAGCATCATCCACTGCATTTTCACGTAGTCTTTCGCATGGCCCCAGTCACGCAGGGAGTCCATGTTGCCGAGGTGCAGGCACGATTCCAGACCCTGGGCGATGTTCGCAATAGCGCGGGTGATTTTACGGGTAACGAACGTTTCACCGCGACGTGGGGATTCGTGGTTGAACAGAATACCGTTACAGGCATACATGCCGTAGGATTCACGGTAGTTCACGGTGATCCAGTAGGCGTACAGTTTTGCGACCGCATACGGAGAACGTGGGTAGAACGGCGTGGTCTCTTTCTGTGGGATTTCCTGCACCAGACCGTAAAGCTCAGAGGTAGAGGCCTGATAGAAACGGGTTTTCTTCTCCAGACCCAGGAAGCGAATCGCTTCCAGCAGACGCAGAGTACCCATGGCGTCAACGTCAGCGGTGTATTCCGGGGATTCGAAGGAGACCGCCACGTGGCTCATCGCGCCCAGGTTGTACACTTCATCCGGCTGCACTTCCTGCAGGATACGGGTCAGGTTGGAGGTATCGGTCAGGTCGCCGTAGTGCAGGTGGAATTTCGGGTTTGCCGCGTGAGGATCCTGATAAATATGATCGACACGTTCGGTGTTGAACGAAGAGGCACGACGTTTAATACCGTGTACTTCATACCCTTTTTCCAGCAGGAACTCTGCCAGATAAGAACCATCCTGCCCGGTAACGCCGGTGATGAGAGCGACTTTAGACATGTTTATATTCCTCTACTTATGAATTTAATCAGTTTCAACGCGTTCGCGTATCACCACTGCGGGGTTGCCACGGCAAACTTTATTTGCCGGTAGCGATTTAAAAACGCTGCTGCGGGCACCCACTACCGTGCCATCGCCAACAGAAACACCTGGTGCAACAAAAACATCCGTTGCCAGCCAGCATTTTTCACCAATCACAATAGGCGAAGCGGTAATATCAAAATGCTGACTCATAAAATCGTGGCTGCCGGTGCACAAATAACACTTCTGTGACACCACCGAATTTGCGCCAATCGTAATTTCGCCAAGGGTATATAACACCGCGTCATCCCCTACCCAGGCGTAATCCCCAAGCGTTAATTTCCAGGGGTAGGTAATTTTTACCGAAGGTCGAATGACTACGTTTTTTCCGATTTTTGCGCCAAACAGACGCAATAAGAATGCTCGCCAGCGGTACAATATTTGTGGTGACCAGGCAAATAACGTTGCCTGAACGGCCCACCACAGCTGCACTTTAATACCGTTGCCGCCCCGAAAGCCTTTCGGCACGGAGAAACCCTTCAAATCCTGCATTGCGTTTCCTTATATTCAGGCTTTGTTATATAAGGTTTTCGTTTTACCTGTCGTCCGCAGGCGTAATAAATAAGACAATTCCGCCCAGAACCCCGGCACGCGTAATATTTTGCGCTGCACGTTTTTGGCATCCTGGCACAATTCCAGATTATTCGATGTTGACACGCCACCCATTGAGAATTCAGAGACCAGTCCTTTAATTCGGCGGAACGGATAGCCCGACTTATACAGACTGGCGGCCAGGGCATAATCCGATGACACTTTATACTGCAAATCGTATGGCTGTTTTTTCAGACCGTTTACCGGGAAGAAAATGGCCTGATGGCTGGCGGGCAAACTGTGGTAGATATACCAGCCTGGCTTTGCGCTGCGGCACACTTTATGCCCATCACCAAAATCAAGCAGTGCATCGCCAATATACATGGCCTCCTCTTTCTGACGCGCCAGCTGACGGGCAAACAGCGCCACGTCATCATGGAAAACATCGCCAGAATTGAGGAAGATGGCATAACGACCCTGGGCCATGTTAATGCCCTTGTTCATCGCATCGTAAATGCCTTTATCTTTCTCGCTGATGTAACGTAAGTTGAACTCACCGTTGAGTTTTTCCAGAAACTCCGCCGTGCCATCGTTCGAGCCGCCGTCGACCACAATCCACTCAAAAGTGAGGCTTGGATCGCGCGCCAGGTTGCGCAGCGAGCGCCAGGTTTTTACCACCCCTTCGTAATTACGAAAAGCGACAGTAATGACGCTAAGAAACATAAATCACCTCATTTCGTCATACGTTCGTAATATTAAGCGCTTTGCGCAAAATAAACGGACAGACAATCAAGAAAGCATATTCCGGGCTAAATATTGACCCGGTAAAAAACAGCGACACCGGTGTAAACAGATAAAGTTGCACGCGAAAGTTCTGGTTATCACCAAACGCGTTAATCATCATTTTGAAAACTTTAAACAGATACCACAGCGTCAACAGTACGGCGAACCACGAAAAATAAATAATTAACAGATACAGACCATTGTCTATGGTTTTACCGACATCCGCACCGTTAAAGATTCCGAATGATGCAACATATTCGTAAAGTGAGCCGAATCTTACTACACCATCAATATGGGTTAAGGAATAACCCACCATCACCAGCGGACCAATGATGCGATAATAGGACGATGAGCCTTCTGTTCCCAAATCTCCCAGACGTTCTGAGATGTACGGGAACGCAAATATCACGCCGACCAAAAATACCGTCAGGGAGATAATCGCCAGCGGCAGTTTTTTCTTAATCGCATCTTTGTTCAGGTACTGGAACGCCCACTCCAGCAGGTAAAACAGGATAAATGTCATTACCCCTGAGAACGATCCAGACAGAACAATTCCTGCAAGAATCATAGCATCGGTCTTAGGTGTTTTGATACCAAACTGTTTGATGCTGAGCCAAATTGAGATTAACGCCAGAGCGAAGAACGCCGGTTCAAAATAGAGGGCCGTGGTACGTTTTCCGCCAAACTTAATGAAGTTCAATACATAGCTGTTGCTGTAAATGAGATATTTCGAAATTATCTCCATCAGGCTGCTGCCACCGGTGAGAATAATTTGCGCCATTTCCAGTGCAGCAAGCATAACAATTAACGCAACGGCAATATAAAAGAACCTGAGGATTTTCCGATAATTGTGCGGAGAAATCGTTTTAAACCGAATACTCCAGACCATGCCGATAATAATGACAATATAGACAAACAGCATGGTGGAGGTGACGTATTTACTGGCATCCAGTGACTGGCCAAAGATGTAGTTAAACAGCGTCAGGCCCGTGCCCAACCCCAGGGCAATCATCAGCTTCTTCAGGTTGATTTTATCGACATACAGCAGAAGCAGAACGGGCAAGAAGGTGACGATGGTTATCGGGAAGCTTTCGCCAAGCTGGGCAATTTTGACGTTGACCAGCAGGTAGATCAGCGGCAGCAGCAGATAACTACAGATTCTGATAGAACGAGACATACTCCTCCAGCATCTGTTGTCCACTGTAGGCCTTGCGGCTGCGGTTGCGGAACGATTCCAGGTCAGTGCCAAAAACAGTCTCAGCGATCTGCGCTTTCGGCATCTGCACCAGCGGCAGCACTTCCCCTTCCGAGAACGTTTTACCGCCCGACTTTTCCAGCACTTCACGCGCGGCATCGCTGTGGGTGGCAATCACCGGCACGCCGATGGAAAGCGCTTCGCAGAGGATCAGCGGGTAGTTATCCACGCGGGAGCTGAACACCAGCGCATCCATGCCGTTCAGCGCGCTCATCAGTTTGCGCTTGTCGGTTTCAAACCCGTGGTTCACGACGTTCGCCCCTTCGAACGGGGAAAACTTGCCGAAGGTATGCAGTTCAATCTTGTCACCGAGCGCCATCATGTCGCGCACCAGCTGCTGGTTGGTTTTGCCGTCGTAACGCAGGTCATGCGCAACGATGGCGATTTTCGGTTTACCCGCGGTGTCCGCCACCGGCGTCAGCTCCGCCAGAATGGCTTCCGTCGCCACGTCGATACCGTTGTTGATAATCTGGCAGCGCCCTGCCCCGTAAAGGCTGTTGAAGGCATCGGCCACGTGCTGGCTCGGGGAGATAAACGTGCAGCCGAGCGAGAGCATGTCGCGGAACAGTTTGCGCTTGCCGGTTACCAGCTGGTGAGCACGATCCACTTTCACCGGCGGGTAGTTGCTTAACGTCGGGCATTTCTGGCAGTTATCCTTCCAGCCTTCGCAGCCGTCGGTAAATGCGCAGCGTCCGGTCACGCTCCAGTGATCGTGCAGCGTCCAGACGAAGCGTGTATCAGGCTTGTGCGCCTGCACCTTCTGACAAAACGCCACCACCTCTTCCAGATTCAGCCAGTAGCTGTGCAGGACGTGGAAATGCAGTACAACCGGGCCCGTGGTTCGGGTCACAGTGCGATAAAGATTATTCAGGTTGCCAAACAGATCGCGGTTAAACAGGCGGAACAAGGCAATGTTGGCCATCGAGGTCAGACGCGGCGTGTGCTTTTGCACCTGCGGGAAGTTATCGTGACTGACGCTTTTCTTGCCGCCTTTGCCGTAGCCATAAATAAAACGAGACTGAAGTCCTTTTTGCAGTGCGCGCTGGTGCAGATCCAGGGCCACGCCTGCCGCTCCGCCTTCAGCGAGGCGGACGTTAAATTGCAGAATGTTCATTTAATCACCTTCACGCGGGCCTTTTCTCCCACCACCAGCGCGTTGTCCGGAATGCTGTCCAGCACCACGCTGCCCGCACCAATCGTCACGTTGTTACCGATGGTAATGTCACCAATGATCACCACGTTCGCGCCCAGCTCGACGTTATTGCCGATAACCGGGCAGGCCAGGCTGTCTGGCCCTCGGTTGCCAATGGTGACCGCATGACGAATGGTGAAATCATCCCCGGCGACCACGAACTTATTGATCACCACCGCATAGCCGTGGTGAATGGTAAAGCGGCGGCCAATGGTGGCAGCGGCCTGAATTTCATAACCAAAAAAGCATTCAGTAATAATGCGGTACAGCACCAGAACCGGCGCTGCCCAAAGGTTGTTCAGCACGTTTTTCTTACGCCACACCGAACAAAAATGCGCGATACGGTACGCCAGGACCATGCAGCATGGGCGCAGGCTCCAGCTGTTTGCGCGGCAATCTTCAAGAAACATTATTTCCCCCGAAGTCCATCAGCCAGACGTTTGCCGTTACGGACGGACAGCAGCGTCAGCAGCGTGCGCCAGTTCATGCGCTTATTGCGGATCTGATAGAGGGTAAAGAGCTGATACTTCCGGCTGGCACGGTCGAACTTGTCCTTATGCTTGCGGTAAAAATGGAAGTAGCCCGAGAACTTCTTCGGCGAGGAGGTAATTTGCATCTCCCCGTGATTGATGTGCAGGATCTGCGTGGCCTCTTCCACTTTCCACGGTTCGCCATACTCAACCACCATCCGCAAGAAGATGTCGTAATCCTGCGCGGCTTTCAGTTCGGTATCGAACAGGCACTCCTTAAAGCGCCATGCCCAGGTGAAAACCTGATTGCCGATAATGTTGCGCTTGTAGAACAGGCGGCGAGAATAGGGTGATTTCGGGTACAGCGGCAGGCTGGCAGGCTGCGAATAAACTTCACCCTGACAGACATAGTCGTTGGCATAAAGGAACGCATGCGTCACCAGCTGTGCTTTATGTGAAAGGAAGACAGACAGTCGGTTCGGGGTCCATTCGTCATCGTCGTCGATGCCGGTCAGATACTGCCCTTTGGCCTGCATAATCGCCTGGTTACGCACCGCGCACGCCCCGGAGTTAATCGGGTTATGGGTGTACATCACGCGCGGGTCATTGAGATCGGTGACAAATTTTTGCAGCTGTTCATACGAAGAAGAACAGTCATCCACGATGATCAGTTCCCAGTTGTCATAATCCTGACGTAACACCGACTTGATTGCGCGGATCGCCAGCTGCTGACGATTCCATGTCGGCATATAGATAGAAATCAAAGGGCGTTGTGTGGTCATTTCTTTCTCCTACCCCTCACCCCGGCCCTCTCCCCTGAGGGGATAGGGTGAAAGCGGCACCGAACAGTCCCCTCTCCCCTCAGGGGAGAGGGTTAGGGTGAGGGGTGTAAGGGTATGTTTTGGCTGTTATTTACTGTCAGACCTATATTCGTACTCGTAATAACCGTAATCCTGATACCCGGTCGCGCGGCGGAAGATGGAGTTCAGGATCACCCCTTTCACCTCAATCCCGTTCTGCTCGAAGCGGCTCAGGCTGGTTTCCACTTCTTTCAGGGTGTTCACCGCGTAACGTGCCACCATCAGGGTGGTACCCGCATGGCGACCTACCACGGCGGCATCGGTCACGGCCAGAATCGGCGGCGTATCGATCAGCACCAGGTCATAGTGTTTGCTCGCCCACTCAATCAACTGGGTGAAGCGTTCGCTCATCAGCAGTTCCGACGGGTTAGGCGGTATCTGACCACGTGGGATCAGATCGAATCTCGGAATCGAGGTCGGCTTGGCGCTCTGGCTAATCTCCCCCTGCCCCAGCAGGATTTCCGACAGACCGTTAACGTTATTGGTGCCCAGCAGCTCGTGGGTATAACCCTTGCGCATATCGCAGTCGATCAGCAGCACGCGTTTGTTGGTCTGGCTGACGACGGCCGCCAGGTTGGCGCAGACAAAGGTCTTACCGATTGACGGACTGACACCGGTTAACATCAGGACGTTGTTTTTGGCCTGCATCATGGCGAAGTGCAGGCTGGTACGCAGGCTACGTATCGCTTCAATCGCCAGGTCCGTCGGGTTACCCACGGCCAGCAACTGGCTCTGTTTGTACCGCTTAACGCCTTTAATGGTTTTCACGCTGTCACGGGATTTTTGCCACTCGGAAAGCGGGATGCTGGCATAGACGTTGATACCACTCTCTTCCAGCGCCTGCGGGCTTTCAATTCCGCGGTTGAACAGCGAGCGCAGCAGCACACCGACAATGGAGAGCATCAGGCCGAGAATAATGCTGCCGAGAACGATCAGCGCTTTCTTCGGCTTCAGCACGCCCGGCTGGGTAATCGCCGGGTCGACGATGCGCACATCACCCACGGTACTGGCTTCGGTGATTTTCAGCTCCTGCTGTTTGTTCAGCAGTTGCATGTACACCTGCTGACCAGATTCCACGTCGCGGGTCAGACGCACAATTTCCTGCTGCGTTTTCGGCATCGCGGTCACGCGGTCGTTCAGCTTCGCCTTCTCTTCTTCCAGCGTGCGACGTTTTTCCAGCAGCGTCCGGTAGGCCGGGTGGCGTTTGGTGTACAGCTTGGAAATCTCCGCCTCTTTGAAAGTCAGCTCGTTGAGCTGGGCGTCGATGTTAACCATTGAATCAAGAACAGACTTCGCCTCCAGCGGCAGGTCAACAGAGTCTTTATCCTGACGGTAAGCGTTCAGTTTATTCTCGGCATCATCCAGACGGGCCCGCACTTCCGGGAGCTGTTTAGCAAGGAAAGCCAGGCTTTTAGCCGCTTCCGCCGACTTACGCTCAACGTTCTGCTCAAGATAGTTGCGGGTGATGCTGTTCAGGATGTCGCGGATTTGATCTTTATCTTCACCGGTAAAGGTCATGCTCAGCACGCCGGTGTCCTTACCGTTTTCAGTCACGGTGAGGTTGTTTTGCAGATTGTTGATCATTCCCAGCGTGGAGAATTTGGTCACGGTGAACTCGCCGCCCTCCTGGGCATGAATGGCGCTCACCATCATGCTGACGCCATCTTTCGTCAGCATCTGGCCCACTTCGCCGCGCGCGCTGAATCCCGCATCGCTGGTCAACTGGTACTGTTTCGGACCCAGCACCGTCAGGGTAAAGGTTTGATCGCCCGCCCCTTTCGGCAGCACAAAGTCAGTCACCTTTACCGTATCGTTGCTTCGTCCCATCAGGCGATCCCAGCCGGCACCAAAGATCGGGAAGGTATTTTTGGTGACGGAGATATCGAGACCGAGGTCGTGAACCGTTTTCCCCAGTACCAGACGTGACTGAATCAGCTGAATTTCAGCGTCGGATGCCGGTGGTTTGTTCGCCAGCGCAGAGCCAATATCCTGCACCAGCGAGTTGCCGGTATTTTGCTCAATCTGCACCAGCGCGTCGGCGCTGTAGATAGGCGTGGCGAACAGCGTGTAGACGACGGCTGCCGCGGCAAACACAGCGGTAATGCCAAGCACCCACCACTTTGCCTCGATAACCGTGCCGACCAGGCGACCAATATCAATTTCATCACTGCCCGAAGTCGGGGCGGCAGAAGGTCTTGTTTTTTCTGTCATTGTTATCCCTGCTGAGCTTTCAGTGCCTGCGCCCACTGTTGGGCAGACTGGTCAAGTAAGGTGTAAACCGCCTCGAAGGCCTCATGGCTTTTGCGATACGGATCGGGGATTTCGCGTTCATTGTCCCAGTGACCAAACAGCATCACCTTGCCGCGCATCTCCGGTGCGATATCGCATAGCGCATGAATATGGCGTTTTTCCATTGCCAGGATCAGGTCATATTCCCGGCACATGCGGCCGGTGACCTGGCGGGCAATATGCCCGTCAAGGGAGAGGTTATGATCGCGGGCTACGCTCGTTGCGCGCTCATCGGCCGCTTTACCGACCAGCGCGCCAAGGCCTGCGGACTCGACGGTCAGTTCAGGCTGGTAGTGTTTCAACAACCGCTCTGCCGTCGGGGAACGGCAAATGTTCCCCACGCATACCACCAGAATTTTGTTAAACATCGCGGATTACCAGGTATGAATGTCGCGCGCCGTATCCGTCATGTAGCGAACGCCACTGATGGTTGGCAGCAACTGGTTGATCAGACGGTTCCAGCGGGCAACCGGCGCGGTAGTGACATACACCACATCGTATGGCTGGAGGCGGAACGACGTTGCCATCACCAGCGAGGTGGCGTCGGACATATCGAGCTGGTAAATGTTGGCAATCTTGCCTTTGTTGCTGGCGTCGTCCTTAAGTGGGCGAATCACGAAGATGCCGCTGGCGTTGGAGGAGGTCAGATCGATGCCTTCCGCATTGCCCAGCGCTTCGGTCAGCGTCATGCCGCTGAAGTCCATTTTGAGGGTGCTCTGTTTCTTCACTTCACCCATCACGAAGACTTTTAGATCGTCATTGCGCGGTACGTAGAGAATATCGCCCGGATAGAGCAGGCGGTTCTGGGTCAGATCGCCGTTTTGCATCAGCGCCTGCAGTGAGATGCGCTGCTCTTTGCCGTTGTGGGTCAGGACCACGTTGCGCCAGTCGGCATCGTCGGTTAACCCGCCTGCGGCGTTAATGGCATCCAGAACGGTTAACGGTACGTTGGTGATGGCCTGCTGGCCGGATTTATTGACCTGGCCGGAAATGTAGGCTTTTTGCGAGCGGAATGCGGCAATATTAACGTCCACCTGCGGATCGGCGATGTACTGCGCTAAGCGGCCGGTAATATCACTCCGGATCTCGGCAAGGGTTTTCCCGGCAACATGGACTTTACCAATGTAGGGGTAGAACATCGTGCCATCTGACTGTACCCAGTTCCCGGTGTCGCTTGAGCTACGGTACTGGCCCGCAGGCGTGGTCAGTTCAGGGTGGTCCCAGACGGTCACGTTGATCACGTCACCCGGCCCCACGCGATACTGATAAGCGGCGATTTCCTGGTCCAGAGACATATTCGGCTGAGCAACATTCGGACGTGGGCGTAATTGTTCGACCAGACGTGGCGTAAGTGGATAAACATTCACCATTTTGTCGAGATCAAAATCGGCATCCTGTTGCTTGATCACATCCTTACCCATTGTTGACATATTGCTGCCGGGAAAGACCGTGCAACCACTCATCAAGGTCACAGACACCAATAATGGCATCAATTTCATTTTGGATTTCATCATTGATTATTTATCACTTTGGCAGAGTAATTATCCTGTGCAATTTAAATAAGCTTGGGTCGTATTGGGTTTCAGCATGCAGTTAATCAAATAGAAATATAACTGGCATCAGTCCTAAAAAAAGCTTATTCATCCATTGGCTATTGACAGAATAACCGAGGCTGATTCACACGCTTTCAGGCACGCTACCGCCCTTGGCTTTCAGTTACCAATCCACTGACTAAACAATGTGTTATGGATAGACACCCTCTTGAGCAAGGCCTTCTGGAAATATATCAGCCGGGTGAGACACCCAACGGATAATGAATAACCATCCCGGAAGACCAAAACAAAAATAGCAACAACAAGATTTAACATTTGATGCTGGGAGAATTGTTGCAGCTAACCTAATAGCAGGCAAGGAGACAACTGTCCTAATATCTGTTTTTAAGATTAATATTAAGAGCAAAGTTTTGACCTTTTAGGATTTTCTTTATATTGACAAGGCGGGAGTAAAAACCATTATCTGCGATATATCCTAAAATGTTCTCTTTATAATTAAATATACGTATTTTGCTTATTTACACCCCGATGAGTTTGCTCTCTTTTAAGCGTTTCGTATTAAGAGAAATCTCAGCCCGGCATTGCAATTTTCCCCGGCTTTATCCATGATCGAAGTGTGACAATCGTCATATAACAGAAGGTATTGCTATTACTATGGAATGGATTGCCGATCCATCAATCTGGGCCGGGCTGGTGACGCTGGTCGTCATCGAATTAGTGCTCGGGATTGATAATCTGGTCTTTATTGCCATCCTCGCTGAAAAACTGCCCCCTTCCCAGCGCGATCGCGCGCGCGTAACGGGCCTGCTGCTGGCGATGGTGATGCGTTTACTGTTGCTGGCCTCTATCTCCTGGATGGTTACACTCACGCAACCGCTGTTCTCCGTTCACGGCCTCAGCTTTAGCGCCCGCGATCTGATCATGCTCTTCGGCGGGTTGTTCCTGCTGTTCAAAGCCACGGTAGAGCTCAATGAACGGCTCGAAGGTAAAGACAGCGAGAACCCGACCCAGCGACGTGGCGCGAGATTCTGGCCGGTGGTAGCGCAAATCGTGGTGCTGGATGCCGTCTTCTCCTTGGATTCGGTGATCACCGCCGTCGGGATGGTGGACCATCTGGCCGTTATGATGGCAGCGGTGATTATCGCCATCACGCTGATGGTGATGGCGAGCAAGGCACTCACCCGCTTTGTGAACAGCCACCCGACCATCGTGATCCTCTGCCTGAGCTTCCTGCTGATGATTGGCTTTAGCCTGGTGGCCGACGGTTTTGGCTTCCACATTCCGAAAGGCTATTTGTACGCCGCCATTGGTTTCTCCGTCATGATTGAAGCGCTTAACCAGCTGGCGATATTTAACCGCCGCCGCTTCCTTTCCGCTAATCAGACCCTGCGTCAGCGCACGGCCGACACCGTTATGCGCCTGCTGAGCGGTAAAAAAGAGGATGCAGAGCTGGACGCCGAATCTGCTGCCATGCTGGCCGATCACAGCGACGGGCAGATCTTTAACCCGCAGGAGCGCCTGATGATTGAGCGAGTGCTTAACCTTAATGAGCGCACGGTCAGCAGCATCATGACTTCCCGGCATGACATTGAGCATATCGATCTGACGGCACCCGAAGAGCACATCCGCGCCCTGCTGGATAAAAACCAGCACACGCGCGTGGTGGTGACCGGCGGTGAAGAGGAAGAAGAATTACTGGGCGTCGTGCACGTTATCGACCTGCTCCAGCAGCAGCTGCACGGGGAGGCGCTCAATCTGCGCGCCCTGGTACGCCAGCCCCTGGTCTTCCCGGAAGGATTGCAATTGCTCTCTGCCCTTGAGCAATTCCGAAATGCGCGAACGCACTTTGCCTTTGTGGTGGATGAGTTTGGTTCGGTTGAAGGGCTGGTCACGCTCAGCGACGTGATGGAAACCATTGCCGGCAATTTGCCAAACGAAGTGGATGAGATTGATGCCCGCCATGATATTCAGAAAAACGCCGACGGCTCGTGGACGGCCAACGGCCATATGCCGCTGGAAGACCTGGTGCAGTATGTGCCGCTGCCGCTGGATGAAAAGCGGGAGTACCACACCATTGCGGGCCTGCTGATGGAATACTTACAGCGTATCCCGCAGCCAGGTGAAGAGGTTCAGGTAGGTGACTATCGGCTTAAAACGCTGCAGATTGAAAACCATCGCGTGCAGAAAGTGCAGCTCATTCCACTGCGGGATGAGGAAGAACTGGATTTTGAGGTGTAGGTAAAAGCAAAACGGCAACCCCGTTGCCGTTTTTTGTGTTTGCACCCGGCAAAAACAGCATCAAAGCTTATCCAGCAGTTTCTTCACATCCTTGCCGTTCTGGGAATCTTTATTACGATCTGCCCAGCTATTAAGCCGACGTTTCGCTTCATCCTGCAGATGCTTACGCAGGATCTGATCCACCTGAAGGCTGTAATTCAGCGCCTGCCATTTACCATAGACGCTAAGCGGCACTGGCGTCTCTTTCAGGAAATCAATCAGCTTACTTTCGCCCTGCCAGCCGGAAAGTACCCGGACGTTAAAGCGCGTGTCCGCCGTCTCTTTGACCAGATCCAGCGAGCCTTCTCCGGTCAACGACAGCATAGAAGAGGTTCCCTGCATAGCTGCCAGCGTCAGTTGCCCGTTATCCAGCGTCAGATCCGTGGAGAAACTGTCGAGGCGCGTGACGCTATCGTAGTTTTCCTGCGCTTTGACGTCACTGCTGCGCTCCACTGCCTGCTGTACCAGCTGCTGGAAGTTAAGACCTTCCATACGGGAGTCTTTCAGGTCCACGTGCGCCTCGCCCTGCCATTCACGGCGGAAAGCTTCGGCATCAATTTTTGTGCCTGAGAAATCCCCCGCCAGCGTCAGCTGCCCTGTCAGGGATATCGGATAGTTAAAGGCTTTGAGGATGGTACCAATCTCAACGTTGTCGAGACGCGGCTGGAATTGCGCGCGGGTTTCGTCCTTACGCACGTCCAGCGTGCCAGGCAGTGAAAGATGCCCTGCCCCCATTTTGCCGCTCAGCTCGGAGATCACCAGCAACCCGTTGTGGTTAAACATCTGGCCGCTCACGTCGGTGAAGTCCATACCGCGCCAGCGCAGGCTGTTGGCTTTCAACAGGATATCGGCCGTGAATCCGCGCAGGGCGTTATAGTCAGGTTGATCAAGATTCGACGAGATAACCGGACGCGACACCGGCGGCTGGCTTTGTCCTGTCTGCACAGCATCGCTGTCCGTTGTGCCAGCCGGTAGCGGCGGCAGGATGTTTTCCAGGTTGAGCTTGTCAAACTGCAGGTTCAGCACCCATTTCGGCTTCTCTTCGAGCGTGACGCTCGCCTGCCCCTTCAGGCTGCTGTCATTGGCCTGCAGGTTGAGGTTATCCAGCTCCAGCTGTTTTTGTTCTTCGCGCCAGACGGCCTGCATCGTCCCCTGTCCGGTGATCCCCTGGGTCGGAAGATCTGCGCCCGTGAGCTGCCAGTTGAGCTGCTGAATATCGGCCGTCAGCTGATGGGGATAGTCTGACGCATTGACCCTGGCATTTAGCGAGAGGGTCAGATCGCGCTGGTCGCGATTCATTCGCCCGCTGAATTCCAGCGACGCAAGATGATGCGCATCCTGTTCCATCTGCAGATTAATATTGCGAACCGTAACCTGCTCTTGATCCTCATGCTGGAACACCAGCACGCTATCGGCAACTTTCAGTTTGGCAATATCAAAGGACCAGCCCGTATCGGACGGCTCATCCGGTAAGGTATTCTCACGCGGTGCAACCGGCGCATTCGCGTTGCGCACGGCTTCAGTCTGCTGGGTAAGCTGAATGACCGCCCCTTTGAGCATCACCTGGTTTACCTGCAACTGGTGAGAAATGAGGGGGATGAGCGCCACATCGAGACGCATATTGTCCGCAGACACGATCGGCTGGGTAGCGCCCGGTGCCGTTAACGACATGCGGCCAGAGAGAATGCTGAGCTGCGGCCAGACGTGCCAGCGTAGCGGCCCGTCGAGCTTCAGTTGGTAACCACTGCGCGCCTCGACCTGCCGCACCATGTAAGCGCGGAAATCGTTAGGGTTAACCAGCAGAACCAACGCCGAAAGGCCAGCAACCAGCACGACCAGCAAAATCATCAGCGTTGTCAGAACTCTTCTCATGGCATCCTCAATGGACTAACGATCAGTCTTTATCAATACGGCTGGCAACCGCACCCTGCTGGTCGCGGTATTTTGCGTCCTGCCGGCGGTTATAAGGCCTGTCTGCCGGGCCGGTTAGCGGTTCAAAGCTTAACGCACCAATCATCATGCCGGGGCGCAGCGCCAGCGGCAGTTTGCCGGCGTTGAAGAACTCCAGCACGATACGGCCCGACCAGCCGGGATCGATACGGTGCGCGGTCACGTGCACCATCAGCCCCAGACGGGCCAGAGAAGAACGGCCGTCCAGCCAGCCGACGAGGTCAGCAGGCAGGGTCACGGATTCGAACGTCACCGCCAGCGCCAGTTCACCTGGATGCAAATAAAAAGCGTCACCTTCGTCAATGACGATTTCGTCACTCATCACGCGATCGAGCGCGGCGCTGACTTCATCCTTCGGCCCGCTGAGGTCGATGAACGGTGCAGTATGGCCACTAAAGGTGCGGAATTTATTCCCCAACCGTACATCAACGGTCACCCCATTGATACGCTCTACAGGAGGACGTGGGGTAATAGACAAACGGCCTTCATCCAGCCAGGCTTCAATATCGCGATCACAAAGACGCATGGCACTTTCTCCTTTCATGCATCGACCCCTGAGACCTTAACATCTCAGGGTAAAACCAGGTTATCTCTGAACGGTACACAATTCGCGCGGCTTATTCAAAAAACTGGCTGATTTTCGCTTTTAAGATATCAATGGCAATGCGGTTTTTGCCTCCGCGCGGCACGATGATATCGGCGTATTGTTTGGAGGGCTCAATAAACTGCAGGAACATCGGACGGACCGTTTTCTGGTATTGCGCCATGACGGAATCCATCGAACGGCCGCGCTCGTTAACGTCTCGCTTGATGCGGCGCATCAGGCAAATATCCAGCGGGGTATCGACGAAAATCGAGAAGTTCATCGATTCACGCAGGCGAGCATCGGTCAGGAGCAGGATACCTTCAAGGATAATCACCTTTTTCGGCTCGATGCGGATCGTCTCCTGGGTGCGGGTGTGTTCTACGTAACTGTAAACGGGCAGCTCAATCGCCTGGCCGCTTTTGAGGGCTTCTAAATGCTGGAACAGTAAACTGTGATCCATTGCATTCGGGTGGTCATAGTTGGTTTTTACGCGCTCTTCCATCGACAGATGGGATTGATCTTTGTAATAGCTGTCTTCGGGAATGACGCCGATGTGCTCATCACCTACTTGTTCACGCAGTTCGCGATAAAGCGTACTGGCAATTAGACTTTTACCTGAAGCCGATGCGCCGGCGATGCCTATAATGACGCACTGATGAGACTTATCAGTCATAAATTTAGCGACCTGATTAACCTGGATGTTAAGGAAGGACGACGCCGGAGCGTCAAACGCGGCAATTATAGGGATTTCGCGGGCGTGATACCAGTCGAAAGCGCAGGTAATGCGAGACAGCCTGTAAAGTTGTGAATTGTTCCCTGAGTGAAATTTTAATGCGCGTTTTTTCAGCGTTTCACAGCGATTTTTTAACCTGTAACTATTTAATAAGTCTATGATGTCAAATTATGAGCAGTCGCCATATGAATTGTAAATTGTTTGTACTAGCATAAACCAAATTATCAAATTCACTCGTACGGACTTCTCTCCTGACGGCACGGCGTCTCTGGATAAAGCGGTAATGAATAAACAATACCAGCGGGTTTTGGTTACCACCCCACATCCTTTATTACGACTTGTCTGTCTGGGCCTGGTCACCTTTATCTTTACCTTATTTTCGCTGGAGCTTACCCGCTTCGGCACCCTGCTGGCGCCGCTCTGGTTCCCCACCGCCATCATGATGGTGGCGTTTTACCGCCACGCGGGAAAAATGTGGCCGGGCATTGCCCTGGCCTGTTCGTTCGGCAATATTCTGGCCTCGTGGATGTTGTTCTCGTGGGGGGCGATTAACCTCACCTACACCGCCATATATGTGATTGAGGCCGTCGTCGGTGCATTACTACTGCGCAAACTGCTCCCGTGGTATAACCCGCTGCAAAATTTAAGTGACTGGATCCGTCTGGCGATGGGCAGCGCGCTGGTGCCGCCGCTGGTAGGCGGTATTCTGGTGATTTTTCTGGTTCCCGGTCCTGAGCCACTGCGCGATTTCATTGTGTGGGTGTTATCTGAATCCATTGGCGCGCTGGCACTGGTGCCGCTGGGATTACTGTTTAAACCCCACTACCTGCTGCGCCACCGTGATCCGCGACTGCTGCTGGAAACGCTGCTCACAATGGCCGTGACGTTGGCCCTGAGTTGGGCAGCCATCACCTGGCTTCCATGGCCATTTACCTGCGTGATCGTCCTGCTTATGTGGAGCGCCGTGCGCTTACCGCGAATGGAAGCGTTCCTGGTGTTTCTGGTCACCGTGATGGTCGTGTCCCTGATGATTGCCCATAACCCTGAGGCGCTGACCACCCAACACGAAGGGCCGATGATCAACGCGCCCTGGCTGCCGTTCCTGATGCTGCTTCTCCCGGCGAACGTGATGACCATGGTGATGTATGCCTTCCGTGCCGAACGCAAACACATCACTGAAAGCGAAGCGCGTTTTCGTAATGCGATGGAGTATTCCGCCATCGGGATGGCGTTAGTCAGCATTGAGGGGCAGTGGCTACAGGCCAACAAAGCGCTGTGCAATTTCCTCGGTTACAGCCAGTCCGAACTACAGTCACTCACCTTCCAGCAGCTCACCTGGCCGGAAGATTTGCACACCGACCTCGAACAGCTGGAGCAGCTGGTCAACGGCGACATCAACACCTATACCCTTGAAAAGCGCTATTACACGCGCAACGGTGAAGTGGTCTGGGCGCTGCTTGCCGTCTCCGTTGTGCGCCATGCCGACGGCTCGCCGCTCTATTTTATCGCCCAGATTGAAGACATTAACGACCTGAAGCAGACCGAGTGGGTCAACAAACGCCTGATGGAACGTATTACGCTGGCCAACGAAGCGGGCGGCATCGGCATCTGGGAGTGGGATCTTGAGCCTGACATCATCAGCTGGGATAAGCGGATGTTCGAACTGTATGAAATCCCACCGCACATCAAACCCACCTGGCAGCTCTGGCACGACACGATGCTGCCAGAAGACCGCGCCCATGCAGAACAGGTGCTGCGGGATTCACTGATCTCACGTCTGCCGTTTAAGCTGGAATTCCGTATCCGCGTGAAGGAAGGCGTGCGCCATATTCGCTCCCTGGCAAACCGGGTGTTGAATAAAGAGGGCGAAGTCGAGCGTTTGCTTGGCATCAACATGGACATGACCGAGGTTAAGCAGCTTAACGAGGCGCTGTTCCAGGAAAAAGAGCGTCTGCATATCACGCTCGACTCCATCGGCGAAGCCGTGCTCTGTACCGATATCGACATGAACGTCACCTTTATGAACCCGGTCGCCGAGAAGATGAGCGGCTGGCTGCAAACCGAGGCTATCGGCCAGCCGGTTCTCAAGGTATTACACATCACGTTTGGGGAGCGAGGGCCGCTGATGGAGAACATCCACAGCGGGGATATGTCACGCTCAGATATCGACCAGGACGTGGTGCTGAACCGCCGCACGGGTGGAGCGTTTGACATCCATTACAGCATTACGCCACTCAGCACGCTGGATGGACA
Source organism: Enterobacter kobei (assembly GCF_001729765.1). Lineage (NCBI taxonomy): Bacteria > Pseudomonadati > Pseudomonadota > Gammaproteobacteria > Enterobacterales > Enterobacteriaceae > Enterobacter > Enterobacter kobei. The sequence goes on from NZ_CP017181.1 coordinate 3,079,890, forward strand.
AAGTATCGGCTCGGTTATCGTTATTCAGGATGTCACCGAGTCGCGCAAAATGCTGCGTCAGCTGAGTTACAGCGCGTCGCACGATGCCCTGACCCACCTGGCAAACCGGGTCAGCTTTGAAAACCACCTCAAACGACTCCTGCAAACGGTTCGTGAGACGCGGCAGCGTCATGCGCTGGTCTTTATCGATCTGGACCGCTTCAAAGCCGTCAATGATACCGCAGGCCATGCGGCGGGCGATGCCCTGCTGCGGGAACTCTCTTCCATGATGTTAACCATGCTGCGCTCCAGCGATGTGCTGGCGCGTCTGGGGGGTGATGAGTTTGGGCTGTTGTTGCCGGACTGCAATATTGAGAGCGCACGCTATATCACCGGTCGTCTGGTCCATAGCATCAACGACTATCACTTTATGTGGGAAGGCCGCCTGCATCGAATTGGCGCCAGCGCCGGGATCACGCTGATCGATGAACATAACCACCTGGCGTCAGAAGTGATGTCACAGGCAGATATTGCCTGTTATGCCTCCAAAAACAGCGGGCGCGGCATCGTGACGGTTTACGAACCGCAGCAGGAGCGGGATCACAGCACGCGCAGCATGATGTCGCTGGACGAACAATGGCACATGATCAAAGACAATCACCTGATGATGATAGCCCGTAGCGTCGCCTCTCCTCGCATACCGGAGAGCTGTAATTTCTGGCTGATTTCGCTGCGCCTGTGGACCAGCCAGGGCGAAGTCCTGGAGGAACACGCCTTCCGTTCTGGACTGGCAGAGCCGGAACTGCTGCACGCCCTCGACAGACGCATCTTTAGCGACTTCTTCCGGACATCTGCCGCCAGGATCGCCAGTAAAGGCATGGGGATCGCATTGCCGCTTTCGGCAGCCGGTTTAGCCAGCGTGACGCTGGTCGACGAACTCCTCGATCTTCTTGATAAAAGCCCAATGCCGGGCCGTCTGCTGCATCTGGTGATCCCTGCCGGCGTGGTGTGTGATTCGGATGAGAATCTGCAGCGGGGTTTACAAAAGCTTCGCCAGGCGGGCTGCCGCGTGATCCTCAGCCAGATAGGCCGCGACATGGACATTTTCACCCACCTGAGTCCGAACATGGCCGATTACCTGATGCTGGATGCCGAAGTCGTGAGCAACGTCTATGGCAACCTGATGGATGAGATGATGGTGACCATCGTTCAGGGCCATGCCCAGCGTCTGGGGATGAGAACCATCGCAGGCCCCTGTAATCAGCCCATCATGATGGATACGCTTTCCGGCATTGGCATTGATTTTATCTATGGTGACACCATCGCCGAGCCGCAGCCGCTGGATCTACTGCTCAACACCAGTTATTTCGCCATCAACTGACGGGCCCAGCCGTCGGTATACCAGATGTGCAGCAGCGCGTAGGAGCGCCATGGCTGCCAGCGCTCGGCATAGCGACGAATTTGCGCAGGCGTCATCCCGGCGAAACGTTGCTTAATCAGATAATCATCCGGAAGAAACACATCTTTCGCCTGCCAGCCGCGAAGGGCGAGGTAATTTGCCGTCCAGCGGCCAATACCCGGCCGTTGTTGTAACGCCTTCATGCCTGCCTCAACGTCCTCAGGCGGCGTGAGCGGAAACGTCCCGTCGACGACCGACTGTGCCAGATGAATCAGCGATTCCGCGCGTTTGACCGGCATCCCGAGCGCTTTGAGCGCCAGCGGGTCGGCAGCCGCCAGGGCTTGTGGGGAGGGAAAGCAGACATAGCCCGGCGCATCCTTGACCGGCTCACCGCACAGGGCGACAACGCGTGAAGCCAGTTTCGCCGCCATCGCCACGCTGACCAGTTGACCCAGAATGGCCCGCACGCCCTGTTCGTAGGCATCCATCGCCCCGGGCAAACGCAGGCCTGGCCGCGCGGCGCCGAGATCGCCCAAAGTCCGGTGGACGTCCTGCGGATCGCAGGCAAGATCGAACAGACGCCCGATACGCTCAAGGCAAAGTCCGGCCACCGGCGTTAACCCCGGGCTGAGCGTGACCTGTAGCGTATGGGTTTGCGTGTCCGGCGTAACGCGGAAGATCCCCTGATGCCCTTCACAGGCAAAACTGCGCTCGTAATAGCTTTCCGTGACCGTCTCAACCCCCGCCACCGCACGGGCGCCAAGAAAGCTAAACATCCATTGCCAGTCGTAAGGGGGGTGCCAGGTCAGGGTATACATTGTCGCTCCTTTTTTGTTCCCCTCAGGATAAACTGAAAAAGCGTGTTACGCCTTGCTTTCATATTCCTGTTGTCGCCGGACAGGCATTCCGCTAAAGTCTCGCCCCTTCTCACTGGCATGGGGATTTATTGTGTTTATCGGATTCGACTACGGTACGGCAAACTGCTCGGTTGCAATAATGCAAAACGGGCAACCACAGCTCCTGAAAATGGAAAAAGAGAGCACGCTGCTGCCGTCAATGCTCTGCGCGCCGACGCGTGAAGCGGTGAGCGAGTGGCTGTTCCGCCACCATCAGGTTCCGGCGACTGCGGCAGAAACTCAGGCGCTGCTGCGCCGGGCAGTGAGCTTTAACCGCGAGGAAGATATCGACGTTACGCCTTCCAGCGTGCAGTTCGGCCTCTCTTCACTCGGGCATTACATTGAAGACCCGGAAGAGGTCTACTTTGTTAAATCGCCAAAATCTTTCCTCGGGGCCAGCGGCCTCAAGCCGCAGCAGGTGGCGGTGTTTGAAGACCTGGTATGCGCCATGATGCTGCATATCCGTCATCAGGCGCAGACGCAGGTCCCCGAGACGATTACCCAGGCCGTGATTGGCCGCCCGATCAACTTCCAGGGGCTGGGCGGCGATGAGGCTAACCAGCAGGCGCAGGGGATCCTTGAGCGCGCGGCGCACCGGGCAGGCTTTCGCGACGTGGTGTTCCAGTATGAGCCAGTTGCGGCGGGGCTGGACTTTGAGGCCACGTTGACGGAAGAAAAACGGGTGCTGGTCGTGGATATCGGCGGGGGTACAACGGACTGCTCGCTGCTGCTGATGGGGCCGCAGTGGCATCACCGCCGCGACCGTGAAAATAGCCTGCTGGGGCACAGCGGCTGCCGCGTGGGCGGTAACGATCTGGATATCGCCCTGGCATTTAAGAGCCTGATGCCGCTGCTCGGCATGGGCGGGCAAACGGAAAAAGGCATCGCCCTGCCGATCCTGCCGTGGTGGAACGCGATTGCCATCAACGACGTCCCGGCGCAGAGTGATTTTTACAGTACCGCCAACGGCCGCTTCCTGAATGACCTGATGCGTGATGCGCAGGACGCCGATAAAGTCGCCCTGCTGTATAAAGTGTGGCGTCAGCGCCTGAGCTACCGCGTGGTACGCACCGCCGAAGAGAGCAAAATTGCCCTTTCAAACCGCGCTGAACATGCGGTGTCCTTGCCATTTATCAGCGACGATCTGGCCACGGCGATTTCACAGGAGGGGCTGGAGACCGCGCTCGCGCAGCCGCTACAGCGCATACTGGAACAGGTGCAACTCGCGCTGGAGAACGGCAAGGAGAAGCCGGACGTCATCTACCTGACCGGCGGAAGCGCCCGTTCACCGCTGATCAAAAAAGCGCTGGCGGAACAGTTGCCGGGTATTCCGGTTGCCGGTGGCGATGACTTTGGCTCCGTTACCGCGGGGCTGGCGCGCTGGGCGCAGGTGATGTTTAGCTAGTGCCGCTGTGCCGGGTGGCGGCTTCGCCTTACCCGGCCCACAAAACCCTCGAACCGTAGGCCGGGTAAGCGAAGCGCCACCCGGCGAAAAAAAGCACCACACTCAGACAATTCCAGACAGTCTTCCATATTTCCTCCATTTTTCCGCTGTGTTGCCTGACTAAACTAGTATCATTCCCCGAAGTATTCAGGATGAGAACGTATAACGATGAAAGGCCGTAATAAATCCCGCTGGGCAATCGCCGCTGGCATCATTGTGGTGGCACTTGCCGCCGCCTGGTACTGGCACAGCCAATCCGCAAACTCTGGCGCCCCCGCCGGTGCCAACAGCGCATCACAGCGCCCGGCAGGTGGCGGCCGTCACGGTATGCGAGGCGGTGCGCTGGCGCCGGTTCAGGCAGCTACGGCGGTGAGTAAAGCCGTTCCGCGTTATCTGACGGGGCTCGGAACCATTACCGCCGCTAACACCGCCACGGTGCGTAGCCGCGTCGATGGTCAGCTCATTGCGATCCACTTCCAGGAAGGTCAGCAGGTTAAGGCCGGTGACTTACTGGCGGAGATCGACCCAAGCCAGTTTAAGGTGGCCCTCGCCCAGGCGCAGGGACAGCTCGCGAAAGACAAAGCCACCCTTGCCAACGCCCGGCGTGATTTAGCGCGCTATCAGCAGCTGGTAAAAACCAATCTGGTCTCCCGCCAGGAGCTGGACACACAGCAGTCGCTGGTCAGCGAAACGCAGGGCACCATCAAAGCCGACGAAGCCGCCGTGGCCAGCGCCCAGTTACAGCTCGACTGGAGCCGCATCACCGCACCGATTGACGGGCGGGTTGGTCTGAAGCAGGTCGATATCGGCAACCAAATCTCCAGCGGAGATACCACGGGCATCGTGGTGATCACCCAGACTCACCCGATTGATTTAGTCTTTACCCTGCCGGAAAGCGACATTGCGACGGTCATTCAGGCGCAAAAAGCCGGGAAAGGCCTGGTGGTGGAAGCCTGGGACCGCACCAATAAACAGAAGCTCAGCGAAGGTAGCCTGCTCAGCCTGGATAACCAGATCGACACCACGACCGGTACCATTAAGCTGAAGGCCCGCTTTAACAACCAGGACGATGCCCTCTTCCCGAACCAGTTCGTCAACGCGCGAATGCTGGTCGCGACCGAAGAGAACGCGGTGGTGATCCCCACCGCCGCGCTGCAGATGGGTAACGAAGGCAACTTTGTCTGGGTACTGAACAGTGAAAACAAAGTCAGTAAGCATCTGGTGAAAACCGGGATTCAGGACAGTCAGACGGTGGTAATCAGCGCCGGGCTTTCCGCTGGCGACCGCGTGGTCACCGACGGTATCGACCGTCTGACTGAAGGGGCGAAAGTGGAAGTGGTTGAACCTGCGAAACAGGGAGCGGCCTCCTGATGCAGGTTATGCCTCCCGTCGCTACAGGTGGGCCGTCACGCCTGTTTATCCTCCGTCCTGTCGCCACCACGCTGCTGATGGTGGCGATCCTGCTGGCGGGGATTATCGGCTACCGCTTCCTGCCCGTCTCGGCGCTGCCGGAAGTGGATTACCCCACCATTCAGGTGGTGACGCTTTATCCCGGCGCCAGCCCGGACGTGGTGACGTCCGCCATCACCGCCCCGCTGGAGCGCCAGTTTGGGCAGATGTCGGGCCTGAAGCAGATGTCCTCCCAAAGCTCCGGCGGGGCCTCTGTCGTGACGCTACAGTTCCAGCTGACGCTGTCACTGGATGTCGCCGAGCAGGAAGTTCAGGCCGCCATCAATGCGGCCACCAACCTGCTGCCGTCGGACCTGCCTAACCCGCCGGTCTACAGCAAAGTAAACCCGGCGGATCCGCCGATCATGACGCTTGCCGTCACCTCCTCCGCCATGCCAATGACGCAGGTGGAAGACATGGTCGAGACCCGCGTGGCGCAAAAGATTTCTCAGGTCTCCGGCGTCGGTCTCGTCACGCTGGCGGGCGGGCAGCGCCCGGCGGTGCGCGTTAAGCTTAATGCGCAGGCGATTGCCGCACTGGGGCTGACCAGTGAAACCATCCGCACCGCCATCAGCAGCGCCAACGTTAATTCGGCAAAAGGCTCGCTGGACGGCCCAACCCGCGCCGTCACGCTCTCTGCCAACGATCAGATGCAGTCCGCGGATGAATACCGTCAGCTGATTATTGCTTACCAGAACGGCGCCCCGGTGCGTCTGGGCGATGTGGCGACGGTGGAGCAAGGGGCGGAGAATAGCTGGCTTGGCGCATGGGCGAACAAGCAGCAGGCGATCGTAATGAACGTCCAGCGCCAGCCGGGCGCCAACATCATCGAAACCGCCGACAGCATTCGCACCATGCTGCCGCAGCTGATCGAAAGCCTGCCGAAGTCGGTCAGCGTGAAGGTGCTTTCCGACCGCACCACGAACATTCGCGCGTCGGTCACCGATACTCAGTTCGAACTGATGCTGGCGATTGCCCTGGTCGTGATGATTATCTACCTGTTCCTGCGCAACGTCCCGGCAACCATTATTCCCGCCGTCGCCGTGCCGCTCTCGCTGGTTGGCACGTTTGCGGTGATGGTGTTCCTCGATTTTTCAATCAACAACCTGACGCTAATGGCGCTCACCATCGCCACCGGCTTCGTGGTGGACGACGCCATCGTGGTTATCGAGAACATCTCGCGCTATATCGAGAAAGGCGAAAAACCGCTGGCGGCGGCGCTGAAAGGGGCGGGTGAGATCGGCTTTACCATTATCTCGCTGACCTTCTCCCTGATTGCCGTGCTGATCCCGCTGCTGTTTATGGGCGATATCGTCGGGCGACTGTTCCGCGAGTTTGCCGTCACGCTGGCGGTGGCCATTTTGATCTCCGCCGTGGTGTCATTGACCCTGACGCCGATGATGTGCGCCCGGATGCTGAGCCACGCGTCCCTGCGCAAGCAAAACCGCTTCTCGCTCGCCTCCGAGCGGATGTTCGAACGGATCATTGCGGCGTATGGTCGCGTGCTGGCCAAAGTGCTGAACCATCCATGGGCCACGCTCGGCGTGGCGCTTGGCACGCTGGCGCTCAGCGTGATGCTGTGGATTTTTATCCCGAAAGGCTTCTTCCCGATTCAGGACAACGGCATTATTCAGGGAACCCTGCAGGCACCGCAGTCGGTCTCCTTCGCCAATATGGCGCAGCGTCAGCAGCAGGTGTCTGAGATCGTCATGAAAGACCCGGCGGTAGAGAGCCTGACGTCCTACGTTGGCGTCGACGGCACCAACCCGTCGCTGAACAGCGCCCGTCTGCAGATCAACCTCAAACCGCTGGATGAGCGTGACGATCGCGTCAATGCCGTTATTGAACGGCTGCAAAGCGCCGTCGCTCGCGTCCCGGGCGTGGAGCTTTATCTGCAACCGATACAGGATTTGACCATTGATACCCAGGTCAGCCGCACGCAGTACCAGTTTACGCTGCAGGCCACCACGCTGGATGCCCTCAGCACCTGGGTGCCGCAGCTGGTCAATAAGCTAAAAACCCTGCCGCAACTTAACGATGTAAGCAGCGACTGGCAGGACAAAGGGCTGGCCGCCTATGTGAACGTCAACCGCGACACGGCAAGCCGTCTCGGCATTACCATGGCGGACGTGGATAACGCCCTGTATAACGCGTTTGGGCAGCGACTGATCTCCACCATCTACACCCAGGCGAATCAATACCGCGTGGTACTGGAGCACAACACGGAAAATACTCCCGGTCTGGCCGGGCTGGATTCGGTGCGCCTGACCAGCAAAGACGGGGGGATTGTGCCGTTAAGCGCTATCGCCACGGTGGAAGAGCGCTATACCCCGCTGTCGATTAACCACCTGGATCAGTTCCCGTCCACCACGATTTCCTTCAACGTGTCGGACAATTATTCGCTCGGCGAAGCGGTGGAGGCGATCCAGGCGGCTGAAAAAGCGCTCAGCTTCCCGTCCGATATTCAGACCCAGTTCCAGGGCAGCACGCTGGCGTTCCAGGCCGCACTGGGCAACACCATCTGGCTGATTGTCGCCGCCGTCGTGGCAATGTACATCGTGCTCGGCGTGCTGTACGAAAGCTTTATCCACCCGATCACCATCCTCTCTACCCTGCCGACGGCAGGCGTGGGGGCGCTGCTGGCATTAATGCTGGCGGGAAGCGAGCTGGACGTGATTGCCATTATCGGCATCATCCTGTTAATTGGGATCGTGAAGAAAAACGCCATCATGATGATCGACTTTGCGCTGGCCGCCGAACGTGAGCAGGGCATGTCGCCGCGTGAGGCCATCTTCCAGGCTTGTCTGCTGCGTTTTCGTCCGATCCTGATGACCACGCTGGCGGCCCTGCTTGGCGCACTGCCGCTGATGCTCAGCACCGGTGTCGGCGCGGAGCTGCGCCGCCCGCTGGGAATAGGCATGGTCGGCGGTCTGCTGGTGAGCCAGGTATTGACCCTGTTCACCACACCGGTGATTTATCTGCTGTTTGACCGTCTGGCGCTGTGGACGAAAAGCCGCTTCCCGAAACGTGAAGAGGAGGCGTAAGTGAAGTTTTTCGCCCTCTTCATTTATCGCCCGGTGGCGACGATATTAATCTCGCTCGCCATCACCCTCTGCGGCGTGCTCGGTTTCCGGCTACTGCCGGTGGCTCCCCTGCCGCAGGTGGATTTCCCGGTGATCATGGTCAGCGCCTCGCTGCCGGGCGCCTCACCGGAAACCATGGCGTCATCCGTCGCCACGCCGCTGGAGCGCTCGCTCGGGCGGATTGCCGGGGTCAACGAGATGACCTCCAGCAGTTCGCTCGGCAGTACGCGCATCATTCTGGAGTTCAGCTTCGACCGGGATATTAACGGCGCAGCGCGCGACGTGCAGGCCGCCATCAACGCCGCGCAAAGCCTGCTGCCGAGCGGGATGCCGAGCCGCCCGACCTACCGCAAGGCCAACCCGTCCGATGCGCCGATCATGATCCTGACGCTGACCTCCGATACCTATTCTCAGGGGCAGCTTTACGACTTTGCGTCCACCCAACTGGCGCAGACGATCTCACAGATTAACGGCGTCGGTGACGTGAGCGTCGGCGGGAGCTCCCTGCCCGCCGTGCGCGTGGGATTAAACCCGCAGGCGCTGTTCAATCAGGGCGTGTCGCTGGACGATGTGAGATCCGCCATCAGCAACGCCAACGTGCGCAAACCGCAAGGGGCGGTTGAGGACAGCAGCCACCGCTGGCAGATCCACACCAACGACGAGCTGAAAACTGCAGCTGAATATCAGCCGTTGATTATTCACTACAACAACGGCGCGGCGGTACGCTTAAGCGATGTCGCCAGCGTGACGGACTCCGTGCAGGACGTACGCAACGCCGGGATGACCAACGCCAAACCGGCTATCCTGCTGATGATTCGTAAGCTGCCGGAAGCGAACATTATTGAGACGGTGAACAGCATTCGCGCCCGCCTCCCGGAGCTGCAGGAGACTATCCCGGCCGCGATCGATCTGCAAATTGCCCAGGATCGTTCCCCGACCATTCGCGCCTCGCTTGAGGAGGTGGAGCAGACGCTGGTGATCTCCGTCGCACTGGTGATCCTGGTGGTATTCCTGTTCCTGCGCTCCGGTCGGGCGACGCTGATCCCGGCGGTGGCCGTGCCGGTGTCGCTTATTGGCACCTTTGCCGCCATGTACCTGTGCGGGTTTAGCCTCAATAACCTGTCGCTGATGGCCCTGACCATTGCGACGGGTTTTGTGGTGGATGACGCTATCGTGGTGCTGGAGAACATTTCCCGCCATCTGGAAGCGGGCGTGAAGCCGCTTCAGGCCGCACTGCAGGGGACGCGCGAGGTGGGCTTTACGGTGCTCTCCATGAGCCTGTCCCTGGTGGCGGTGTTCCTGCCGCTGCTGCTGATGGGCGGCCTGCCGGGTCGGCTGTTGCGGGAGTTTGCCGTCACGCTTTCGGTCGCCATCGGCATCTCGCTGCTGATTTCGCTGACGCTCACGCCGATGATGTGCGGGTGGATGCTCAAGCGCAGCAAGCCGCACTCCCAGCCGCGTCGCAAAGGCTTTGGCCGTTTCCTGATGGCGATGCAGGAAGGCTATGGCAAATCGCTGAAGTGGGTGCTCAACCATACCCGGCTTGTCGGCCTGGTGCTCATCGGCACCATTGTGCTCAACGTCTGGATGTATATCACCATCCCGAAAACCTTCTTCCCGGAGCAAGATACCGGCGTGCTGATGGGCGGCATTCAGGCGGACCAGAGCATTTCGTTCCAGGCGATGCGCGGCAAGCTGCAGGACTTTATGAAGATCATTCGTGAAGACAACGCCGTGGATAACGTCACCGGCTTTACCGGCGGATCGCGCGTCAACAGCGGGATGATGTTTATCACCCTCAAACCGCGCAGCGAGCGCAATGAAACCGCCCAGCAGGTGATCGACCGCCTGCGGGTCAAGCTCGCCAAAGAGCCGGGGGCCAACCTGTTTTTGATGGCCGTTCAGGATATCCGCGTCGGCGGGCGTCAGGCTAACGCCAGCTATCAGTACACGCTGCTCTCGGATGATTTGGCCGCCCTGCGCGAGTGGGAACCGAAGATCCGCAAGGCGCTGGCCGCCCTTCCAGAGCTGGCGGACGTGAACTCCGATCAGCAGGACAACGGCGCCGAGATGGCCCTGACCTACGACCGCGAAACCATGTCGCGGCTGGGCATCAACGTTGAGGCCGCCAACAGCCTGCTAAACAACGCCTTCGGCCAGCGCGAGATCTCGACCATCTACCAGCCGATGAACCAGTACAAGGTGGTGATGGAGGTGGATCCGCGTTATACACAGGACATCAGCGCCCTGGACAAAATGTTTGTGATTAACAACGACGGCAAGGCGATACCGCTCTCCTACTTTGCCAGCTGGCAGCCAGCCAACGCGCCGCTGTCGGTAAACCACCAGGGGCTGTCAGCGGCGTCGACCATCTCCTTCAACCTCCCCGCCGGTTCGTCGCTTTCCGAAGCCAGCGATGCGATCAACCGTGCGATGACGCAGCTCGGCGTGCCGTCCACCGTGCGCGGCAGTTTTGCCGGCACCGCGCAGGTGTTCCAGGAGACGATGAACTCGCAGGTGATTTTGATTCTGGCCGCCATCGCCACGGTCTACATTGTGCTGGGTATCCTGTATGAGAGCTACGTTCACCCGCTGACTATTCTCTCGACGCTACCCTCCGCGGGCGTGGGGGCACTGCTGGCGCTTGAGCTGTTTGGTGCGCCATTCAGCCTTATCGCGCTCATCGGGATCATGCTATTGATCGGTATTGTGAAGAAAAACGCGATTATGATGGTCGACTTCGCGCTGGACGCCCAGCGTAATGGCAATCTCTCCCCGGAAGAGGCGATCTTCCAGGCGTGCCTGCTGCGTTTTCGTCCGATCATGATGACCACCCTGGCGGCACTGTTTGGTGCGTTGCCGCTGGTTGTCTCGGGCGGCGACGGGTCTGAACTGCGCCAGCCGCTGGGGATCACCATTGTCGGCGGCCTGGTGATGAGCCAGCTGCTGACGCTGTACACCACGCCGGTGGTCTATCTGTTCTTCGATCGCCTGCGGCTGCGTTTTTCGCGTAAAAACAGATCCACGGTGACCGAGTAAATGACCGACCTCCCCGCTAACGTTCGCTGGCAGTTATGGATAGTCGCCTTCGGCTTCTTTATGCAGTCGCTGGACACGACCATCGTCAATACTGCCCTCCCCTCCATGGCGAAAAGCCTGGGGGAGAGCCCGCTGCATATGCATATGGTGATTGTCGCCTACGTGCTGACGGTTGCCGTCATGCTGCCTGCCAGAGGCTGGCTGGCGGACAAAGTGGGCGTGCGAAATATCTTCTTTACCGCCATCGTGCTGTTCACCACCGGCTCGCTGTTTTGCGCTCAGGCCAGTACCCTCGACCAGCTGGTCATGGCGCGCGTGCTGCAGGGCGTTGGCGGGGCGATGATGGTGCCCGTCGGGCGGTTAACGGTGATGAAGATTGTCCCGCGCGAGCAGTACATGGCGGCGATGACCTTTGTCACCCTGCCCGGCCAGGTGGGGCCGCTGCTGGGCCCGGCGCTGGGCGGGATGCTGGTGGAATACGCCTCGTGGCACTGGATTTTCTTAATCAACCTGCCGGTGGGCATCATCGGCGCGATTGCCACCCTGGCGCTGATGCCGAACTACACAATGCAGACGCGTCGCTTCGATTTCTTCGGTTTCATTCTGCTGGCAGCGGGCATGGCCACGCTCACCCTGGCGCTCGACGGACAAAAGGGGCTGGGGATCTCTTCCCTCATGCTCGGTGTTCTGGTCGCCCTCGGCATCACCGCGATTCTGTGGTACCTGTGGCATGCCAGAGGAAACGATCGGGCCTTGTTCAGCCTGAATTTGTTTAAAAACCCGACCTACCGTCTGGGACTGCTGGGAAGTTTTGCCGGACGTATTGGCAGCGGCATGTTGCCGTTCATGACCCCCGTTTTTCTGCAAATCGGGATGGGATTTTCACCGTTTCACGCGGGCCTGATGATGATCCCGATGGTGCTCGGCAGCATGGGCATGAAGCGCATCGTAGTGCAGGTGGTGAACCGCTTTGGCTATCGTCACGTGCTGGTGGCCGCCACGCTGGGGCTGGCGCTGGTCAGCCTGCTGTTCATGGCCGTGGCGTTAATGGGCTGGTTCTACGTTCTGCCGCTGGTCCTGTTCTGCCAGGGGATCATCAACTCCATGCGTTTCTCGTCGATGAATACCCTGACGCTGAAAGATCTGCCGGACGAACTGGCGAGCAGCGGCAACAGCCTGCTGTCGATGATCATGCAGCTCTCCATGAGCGTGGGGGTGACGATCGCCGGACTGCTGCTCGGCATGTACGGCCAGCACCATCTCAGCGTCGATACGCCGGTGGCGCATCAGATCTTTTTATATACGTATCTCAGCATGGCGGTCATCATCGCCCTGCCCGCATTCATCTTCGCCAGAGTGCCGGATGATACCAGCAAGAACGTCGTGATTAGGCGCGGCAAAAGGAGTGGCTCATGAAATTCTGGCGACCGGGAATTACCGGCAAGCTCTTTGTGGCGATCTTCGCCACCTGTATCGTCCTGCTGATCACCATGCACTGGGCCGTGCGGGTCAGCTTTGAGCGCGGTTTTATTGATTACATTAAGCACGGCAACGAGCAGCGTCTGCAGGGCTTAAGCGATGCGCTGGGCGAGCAGTACGCCCAGCACGGCAACTGGCGTTTTCTGCGCAACAATGACCGATTTATTTTCCAGATCCTGCGCTCGCTAGAGCACGATACCGGGGACGATCGTCCCGGCCCGGGCATGCCGCCGCACGGCTGGCGCACCCAGTTTTGGGTCATTGACCAGGAGATGCGCACGCTGGTTGGCCCGCGCGCACCGATTCCGCCGGACGGTACCCGGCGGGCGATTAAGGTCAATAACGCCACCGTCGGCTGGGTTATCGCCTCCCCGGTGGAGCGCCTGACGCGCAACACCGACATCAACTTTGACCGCCAGCAGCGCCGGACCAGTTGGCTGATTGTCGCCCTCTCCACCCTGCTCGCCGCGCTCGCCACCTTCCCGCTGGCGCGCGGTCTGCTCGCCCCGGTAAAGCGGCTGGTGGAAGGGACGCACAAGCTGGCCGCCGGGGATTTCACCACCCGCGTCGATACCCGTAGCCAGGACGAACTCGGCCGGCTGGCGCAGGACTTTAACCAGCTCGCCAGCACGCTGGAGAAAAACCAGCAGATGCGACGCGACTTTATGGCCGATATTTCTCACGAACTGCGCACGCCGCTGGCGGTCCTGCGCGGCGAGCTGGAAGCCATTCAGGACGGCGTGCGTCAGTTTACGCCTGAATCGGTGGCCTCTTTGCAGGCGGAAGTGGGCACACTCACCAAGCTGGTGGATGACCTCCATCAGCTCTCTATGTCCGACGAAGGTGCACTGGCCTACCAGAAGGCGCCGGTTGATGTGATTAACGTGCTTGAAGTTGCCAGCGGCGCCTTCCGGGAACGGTTTGCCAGCCGCAACCTGAAGATAGATCTCTCCCTGCCGGACAGCGCGGTGGTGTTTGGCGACAAAGACCGTCTGATGCAGCTCTTCAATAATCTGCTGGAAAACAGCCTGCGCTATACCGACAGCGGCGGCGGGCTGCATATCTCCGGCAGACAGGAAAACGGGCGCTTTGCCCTCACCTTCGCCGATTCCGCTCCAGGGGTGCAGGATGCGCAGCTGGACAAGCTGTTCGAACGTTTTTACCGGACCGAAGGCTCCCGCAACCGCGCCAGCGGCGGATCCGGCCTGGGGCTGGCGATTTGCGTTAACATCGTCGAGGCGCATAATGGAACGATCCGCGCCGCCCATTCGCCTTTTGGCGGGGTTAGCATTACAGTAGAGTTACCTCTGGAACGGGATTTATCGAGAGAAGCATGACCGAGTTACCGATTGACGAAAACACGCCACGTATTTTGATTGTCGAAGACGAACCCAAGCTGGGGCAACTGCTGATCGACTATTTACGCGCGGCCAGCTATTCCCCGTCACTGATAAGCCACGGCGACCAGGTATTGGCGTACGTGCGCCAGACGCCGCCGGACCTGATCCTGCTGGACCTGATGCTACCCGGTACCGATGGCCTGACCCTGTGCCGGGAAATTCGTCGCTTCTCCGACGTGCCGATCGTCATGGTCACCGCCAAAATTGAAGAGATTGACCGCCTGCTGGGCCTCGAAATCGGCGCGGACGATTACATCTGTAAACCCTACAGCCCGCGTGAAGTGGTCGCCCGGGTGAAAACCATTCTGCGCCGCTGCAAACCGCAGCGCGAACTACAGGTGCTGGATGCACAAAGCCCGCTGATTGTCGACGAAAGCCGTTTCCAGGCAAGCTGGCGCAGTAAGCTGCTGGACCTGACGCCTGCCGAATTCCGCCTGCTGAAAACCCTCTCTCATGAGCCCGGGAAGGTATTTTCCCGAGAACAGCTGCTGAACCATCTGTACGATGATTACCGCGTGGTGACTGACCGCACCATCGACAGCCACATCAAAAACCTGCGCCGCAAGCTGGAGGCGCTGGACGCCGAGCAGTCGTTTATCCGCGCGGTGTACGGCGTGGGGTACCGCTGGGAAGCGGATGCGTGCAGGATAGCCTAGTCAGCCGCGGGTCAACGTAAGCCGGGTAAGGCGAAGCCGCCACCCGGCACAATCACTTTACCTCCCTGCCCCTCAGCGCTACAATGCCCGCCCTTAAAGTGGGGGATCTCCCCTTACCGCTGCACCTGGTGCATGCGGATCTGACCTGTCATCAGAACGAGAACAAACATGTTTAAACCGGAACTCCTTTCCCCGGCGGGAACGCTGCAAAATATGCGTTACGCTTTCGCCTATGGTGCCGACGCCGTTTACGCGGGCCAGCCTCGCTACTCGCTGCGCGTGCGTAACAACGAATTCAACCACGAGAACCTGCAGCTCGGCATCAACGAAGCGCATGCCCTTGGCAAAAAATTCTACGTGGTGGTCAACATCGCGCCGCACAACGCCAAGCTGAAGACGTTCATCCGTGACCTGAAGCCGGTGGTGGATATGGGGCCGGACGCGCTGATCATGTCGGACCCGGGTTTAATCATGCTGGTTCGGGAGAACTTCCCGGAGATGGATATTCACCTCTCGGTACAGGCTAACGCCGTCAACTGGGCGACGGTGAAGTTCTGGAAGCAGATGGGGCTGACCCGCGTTATCCTGTCTCGCGAATTGTCCCTTGAAGAGATCGAAGAGATCCGCACTCAGGTGCCGGATATGGAGATCGAAATCTTCGTTCACGGCGCGCTGTGCATGGCCTACTCCGGCCGCTGCCTGCTTTCCGGCTATATCAACAAGCGCGACCCGAACCAGGGTACCTGCACCAACGCCTGCCGCTGGGAATACAACGTCCAGGAAGGCAAAGAGGATGACATCGGCAACATTGTCCACAAACATGAGCCGATCCCGGTGACCAACGTTGAGCCGACGCTGGGCATCGGCGCACCAACCGACAGCGTGTTTATGATTGAAGAAGCCAAACGTCCGGGCGAGTACATGACCGCCTTTGAAGACGAACACGGCACCTACATCATGAACTCGAAAGATCTGCGCGCTATCGCCCACGTTGAACGCCTGACCCAGATGGGTGTGCACTCCCTCAAGATCGAAGGCCGCACCAAATCCTACTACTACTGCGCGCGTACCGCGCAGGTCTACCGCAAGGCCATCGACGATGCGGCAGCCGGTAAACCGTTCGATACCAGCCTGCTGGAAACCCTGGAGGGTCTGGCGCACCGCGGCTATACCGAAGGCTTCCTGCGTCGTCACACTCACGATGACTACCAGAACTATGAGCACGGCTACTCCGTTTCCGAGCGTCAGCAGTTTGTCGGTGACTTCACCGGCGAGCGTAAGGGCGCACTGGCGGCCGTGGCGGTGAAAAATAAGTTCACCAAAGGCGACAGCCTGGAGCTGATGACCCCGCAGGGCAATATGAACTTCACGCTGGAGCATCTGGAAAACGGTAAAGGCGAAGCGATTGAGGTTGCCCCGGGTGACGGTCATACCGTCTGGCTGCCGGTTCCGGAAGAGGTGGAGCTGAAATTCGCGCTGCTGATGCGTAATTTCAACGGTGAAAGCACCCGAAACCCACACGGTAAATAGTTAATCAGGGGAATTTTTTCACGGTGGGATAATTCTTAGAATCGGATCACATACCGCTTCGTTCAATACGGGTATTATCCCCCCGCTGAAAAACATAACCCATAAATGCTAGCTGTACCAGGAACCACCTCCTTAGCCTGCGTAATCTCCCTTACGCGGGCTTATTTTTTGCCTTTCATCCTGTTCTTACCCGCTTTTTGCCGCTCTGCTATACACTCTTACTAACGCTAAAAAAGGGAGCAGCGCGGATGGCAACCTATCCAGACAGTTTATTGATTCTCAATGGCAAAAGTGCAGGCAACGATCTGTTGCGTCAGGCAATTCAGGGGTTGCGTGACGATGGCGCACGTATCCACGTGCGGGTAACCTGGGAAAAGGGCGACGCGGCACGCTATATCCATGAAGGCTTAACGTTAGGCGTCAGCACTATTATTTCCGGCGGCGGCGACGGCACCATCAATGAGATCGCCTCTGCGCTTATCGACCTTCCCCCGGCTGACCGCCCGGTGATGGGCATCTTACCGCTCGGCACCGCCAATGATTTCGCCACCAGCGCCGGGATCCCGGAAGATTTAGAGAAAGCACTCCAGCTGGCCATCCTTGGCAAAGCCACCGCGGTAGATATTGCCCAGGTGAATGACAAAACCTGCTTTATTAATATGGCGACGGGCGGATTTGGCACGCGCATCACCAGCGAAACGCCGGAAAAGCTGAAGGCGGCGCTGGGCGGCGTGTCTTATCTGATCCACGGTCTGATGCGCATGGATACCCTTAAGCCAGACCGCTGCGAAATTCATGGCGAGGATTTTCACTGGCAGGGAGATGCGCTGGTGATTGGGATTGGCAATGGCCGTCAGGCAGGCGGCGGACAGCAGCTCTGCCCGGAGGCGCTGATCAATGACGGCCAGCTCCAGCTGCGAATTTTCACAGGTGACGGCCTGCTGCCCGCGCTGTTTACCACGCTGACGCAGCCCGAAGAGAGCCCGAATATTATTGCCGGGAAATCGGCATGGTTTGAGGTGAATGCCCCGCACGGGATGACCTTTAATCTCGACGGCGAACCGCTGAGCGGGACGCAGTTCCGCATTGAGGTATTGCCCGGCGCGCTGCAGTGCAGATTGCCGCCGGACTGTGTGCTTTTGCGCTGATTGTATTGCCGGGTGGCGGCTACGCCTTACCCGGCCTACGTTTCGTCCTCAGATCAGGCAATCGTTACTTTGCTGTCCAGATAGACGTCCTGAACCGCATTGATCAGCTTCACGCCGTCGGCCATCGATTTCTTAAACGCCTTACGGCCCAGGATCAGCCCCATGCCGCCCGCGCGTTTGTTAATAACCGCTGTACGCACCGCATCTGACAGGTCAGTGTCGCCCCCTGCAGCCCCGCCGGAGTTGATCAGCCCCGCGCGGCCCATATAGCAGTTCGCCAGCTGGTAGCGCACCAGGTCGATTGGGTTTTCGCTGGTCAGCTTGCTGTAGACGCGATCGTCGGTATAGCCGAAGTTGACCGCTTTATAGCCACCGTTATTCTCGGCCATTTTCTGCTTCACAATATCCGCGCCGATGGTCGCGGCCAGATGGTTCGCCTGCCCGGTCAGGTCAGCGGAGACGTGGTAATCTACCCCGTCTTTTTTGAACGCTGAGTTACGCAGGTACGCCCACAGCACGGTGACCATACCCAGCTCGTGCGCACGCTCAAACGCCGCAGAGATCTCTTCAATCTGACGGCGGGACTGTTCAGAGCCAAAGTAAATCGTCGCGCCAACGGCCACCGCCCCCATATTGAACGCCTGCTCGACGCTGGCGTAGAGGGTCTGGTCATATTCGGTTGGGTAGCTGAGGGTTTCGTTGTGGTTCAACTTCACGAGGAACGGAATGCGGTGGGCATAGCGACGCGAGACGGAGGCCAGCACGCCGTAGGTGGACGCCACGCAGTTACAGCCCGCTTCTATCGCCAGTTCAACGATGTTCTTCGGATCGAAATAGAGCGGATTCGCGGCAAAGGAGGCACCCGCCGAGTGTTCAACGCCCTGGTCTACCGGCAGAATAGAGAGATAGCCGGTGCCACCCAGTCGTCCGGTGTTATAGAGCGTTTGCATATTTCGCAGAACCGCTGGCGGACGGTTGTTATCCACCATCACCCGGTCAACATAGTCATGACCAGGCAGGTAAAGCTGGTCGGCTGGAATGGTCATACAACGATGCTGTAAAAGGCTGTCGGCGTCTTTGCCAAGCAACTGCGCAATATCAGTCATGTGATACTCCCGTAAATCCGACATCGTGTCGGTGTGTGTTTATCCCGTCCCATTTTTTATGGGCAGACTAAGCCTGGTACCGACTTAACCGATTTTCCACCCTTTGCATTTTTTTTCAGCACAATCTGCTGGCTCGATTCGTGTACAACAAAACTGTTACATTGATCAAACAATCGCCACAAAGGTATTTAAAAGGTATTATTGAGTGGTATGTTAAAGGCGTACCCTCACTGACATGCAGGATTAAAAAATGAAAACGAAAGTCCAACTGTCATTCATGATGTTCGTTGAATGGTTTATCTGGGGCGCCTGGTTTGTGCCATTGTGGCTGTGGCTGAGTAAAAGCGGGTTTACCGCCGGGGAAATCGGCTGGTCTTATGCCTGTACCGCCATTGCCGCTATTCTCTCGCCTATTCTGGTCGGCTCGCTGACGGACCGCTTCTTCGCCGCCCAGAAAGTGCTGGCGGTACTGATGTTTGCCGGTGCCATTCTGATGTACTTCGCCGCGCAGCAAACCCAGTTCAGCACCTTCTTCCCGCTGCTGCTGGCTTACTCCCTGACCTATATGCCCACCATCGCACTGACCAACAGTATCGCCTTCGCCAACGTGGGCGATGTCGAGGCCGATTTCCCGCGCATCCGCGTGATGGGAACGATCGGCTGGATCGCCTCCGGGCTGGCGTGCGGGTTCCTGCCGCAAATGCTGGGCTATAGCGACATCTCGGATACCAATATTCCGCTGCTGATGACGGCAGCCAGCTCCGCCCTGCTCGGTGTCTTTGCCCTGTTCCTGCCAGACACGCCGCCGAAGAGTACCGGCAAGCTGGATTTCAAAGTGATGCTGGGGCTGGATGCCCTTATCCTGCTGCGTGATAAAAACTTTCTGGTGTTCTTCTTCTGCTCATTTTTATTCGCCATGCCGCTGGCCTTCTATTACATCTTCGCCAACGGCTATCTCACCGAAGTGGGAATGAAAAACGCCACCGGCTGGATGACGCTCGGTCAGTTCTCCGAAATCTTCTTTATGCTGGCCCTGCCGTTCTTCACCAAACGCTTTGGTATTAAGAAGGTCTTACTGCTGGGTCTGATTACGGCCGCCATTCGCTATGGATTCTTAGTTTACGGCGGCGCGGAACAGTACTTCACCTATGCCCTGCTGTTCCTCGGTATTCTGCTGCATGGCGTGAGCTACGACTTCTACTACGTTACCGCGTATATCTACGTGGATAAAAAAGCGCCGGTGCATATGCGCACCGCCGCGCAAGGCCTGATTACGCTGTGCTGCCAAGGTTTTGGTAGCCTGCTGGGTTACCGCCTGGGCGGCGTGATGATGGAAAAAATGTTCGCCTACAAAGAGCCGGTGAATGGGCTGACCTTCAACTGGGCCGGAATGTGGACATTCGGTGGGATCATGATTGCCGTGATCGCCGTGCTGTTTATGCTGTTTTTCCGCGAATCGGACAAAGAGATCACTGCAATTGAGGTGGTTGATGGCGATGCCGCGCTGACACAAGGGGAAGTTAAATGAAGCAAGAACGTATTCTCGGCGCCCTTTACGGGCAGGCGTTAGGCGATGCGATGGGCATGCCGTCGGAGCTGTGGCCGAGAAAGCGCGTTAAGGCGCACTTCGGCTGGATTGACCGCTTTTTACCCGGCCCGGCGGAGAATAATGCGGCCTGCTATTTCAAACAGGCAGAGTTCACCGACGATACCTCAATGGCGCTGTGCCTGGCGAATGCGATTATCGAATGCGACGGGCAGATTGATGCGGATGTTATCGGCAAACATATCCTGAACTGGGCGCTCGATTTCGACGCGTTTAATAAGAACGTGCTCGGCCCGACGTCGAAAATCGCGCTCAACGCGATCCGTGACGGGAAACCGGTCAGCGAACTGGAAAACAACGGCGTGACCAACGGGGCGGCGATGCGAGCCTCCCCGCTGGGCTGCCTGCTCCCGGCCACGCGTCTGGAACATTTTGTGGAGCAGGTGGCGCTGGCCTCCAGCCCGACCCATAAATCGGATCTTGCCATCGCCGGTGCGGTGGTGGTTGCCTGGGCGGTTTCCCGCGCCATCGACGGCGAACGCTGGCAGAACATCGTCGATGCCCTGCCGGGTATCGCCCGCTATGCGCAGGAGGCGAAAACGACCACCTTCAGCGCATCGCTGGCAGCGCGTATTGAGCTGGCACTTAAGACCGTGCGGGAAGCTAACGGCATCGACTCCGCCAGCGAGCAGATTTATCAGCTCACGGGCGCGGGAACCAGCACCATCGAATCCGTTCCGGCGGCCATTGCGATGGTCGAACTGGCGGGAACCGACCCGAACCGCTGCGCGGTCCTGTGCGCCAACCTGGGCGGCGACACCGACACCATTGGCGCGATGGCAACGGCCATCTGCGGGGCGTTGCATGGTGTGCAGGCGATTGATCCGGCGCTCAAGGCCGAGCTCGACGCCGTCAACCAGCTCGATTTCGGCCACTATTGCGAAAAACTGCTGCACTACCGGGAGCAAAGGGAGGGCGTATGAACTCGTTTGCCCGACGTCTCGAAACCTTGTATGCCACACGC
Source organism: Enterobacter kobei (assembly GCF_001729765.1). Classification (NCBI taxonomy): domain Bacteria; kingdom Pseudomonadati; phylum Pseudomonadota; class Gammaproteobacteria; order Enterobacterales; family Enterobacteriaceae; genus Enterobacter; species Enterobacter kobei. The sequence continues at coordinate 3,101,068 of NZ_CP017181.1, forward strand.
CCGGTGACGGTGCTGGGCGCGGCGGTGATTGATGTCATCGCCGACGCCTACGCCCTGCCCTGGCGCGGGTGCGATATCGAGCTTAAACAGCAGGGTGTGAATATCGGCGGCTGCGCGCTGAACATTGCCATCGCCCTGAAACGACTCGGCATTGCGGCACAAAACGCCCTTCCCGTCGGCCACGGCGTGTGGGCGGATATTATCCGCAACGCGATGGCAAAACAGGATTTGCACAGCGCCGTGGAGGCCGAAACCGGCGACAACGGCTGGTGCCTGGCGCTGGTAGAGCCTGACGGCGAGCGCACCTTTATGTCGTTTAGCGGGGTGGAGAACCAGTGGCAACCGGGCTGGCTTGATACGCTGTCTGTACCATCACACAGCCTGGTTTATTTGTCCGGATATCAGCTGGCCTCACCGTGCGGTGAGCTGCTGACGAGCTGGCTGGAAGGGTTACAGGAGGTGACGGCATTGATCGATTTCGGCCCGCGCATCGGGGATATTCCAGACCCCCTTATGGCGCGGATTATGGCCTGCAGGCCGATCGTGTCGCTTAATCGTCAGGAGGCAGAAATTGCGGCAGAAAGACTGGGGGTGAAGCCTGAAAACCTCGGCGTGGCATGGCAGCGGCGTTTCGGCGCCGCGCTGATTGTCCGTCATGATAAAGACGGCGCGGCCTGGTATGACGGTGACGCTTCAGGCGTTGTTCCGGCGTTTCCGGCCACGGTCGTGGATACCATTGGCGCAGGCGACAGCCATGCGGGCGGCACGCTCGCCGGGCTGGCGGCAGGATGGTCACTGGCAGATGCCATTCTGTTGGGGAATGCCGTGGCGTCCTGGGTGGTCAGCCACCGCGGCGGTGATTGCGCCCCCACTCGCGAGGAACTACTCCTCGCACACAAAGACGTATAGATCGCTACGACAGTAGCTGATGCTGTACTCAATCGGCCGGTGTTGCTGGTCAAGCGCAACCTGCTTGATCACCAGCACAGGTATTTTTTCGTCCATCTTGATGTGCGCCTGAAACTCGCTGTCCGGCATACGGGCGCTCACCCGTGAACGGGTACGCTGCGGGAAAATATTCTGACTGCGGAAGTAATCGTACAGCGAAATACCAATCGCATCCGGATCGGGAATTAACCCGACCGGCACCCAGGACTCTTCAATCGACACCGCGTCGTCGTCAACATAGCGAATGCGTTTCAGCATGAACACCTCGCTTTCAGGCTCAAGCGACAGCTGGCTGGCTACCTCTTCCGGGCATTTTACCACCCGTTTATTGACCCACAGCGTGTTGGGCGTTTTACCGCGCAGCACCACCTGCTGAGAAAAACCGCGCGCCTCTTTCAGCGAATATTCGAAGATGTTGTGGATTTGCGTTCCGTAACCACGGGCACGTGTTACAACACCCTCGGCTTCCAGCGCCTGCATCGCTTTGCGCACGGTGATGCGCGACACGCCGGTTAACTGGCTGAGATCGCGTTCGCCGGGCAGAATATTCCCGTGCTCCAGCACCCCGCTGCGCACCGCGTTTTTTACCGTTTCGGCAAATTTCAGGTACAGCGGTGTGTTATCGGCCGCGGCGATCCGTTCATTCAGTTGAGCGATTAATCGGGTATGCGCTTGTTCCATCTCTGTTTTCTCAGACGTGGTGTTTCCTGCCAGTATACTGGCTTACCACCATGCATGAAAATGATGAACCGGCCCAATACCGTGACCGACTTCCAGAGTATCGGCTTTTGCCAGCGCCGCCGAGAGCCAGATCTTCGCTTCGCGTACCGTATCGGCCCAGTTGTCATGCCGTGGACGCAGCGCCGCCAGCGCGGCAGAGAGCGTACAGCCAGTGCCGTGGGTATTTTTGGTCTGTACGCGCGGGGCGGTAAAACGCACTTCCCCCTCGCGGGTAAAGAGCCAGTCAGGGCTTTCAGCAACATCCAGGTGCCCACCTTTCATCAGCACTGCGCCAGCCCCCATCGCCAGCAGCGCGTTTCCCTGCGCTTTCATTTCACGTTCAGTTTGCGCATGCGATGTGCCTAACAGCGCGGCGGCCTCCGGCAGATTAGGGGTAATGAGCGCCACCTGCGGCAGCAATTTCCGGCGCAACGTCTCAACCGCGGAAGCGGAAAGCAGCGGATCGCCACTTTTTGCCAGCATCACGGTGTCCAGCACCACGTTTTGCACCTGATAACGCTTCAGTCGTTCTGCCACCGCTTCAACAATGTCCGTTTCGGCCAGCATGCCGATTTTGGTGGTATCAATGCGCACGTCGCTGAACACCGAATCAAGCTGCGCGGCAACAAAATCCGGTTCGATTCGGTAAACCGACTGCACGCCGCGCGTATTTTGCGCCACCAGCGCGGTAATCACTGAACAGCCGTACGCGCCGAGGGCCGAGAAGGTTTTCAGGTCAGCCTGGATACCCGCGCCGCCGCTGGGGTCGGTACCGGCAATGGTCAGGGCGTTAATCCGTTTCATGCCTGCTCCTCCAGCGTATAGAGCGCATCAAGGAACCCGCTGGCAAAACTGCCTGGCCCGCGAGCGTGCGCAACGGCAACCGTTCCGGCACGCTTCATCCATCCGCAGGCGGCGGCAACGTTATCCAGCCTGTCGCCCGGCAGCGAACAGCAGGCCGCGACGACGGCGGAGAGCGCACAGCCCGTACCCACTACGCGGGTCATCAGCGGGTCGCCGCCCGCAACCGTTCGGGTGCGCTGTCCGTCAGTGATGTAATCTATTTCCCCCGTCACCGCCACAATGGCATTGGTCTGACGGGCCAGCGCCTGTGCAGCTGGCACCGCGCTGACCGCGGTATCGGTGGTATCAACGCCGCGCCCACCGGCGCTCATTCCGGCAAGAGCAAGGATTTCGGAGGCATTGCCGCGAATGGCGGCCGGTTTAAGGGCAAGAATTTGGTGGCAAAAGCGGGTGCGGAACGCCAGCGCGCCCACGGCCACCGGGTCCAGCGTCCAGGGCTTTCCTGCCGCCACCGCGCTTTCAATCGCCCGACGCATCGACTGGGCGCGTGGCGAGGTCAACGTGCCGACGTTTATCAGCAGGGCATCGGCAATCCCGGCAAACTGTTCAGCTTCTTCGGCCTCAATCACCATCGCAGGGGATGCGCCAAGCGCCAGCAACACGTTAGCCGTGAAGGTCTGTACGACATCGTTGGTCATGCAATGGGTAAGCGGAGAACGGGTACGGAAATGATGTAAAACGTGTAAATCGAGCAGGTCAGGCTGCATGGGTTCGCTCCTGCCTTGCGTGAAGAAGCGATGACCGGTGAGGCATCTGACTTCCCTACGCTGGCATTATCCAGATCAGGTAATACGGGTATTTCTCAGCCTTCAACGAAGAAGGGCACCCCGAGTCAAATAAAAAAATCAAAAGCTTGCGATTAACGTCCCGTTAATCCCTGTTCTGGATCATGCCAGCGGGAAGCCTAAGACTCAACCATAAAAAATGCTCTGTGTCCTAGTTTGTGTCCCACGTTGTGTCCCACATTGAAACGACAAAAAGGCCGGGTTTCCCCAGCCTCGTTTAGTTGTGATCTTTCGTCGTTTTCGAACCCGTAGATATGAATGTGATGAAAAAGACCTGCTCTTGTTTCTCAACACAAGATTAATCTTAAAAATAAATTGTCATTATATTTCAAAAAGATACGCTTATCGATTTTATCGATCATTATTTGATTATTGATCGTTATTATTGATCAATAATTTTTAAAGGTGCATTATCAGTCAGTTATCACTCAACTGGAACGTAACATGCACTCTGAATTCATTGCTGAACCCATCATGAACCTTGAAGGTAAGCTGTTAGGAGTCGAACTTCTTACGCGGTTTGTCTCAGAGTCCAAACGACCCCTTCACCCAGCGTTTGTCATTTCAGGATGGGATTTCGATCAGAAACGCCTTTTTCTCTACAAACAGTTTGGGGTCATAGCCAGTAAGCAGGACTGGTTCGAGCATAACGGTTTGTTCTGCTCTCTCAACATTGATTACGATATGGCGACACTTTTAAGACATGACGGTTTGTTACAGCTAACTGTCAGTTCCATGCCGTTTATCAAACTTGAAATTTCAGAAGAATTTCCTGGTCTTGAGCAAGGGCTTAAAAGCCCGATTCTGAAATCACTATGTCAGGGTGTTAACTCACTGTGGCTGGATGACCTGGGAGCCGGAAATGCAAATGTTGCCAGCCTGCTTGAGGGTTACTTCGAAGTGGCGAAGATTGACCGTCATTTCTTCAATGAGCAAATTGATAAACCCACATTTCCCTTGTTGATAAAAAACATAAAGCGATACTGCGATAAGATAGTGGTGGAAGGCGTAGAAAGCAGACAGTATCTCGACCTTCTACAGGAGGTTGGTATTTGGGGAGTTCAAGGATACCTTTTCAAATCAGTCCCGTTTCACAAGGTTAAAAAATTGCTATAAAAAAGCCGGGATTAACCCGGCTCTTATGTTTTCAGTTTTCGTTGTCGCTGTAGGTTGAGGTAATGCTTGATAGCAGAATCGAACCCGTAGGCCTGAATGCGGTCAAGTAGGCTGGAGCGACTACACCCAAGCCTACGCGCTAACGCTGACATGTTGATGATCGCATCATCGCCTTTACCATCTAGAATCCATTGCATAAGCGGCATGTTGCCAGTACCGATCAAAGCTAATTTCATATGTATCTCCTTTCCTTTGCCTCGCCAGCAGCGGGGGCAATGCGCCCCCAAAATCCGCTGTCTTACGCTGCGTCGTCCATAGTGACCTTCAGAACGAAGTCCGGACGCATTGGGATCTGAATCTGTGATAACTCACTGACCACCTCATAGTTCATGAACTTATCACGCAGAACGTAATGGTAAGACGGATAAACCGGACCATTAGCAACTTCAGCATGACGGCTCGCCGGAGTCTGGTAAGTCATATAAGGTGAAAGGTCGCCTTCAACAACATTGGAGAACGTCGCCAGCATATAGCCTTCACCATCTGCAATGCCGTATAGCGGATCGTCAACCTGCACTACAGTTACGCGCCCGATGTTATATCGATCATATGCACCCAAAGTGTCAGGGAAAATGATGTCACGGGACGTAGCACCAAATAGAGCCGCCTGATATGCGGTTGGGTTGCCTTGAATGGCGGTGAAAAGACTCGGACTCGCTAGCAGATAAACCTGCTTGATGCTGGAAGACCAGCCACCCAGATTTTTCTTCAGTAGCGTGACAGCGTTCTGCATCTCAGTAATGACGTTGGCACTGGTGCCAGTTTTCACGGTTGTTGTTGGCTGGCTAATGCCCCAGAAGGTTTGCCAGTTCAGATCAGGGCCTTCACGCAGGTGTGTCGCCTCTACAGTATTGTGAAGAAGACTCTGCGCCATTGCATATTCAACATCACGGCGGGTTTGCAGGTAGTGCTTCAGGGTATGATTAGCAACTACATCTTCAGCGGTCATCTGGCGATTTGTTCCCGGCTGACGTTTCCCCTGCCAATCCTGGCTGGTGATGGTTGAGCTGTAGACATGCAGTGGAGCCTGAACAGTCACGTTAGCCGCTTTAGGGAAGTTTAGACCGGACATTTCAGAACCATAACGGGCAACAGATTTGGTCACTTCACGCTGCACATCTTCCAGTGTGTCGAGCGCGATGATTTGCGTATCACTTGGACGGCTGGTAAAGATCCCCAGGCTGGACAGAAGGAACCCCTCGCCGCTTGGCTTCACGAACTGACCGGAAAGGTTAGTAAAATCACTTAATTTCATATTGTTATCACTCCTTGATTAGATTGCAGTGTTTGCGTCAGCAATGCGGTTGCCTTGCTTAACAAGGGCAGCGTAAGCAGCATCTTTTGCAGCAGCCGCTACAACCAGACCAGATGGATTGAACACACAGCCACGGTCTGAAATGACCAGGCTACGGGCATCACCAGCGATTTGATTTTGCAGTGCAACAGCACAGTTATCAGCATCGGCAGCAACGTATGCCGCGCCAGTGGTCGGGTTAATCACATCACCACAATTCACGTCAGCAGCCAGATCAAGGATCACGGTGCGCTTATGAAAGATCGGTGAATCGGTATAAACCAATACATCCTGTGGGGTTTTGCTTTCGTGTTCGAATGACATATTTTTCTCCATGCAGTTTTATAATCCGGCGAATATGCCAGGAAGAGTTGAAAAAATACCGTCCATAGGACGGCATTCTTTTATTCGTGTTCCAGCAGAAAATCCCCGTTATCTGGTTTGACTCTGTCAAATCGCTACCAGCGATAAAAAAGACCAAGGCGAGAATATCCCGCCTGGTGTAGGTCAGTAGTTTTCTGATGGAGATATTTGGAAAGCATGATCGGTGGGTCACGCTTTAGGAATGAGGGAGCACAGCAGCGGGAGACCTCATATCTTCGCTGCCGCACTCAATGCCAGTTTTCGTCTGACAAGACGGCCTGTCGAGGAGGACAGGACTTGGCAAATCCACCTTGGGTGGAAATCTTTTCTGATACAGCCAGCGGCAATGGCCTAACCTTACCGTGAGAGGGTGCGGATATTGGCTGTATGAGAAAAGGCCCGCACGGTGTTCACACAGGCACTTTAATTAAGGAGAAAGGGAAAAATACATTTGGCTGTTGTAATTCACCTTGTATATTATTTTATCACGGGATTATTTCTTTTGCAACAAATTTCACGGAAACATATTGACTTCTCGATAAATTTGATATGTGGAATTTGCAATATTGAGATAGAGGCGGCATATTCGCCGCCGGTATATTAATTAGCCAGAAATCCCAAGTATTAGATTGGTATTTTTCCTATCCTGCTCTTGTACTTCGGCCTTAATTGCATCGCTGAATTTGCTATCGTCAATGCTGAGTTTAACCTCGTTGGTCACAGTCAGATCAGCCTTGCCTTCAACACTGAACGGCTTTCCAAGGTTCATGCCATAGGCAAGATTATCAATTCCCGGTAGTTGTGCCATGCCTGCGGTAGCTGGTTGAATTCCGGGTAAGGTATTCATCCCCGCAAATGCATTAGTGAAACCTTGAGCATGATCAGCAAAGAAGTTTTTGATGTCAGTCCAAAGGGTAGGCCTGTCGTTGTTGGCCTGCACCTTCTTCATGAAGGCATCAGGATCAGCCTGAATCTCGCTAAGACGATTATTGAGACTTACACCAGCCATGATCGCAGGAAGACCGATAGAGAAGCTCCCACCTTTACCGCCTTTAGCTGGTTTGCCATCTTTCCCTGGTCTGGTGTTATCGGTTCCTGGGGTGGCAATCCCACCAAGAGCACCGATTCCAGCAAGAGTACCAAGCAGACCTTTCAACGGATTCGCGAAGCTGACAAGCCACCTCAATGCGCCAGCTAACTTGAAGATCGCCCCAGTGAAGATCGCAATTCCTGCCGCATATGCTGCTGTATTGCCGAATCCCTCGAATGTCTTGGACAATTGAGGAACATACTTTTTGATCAGCGCTTCAATGAGAATGAAGCTGTTATAGACCGTGTAACCCGCATCGGTGAATCCCGCCGTGATCTTTCCTGCTACCGCGCCGAGGGTCTTAAATGCGTCCTGGTTGCTGTTAATCGCTGAGGTTAACCCATTGAATGTCTCGGTTAACTCATCTCCAAACCCAGCAAGAAATGCATTATTCATAGAATTCTGCATAGAGGTTTTGAGACGCTGAAAAGCTGCACGGTTTGACTTCATGGCTTTTTCAAGCGCTCCACCTGCCCGCGCTGTTTGTGCCATCTCTTCAGCGACAAAAGGAAGGATATCTTTCGACATCAGTTTGCCGTCCTGCATGAGCTTGAATAAATCTTGCTCTGTCAGGTTGGTAGCACCTTTCATTTTATTGAGCGCTTTTACAAACAAACCAACAGCACCAGGGAGACTTTCAGAAAGCTGGCCTTTGAGTTCTTCACTCATAACCTGGCCCTTGCTCATCATTTGGTTAAGAGCCTTCAGCGCTAGAGATTGCTGCTCTGCTGTAGCACCAACAACAAGACCATACTCAGACGTGGACTGGAAAATCTGATGAATCTGGTCAAGTGGCAGTTTCTTACCAACAGCCGCCGAAAATTGTGTGTAATCCTTCGCAGTGCTGAGTAAATCCAGACCAAGGCGATTAGACTGCTGTTGCAGATATTCAAATTCTTTCGCTGCATCTTGAGCTGAACCAGTAATTGCCGTCAGACCAGAGAGAGCACTCTCAAAGTTCTGGCCTGTTTCCATCACACTACGCCCTAAACCAATTGAAGCAGCGATGGTGATAGCTCCCCCAGCATGGTCAAGAAGCGATGTATCAAGGCCCGTCACTTTAGCTTTAACTGGGATGGTAACCGGCTTTTTGACTAACCCGCCCTGCTGCCTTAAACGCTGCTGGAGTTTGCTCACCCTTGCGTTGTACTCGGAAAGGGCAAGTCCGCCCCGATGATACTCTTTAGTAAGCTGTGCGAAGTCCTGAATCGCTTGCGCTCGCTGGCGTGGTGTCAGGTTGTAACCATTGGTGGCAGTGCTAAAGCGAATACCTTTGGTGCGGATCTGCTGAGTGCGTCTCTCTAGGTCGGCCTGTTCACGCTGTGCTCTGATTGCCTCACTGAGACCACGGACACTTTTAGGAACCAGACCGCCCGCTGCTGGGTTACGTGCTGCAATCGCAGCCATACGTTGAGCATGGCGCTGTTCGTTGGTCGCTATACGTGCATTGATGGCACTTTGTTTCTGAGCCTCAGCGGTTAATCGCTGATTGAGCTTCAATCTCTGCGTTTCTGCTCGCGCCTGCTGTAGCTGGGTCTTGCCGTTGGCTTGTTGTAGCTTTCGTGTCGCCTGATCGAAAGACTTTCCCGCTGACTCCGCATATTTTTTCAGGCTCTTGATTTTGTTGCGGGCGCGTGAAAATGAGTTTGAATCGACCTGCCAGGAGACCGTATTAATTAGGCTACTAACAATCTTATTTGTACCGGACATCATTCCCCCTGATTGATAACGTAACCCAGACGATCAAGCGCGGCGCGTTGTTCAGGTGTTAGCTCATCAAGGCTTGCCTTCATCATGAGGCTGACCGGACGCAGATTAGCGCTATAACCTTGGGCCTGGTGGCACAGAGCGATCCCTTTTTCCTTGATGGTTTTGCCACTTTTTGGGGCTGGCTCGCTGGCTGTTGTAGTCGAAGCGGACAGGTAACTCTGCACCGCCTCCGCCAATGCTTCTTCAGCGGATTTGTTCAGATCTTCCGGTTCGTCTGTTCCTGCGGTCATTGCTTCCCAGATACTGGCGCGGATTGCTTCAATGTTATTCATATTGTTATGTTTCCTGTAGAGGTCCAGGCCGTCACGGAGCCATAGAAAACCGGCTACCGCTAACGGCAGAAAGGATAAATATTCAAATAGGGTCAAGTTTCCCCGGCTGGGGTTGGATCAGTGCATCGCAAGGCGATTAACAGCAATTGCTGTTAACCCTTTCAGGTTGTTAGTAGTGCAGGCGTGGTGAACGTCGCTGCGGGTTCTTCTGTTTTCTGGCGACTGTTTCACGATAGGCCACAACAACGGATCAGTATGATCCGGCATTCGAGATGCCATTTCTTTTTCAGTGATTCCTTCACGCTTGAGCAGCGTTACCACGGTGAATAAAGGCAGTTGAAGGTCAGCACAGATTTTTGCCAGCATCGCGCCGGATTCGTAGTACATTCGGGCCATTCGCTTAGTAGCGTACTGACTTGTATTGCTTATCTTGCGACAGCGAGGATTCCACGAGTTATCGTAAAGGCCTTTTACCAGGTCATACGGCAAGCGTAGGAGCAGCGCCGTTTTGCCTGGGGTGTAACCGTGAACGAGCATTTTTTTAGCAGTCTCGATCAGCGAGGTATCACGAGAGCGGGCCTTGTAAAAACGGGACAAATCAGGGGCTTCAGCACCGGAGGTGTTTACCTCGGGTAAAGTGCTTCGCACCGTAAGGGTTTCAGCCGTCAGGCTGTTGGCAACATCACACAATTATTCCTCCAGTATCAGAAAGGGATCGAGTCATCATAATCAAGCGGCAGCTCATCTGCTGGGGCGTTAACCTGTTGTTCTGCTGACGCCGGTGCGGGTACATGATAATTTTGAATAAACAGATTCATGCTGTCCTCATCGCTGCTGATACCATGAGAGAGACAAAACGCTTTTGCTTCTTCATCCAGTCCCCAATTGCGCCATCGCCTCAGCTTGGTGCCTAATTGTTCATCGGTATACCTATCAGAAGCGTTCACCGCATCATCATTGGCAGGTACATCAGCATCGACAGGAGTATCCACATCAGGTAGGCCGTCTGGTTTTCCAGCAACAGGCGCGGCAGGTTCCACCACGAAAGATTCCACATCACGTTTCTGCTCATTCTTACCGCTTTCCTCGGTTTCCACTTTTCTATTACTCACCTGCGTGGAATTATGATCGTCAAGAAAAACCATCAACGATGGATCGAGTTCGACCGGAGAAATTTTGTGTGTTCTCCCCTGCTCTTCCTCAAAAGTGATCATTCCCGCTTCACGAAGCTTGTTCCTGAAATTACGAACGGCTTCGGGCTTGCAGCCGCAACGTTTACCAATCATGCCAACAGACTCGTAATAAGTTCTGCCTGTTTTGTCATAGCTGTAAACCAGAGATAGCAAAATTTTCATGTTGCCATTAATGGTCAGGCCGTTGTACTCGGTAAGGTCGAGAATGCTGTATTCAAGTTTTACAAAATCCTTACTGTCCCGGTTCTGTTTGCTCATTCTGTTCTCCGTAAAGTGTCGCCTTGCTGGCTAATGCTGGTTTGATATCTGGTGTGTTGTCGAAAATGTGCGCGGCAGTCTCCAAGATTTCATTACAGAGCCGTGCCAGTGGCTTATCCTGCCTGTTAGCTTCAGCCAGTAGAGCTTGATAAACGTGCTGCTGGAATTTGATATTCATGCAAGTTGTCCTCCTCGATTTGGGTACAAAAGAAACCTCGCCAGTGGTCGCCCAGAAGGCGAACCGGCTCATGTTTTGTTTAGTTTTGTTAGGCTGCGGTTGCGGTCGGGAATTCACCCGCACAGGTGTAACCGTAGGATTCCAGACGTTCCACACCATCAGTGGCGATCAAGAGTAGGTTCACCTGTTCCAGTGTCAGGTCCAGATTGAGTTTTTCACGATATAGAGTGCGGTAACCCTGGAGTACTGGTGCCAGGATTTCAGTCAGGCTGTGACCCTTGGCGTATTTCTCGCTTAGCGGCTTAAGCACAGTTTTCAACGCTCGCGCCTGCTTCGCCTTCTTCCGTTCCTGTTTCAGAATTTGCAAGCAGACGGCGACCTGTGGGAAGCGAGCATGTACAGCATCCGCGCCACCGTTCCTACTAATGAAGGCCCATAACGCGGACTTGGTGTATTTGCCATTCAGGATGAGATCAGCGATCTGCTCGCCTGTCATAGTGGTCAGGTCGAGACGTTGGGATTTCGGTTTATTCATTGGGTTCTCCGTTTTTGTTAAAATTATTAGCGGAGGTCTTTTTGTACCAATTTTGTATTGCCGTGAGATTGACAAGGGATGTCGTGATGACGGCAGAATTATTCGAGGATTCGTAGGAAAATCATTACCCTACCTATCTATTATATCAGTTTTCACTTCAAAAAGAAAGCTTTATTTTAGCAAGCTTTATAATACCTCATCATCACATTATCAATTACCGAAATCTTTGTCAATAGGGCTAAATCGCTCTGTGACGCGTTCTGCGAGGACCTGTCACCATAGGAGTACATACGCATCACCACCACCATTTAAACGCCGTAGAGACGCGTTGAGGAGGTCAGTTAGTTAACCCGCCTCGCCCCGGAGTGAACCGGACAGATGCAAAGCAGTCCTCTCCGCCGTGCTCCGATCCACATATGGCGAACAAGTTCGCAGCTTCCACACAGAGTGAGAGCGTAGCTCTCTGGCGTAGCCTGTCGGGTTACCCGAGTCACAGAGCGTAGCGATGTGTTAACGAGGGTTAGAAGGTCACGAGATGGCGTGGCTGTTTCACGTCAGCGAAGGTGAGCTTCTTACCACAAACATATCTGAAGTGGCTGACCAGCCATTGCAGAGCGGAGCGATGCAGAAGCATCACTATTAAAACTAACAGAATGACCAACCGTCATTCCGTGCTCTCGACCTGGAGGTACTTTTCTTATCAGTTCTTTTATGGAGATTGTTATTTATTATTATTGTGCTCGAAAATCGACTACCCCCTACTCGAAAATCGTGCAGGTAGGTGCTCGAAAATCGAGGGGGTGGGTACACGAAAATCGCGCAGGTATCACCGGGTGAGAATTTTCCAAGTCATCCACGCGGCCAACGCACTGATGAAAACTTCTGGTTTGATATGTCCGCGTCATGCTTCAATGGCACAATCAACGGCAACACCTGAGGCGGTCCAGACGCCTGATCCGCTCCGAGAATTGATCATCTCCCTCCCCCGCTTTCATCTGAAAGTACCGACCATTCTCCGCGCTGGCTTAAGATTGGCAACCCTATACTAGTTTTCTGTGAAAATTTGGTGGATGATCTTTATCATTGGCTATCCTGCGAACAAAATAGATTAAATGCACCTCAAATACCCTATAACCCGTAGTTAATCATGCTAAAGTGATCACTAAGCGTACAAATCACAAGTCTGTACCTATGGGCGTTATGGTGTGGTGCATGCAGCGAAGCCAGTAATGTCGCGGCCTAAGCAGATCCGTCATCTGTGGCGCAGCTAAACACAATCACCGATCCGCCCTTCCATACCGAAAAAATTAATTTTCTTCGCAAAATCAACGAAAAATCATCCATTTCTGGGCGTGTCAGAGCTTCTCAGCGGGGCGCTGTGCTATGGGTGGGTCAGTTCACGATTGTGTGGAGATAACGCCGCTACGGGCTTCTGGTGGAGCATACGGGACTATTGGTGGGACGGCTTGCGCTGGTGCGGGAAAAGGTACGTATCCGTGACCTGCAAGGGCGGGAGAATTTCGCCAGGTGACGATAGTCCTTCACCCCGTTGTGGTAACGTCGCTGTAGTGGCTTTGTGTCTGCTGGTAAACAGAAAAATGTGCTTTTATGGCGTTTGACACACTGGCAGCCTCAAAGGCCTAAAACCTGAAATTGTGTGGTGACCAGACAAACTCATCCAAAATCCTTGAACAAGAGAACTCACCTCGAATCCTCTCTAATGCTTTCCTTCTGTTGATGAAATCGCTGTTGTGTACCCCGCTTCGCATCAACGCTCCGAAAAGCAATACCTGACTATTCCAGTCAAGTACTTATAAGATACAATATGTTAAATGGCTGTACAATTAGTGAACAGAGGCACTTCAAAACATCAAGTTATCTCCCTTGCGTCAGCCCAAAGCAGCATTGTGTAACTGCACTGCTTGTTGCAGTGAGGCGAGTCGCTGAAAGCATCACGTAGCGATATTTGGCGAAGAAAAGCGCTTTTCACCGAGGGTCTGGGCTGACGGTCTAGCAGATCACCAACTGTTACGAGTGCATTCTTACTTCCATCGTTACGCACACATATATGTTATCTATATGTTGCACGTAACTATCAAAACCACTGGCAACATTCATTATTCTTATAAAGATTGCGCGACATCATGTTGCGCAATTCTGACCTCCCGTTGAAGAAATCAGCACTCGATCAGATTTTGAATTTTTTTTCTTAATTATTGACATCTCTTCCAGGCCTTATGCTGTGTAGGGTTTTGCATTTTTACCCTTTCACAACCTCAATTTAACGTCAAAATCAACCCTTGTGCAGAAAAGAATCATCACTAGAATATCGACTATGTGGGGCCGCTATTGATTGACCACCCCCACATGTAGTGCCGCGCCTGAATTTTAGGCTCAAAAAAACCGGATTCATTTGCATGAACCCGGCTTACAAAGCATGACCAATACGAGTCGCCAAACTCGTATGAATCTTAGCCTTGCCTTCATTTTTGACGGCTTGATTGTGCCAGGCAAAGAGGATCATGTAAACCTTAAAATGACGCTCATAAGGAGCAATGCATGACTATTTGTAAACAATCACACCGTTACAACACTCTTTTCATTAGCTTACCTCACGATCAAGGTGGTGAAGGTCGCCATAAATGTTGTGGCTGCGCTTACGATCAGGGTTACCGCGCTGGCTTGGCTCGCACAGGTCAGGTTTGGGTAGACTTAGCCGCCTTACCTGATAGCCAGGCGGGAACCGTTCGCCACAAAAGTCCTCAAGCAGCGTTTGCTGATGGTTATCGTGATGGTGTGCGTGAATCCTACCGTCACGCTGGTTAATGTTGAATGAAGGGGCTCATGCCCCTTCCTCTTTCAAGGGATAAAAATGGATAAACGTTACCAGGTTTTCGTAAGTTCAACTTTTACGGATTTAGAAGAAGAACGAAAACACGTCATACAAACTCTGATGGAAATGGATTGCATTCCAGCAGGCATGGAGTTGTTCCCAGCAATCGATGAAGGCCAATGGGAGTTCATAAAAAAAGTAATTGATGACTGTGATTATTATCTGCTGATCATTGGTGGTCGTTATGGCTCTGTTGCGGAAGATGGTTTAAGTTACACCGAAAAGGAATTCGATTACGCAGTTTCAAAAGGTTTACGCGTCGTTGTTTTAGTACATGAGAATCCGGAAAATCTACCTTTAGCCAAATCTGAAAAAGATTCTGAACTCAGAGAGAAGCTAGTTGCATTCATAGAGAAGGCCTCAACCAATCGTCTCAGGAAAACATGGGCAACAGCAAAAGACCTACCAGGGTTAGTAGCCCTTAGTATGAGCAAGACAATGAAAACGTATCCAGCAGTCGGTTGGATTAGGGCAAACCAAACTTCTAAAGAATCCGATTTAAGAGCACTTATAGAGTTACAAAAAGAAAATGAACAACTTAGGTTTGATCTTGATCAACTCAAAGCACATAGCCCTAAAACTGAAGAGTTGAACCTCGCTGATTTTGAGAGTGTTTTCGAGTTTAAATGCCAATCTACTTATTTCCAGAATAGCCGTGAAAGGTTATCAATATGGGATGCAAGGATGTCCTGGAAAGACATTTTTGCTCTTATCTCGCCCTATCTTACACAACATCTCAATGAATCAATTGTGTCGCGAACTTTAGGCGATGCAGCCAAAGAAAAAGAAAATCAAAGCGGAAGCTCACCTAAGGTCATATCTCAAGATTTAAAAACTATCTCTATACAATTACAAGCATACGGGCTAATCAACGTTGAAAATCTGAGGACCACAACAGGAAAATATGACTTATTTTGGACTTTGACCACAAGCGGTAAAGATTTAATGATTAAAATCCGAACAATAAAAAAATAAACTCAAGTAGCATCAGAGTAAGTAGTCTTTGTTTCGCCCCCTACGATGGGGGCGATTTTTATACTCCTTCCATGGATACTGCTATTATCTGTTACGCAAATATACCAACCGAGTTAGTGAAATCAATTACCAATCCAAGCCATCAACCACATAGCATACCGTGGATAGCGGGAATGTATGCAGATAGCGCCTAGTGATTCCAGAGCCGCTCTTCTCATGACCAACCACCTGTTGCAAATGCGCCAAGTTGCCAACCCAACCAGCCAAGCAGGTTGAGATCATTGTGTGTCTGAAACTGTGCACCAGGCGGCGTTGTCCGTAATCATCAAGGTAAGGGATTCCAAGTTGATCGCGAACGTCAGCAAGCACTTTGCCGATCTTCGGCATGTTTTTACCCGACACAGGTGAGAAAATCTTCTCTTTCCATTGACGGTTTACAAACTCAAGAAAACCCCACTCGATTAGTTTGGGATGGATCGCCACCTGCCTTGTAGCGTTCTCGGTTTTACCCTGCCCTCCTTCCGCTATCAGGAGATAGTGCCGCTGGCTATCTTCATCAAATTTGATCTGTGATTTTTCCAGCTTGGCGATCTCCCCTCTTCTGGCCCCCGTATATGCCAACAGCAAGGTGATCCACTTCTGCCAACCGTCAGGCTGCTTGAGCGCCCATCCCACGAACTTTCTCATTTCTGCTGCACTATATGCGCCAAACCTTGCTTTCGATGGTGCAGCAACTACACCATCAGTCGGTGATTTCTCCAGAATATCTTTATTGTCAGTCAGGAAGGTTTTAAACAGCGATTTGTAAATCTTCAAATGCTTGTGGATAGACTCAGCGCCAACCAAATCTTCTGGCGGAACATCATCACACTCGATCAGTTGCTGAACCGTCATTGACCGATAAGGCTGCACAACACGCTTTGGCAAGTTTTCAACAACTTCCATCACCTGCTTGATGTCCTGCTTGGTTATCGTCGTTACGTCTGTTGATGCACCGAGGACAATGAACATGACTTCCATAAAGCGCTCATTAGCCTGTGAAATTGCCTTCGTCCAGTTCTGAGCCTTCTCCTTTTTATACATATTCCAAGCGCCAGCCAGTGTTAACACATCCTTTGACTGTGCTTCTGTTTGTTCTTCCTCATCTTCTGAAAGCGCAACAACCTCGCGGTATTCCTGAACAACTATCGGCTGAAGATTGCGCCGTTCTTCACTGAGAAATTGTTGTGCCAGCCATTGTTCATTCTGCTGCTTCAGGCTATTGCCATACTCGGAAAGACGCTTACCGAAGTGATCCGGTTGGATGGTTCCACGTTGAACCAGAGGGATTACAGGAGAAGCAAAAGACATGAGCAACTGCGCCTGGGTGTGGCTGTCAGTCTCCAGCGACTTGCGAAAATATTTATTACCGGGCAGGCGGAAACGAACGTAATAAATCCCGTTGCGTGTGATGGTGTGACGTATGGTTCTGTGGCCCATTCTGAAAGCCTCATTGAGTAATGAACTATCAAAACAGGACGTTAAAGCTAGAAATTTCTTTTTATTTTCAATGAATAACCGCCAGACTACGCTGGCATTATCCAGATCAGGTAATACGGGTATTTCTCAGCCTTCACAAAGAAGGGCACCCCGAGTCAAAATACTTTTGAAACAATGAGTTAATTAACGCTTATTGCTGTTGTTTAGTGTAACCGCGGCGGCGTGCCAGGCGCAAGGGGTTTCGATTTATCGCGGTACTCATAACAGCAGCGACCGGGAAACGAATCACCTTATACACGTTCACCTGCTTATTTTACCGTTTTCTTAAGGAAGGTGCGAACAAGTTCCTGATATGAGATCATCATATTCATCCGGAGCGCATCCCAGAGGGACATCATGAGCCATCAACTCACCTTCGCCGATAGTGAATTCAGCACTAAGCGCCGTCAGACCCGAAAAGAGATTTTCCTCTCCCGCATGGAGCAGATTCTGCCATGGCAGAATATGACCGCTGTCATCGAGCCGTTTTATCCCAAGGCGGGCAATGGCCGACGGCCCTATCCGCTGGAGACCATGCTGCGTATTCACTGCATGCAGCATTGGTACAACCTGAGCGACGGTGCCATGGAAGATGCCCTGTACGAAATCGCCTCCATGCGCCTGTTTGCCCGATTATCCCTGGATAGCGCCCTGCCGGATCGCACCACCATCATGAATTTCCGCCACCTGCTCGAGCAGCATCAACTGGCCCGTCAATTGTTCAAGACCATCAATCGCTGGCTGGCCGAAGCAGGCGTCATGATGACCCAAGGCACTTTGGTGGATGCCACCATCATTGAGGCACCCAGCTCTACCAAGAACAAAGAGCAGCAACGCGATCCGGAGATGCATCAGACCAAGAAAGGCAATCAGTGGCACTTTGGCATGAAGGCCCACATTGGTGTCGATGCCAAGAGTGGCCTGACCCACAGCCTGGTCACCACCGCGGCCAACGAGCATGACCTCAATCAGCTGGGTAATCTGCTTCATGGAGAGGAGCAATTTGTCTCAGCCGATGCCGGCTACCAAGGAGCGCCACAGCGCGAGGAGCTGGCCGAGGTGGATGTGGACTGGCTGATCGCCGAGCGTCCCGGCAAGGTAAAAACCTTGAAGCAGCATCCGCGCAAGAACAAAACGGCCATCAACATCGAATACATGAAAGCCAGCATCCGTGCCAGGGTGGAGCACCCGTTTCGCATCATCAAGCGGCAGTTCGGCTTCGTGAAAGCCAGATACAAAGGGCTGCTGAAAAACGATAACCAACTGGCGATGTTATTCACCCTGGCCAACCTGTTTCGGGTGGACCAAATGATACGTCAGTGGGAGAGATCTCAGTAAAAACCGGAAATAACGCCAGAAATGGTGGAAAAAATAGCCTAAATAGGCTGATTCGATGTGTTTGCGGGAAAAAAATCGGCCCAGATCCGCGAAATTTTAATCAGCGAGTCAGCTTGGGAAGAAATGACCTGCTTATTCGCACCTTCCCTAACCCACTCGTCTCTGGTGAGAATGGCGATGATAGCTAAAAGCATGTTCAGACATATATTTTTATCAGCCACCCTATACCTGATGCTCATTGGTGTCGGAATTTGGATCGGCGTGATGTACGTGTCTTATTTTCTGTGTGATTTATAAGGCTATAAAATGAAGTTGTGCATGATAATCGTGGTCAACGCATTTGTGCTGGCGGGTTGCGTTACGCTAACGCAGCCGAAGCAACAGAGACGAAACCCCCTCACCCTAACTAACTAAGGTTTAGCAATGAAAACGCAAATTACATTGATTGCTCTGTTGTTCGCTGTCGCTGCGCTACCGGCTCATGCCATTAGCTCGCACTATCGTGAGCAGTTAGCGCGTTCAGGATGTACGGAAATGAACGCCAGCGATGGCACGTGCGATATCCATAAAAGCAAAGCCCAAAACCAGGCACAGCAGTCATCGGCTGACATTCACGATCCTTTACGTGAAGCCTCATTCTCATCAGATGCGCTTAATGCCACGATTTCAAACGGCTTTTTTAGCGCCACCATTAATGGCAAGAAGGCGACCATTAAGCGTGTGAACGCTAACTTCTATGAAATTCATGGCGGTGGATTTGTTATCTCTTTGAGCCTTGATGAGAACGGCATAATTGGTGCTTCCTGGAATAAAACGAAGGGTCGTGACCACGGCATTTTGCAGGTTAAACAGTAATAACGATCGCAAGGAGGCCGCGCGCCTCCTTTTACTTCAACGAAAGGCACGATTTGTCACACTCTTTTCGCTGATTTTACAGTTCTGGAAAAACCATCATAACCCACTGTTTTTGCTAGCCATAAAGCGAGATTATTGTTCGTAAAATGGGGATATTTCTCCCCCCATGCTCTCTGTCACAAAACAGTAAACAAATTAACCATTGAGCCCCGTGGCAAAAGGCTCTATATTGGCGGCGTTTTTTTCAGGCCCCATCTGTTTTTTAACTTTTTATTCAATCGTGGCTCATAACGAAGCGGCGGTTGTAGGAGTGATATGATGACGGATAAAGTCCGTATTGACACTGTAGATGCCCACAAAAGCAACGAAACCTATCTGGCCCGTCAGGCCGAGTTTGAATCTAACGTCAGGAGTTATCCGCGCAAACTGCCTTTAGCGATCACTAAAGCAGAAGGCGTGTGGATCACCGATGCAGATAATAAAGAATACCTTGACTGTTTAGCAGGTGCAGGGACCCTTGCGCTTGGACATAACCATCCTGATGTGCTGAAAAGCATCCAAAATGTCATTACCAGCGGCTTGCCGTTACATACACTGGATCTGACGACGCCTCTGAAAGACGCGTTTTCTGAATACCTGCTCTCTCTGCTGCCGGGTCAGGGCAAAGAGTACTGCCTGCAGTTCACCGGTCCATCCGGTGCTGACGCCGTTGAAGCGGCGCTGAAGCTGGCGAAAAAAGTGACCGGCCGTAGCGGTATCATCAGCTTCTCAGGTGGTTACCACGGGATGACCCACGGCGCACTGTCCGTGACGGGTAACCTGTCTCCGAAAGAAGCGGTTGACGGTATGATGCCAGAAGTGCAGTTCATGCCTTATCCGCACGAATACCGCTGCCCACTGGGTATCGGTGGTGAAGCGGGTGTTAAAGCGCTGACCTACTACTTCGACAACCTGATTAACGACGTTGAAAGCGGCGTGCGTAAACCTGCAGCGGTGATCCTCGAAGCCGTTCAGGGTGAAGGCGGCGTGAACCCGGCTCCGGCTGAGTGGCTGCAGCGCATCCGTAAAGTGACGCAGGAACATGGCATTCTGCTGATCCTCGACGAAGTTCAGGCAGGCTTTGCCCGTACCGGTAAATTCTTCGCCTTCGAACACGCGGGCATTGAGCCAGACATTATCGTGATGTCTAAAGCCGTTGGCGGCGGTCTGCCGCTGGCCGTGCTCGGTATCAAAAAGCAGTTCGACGCATGGGCACCGGGTCACCACACCGGCACCTTCCGCGGCAACCAGCTGGCGATGGCAACCGGTCTGACGACGCTGAAAATCCTGAAAGACCAGAACATCGCAGGCAAAGTGGCTGCACAGGGCGAATGGCTGAAAGGCCAGCTGAAAGAGATGGCGAAACGTTATCCGGTCATCGGCCACGTTCGCGGTCTGGGCATGATGATCGGTATTGAGATCGTTAAGCCACACGAAGCGGCTGACCACATGGGTTGCTTCCCGGGCGACGGCGAGCTGTCTGCACTGATTCAGAAGAAATGCTTCGAAGCCGGTCTGATTCTGGAACGTGGTGGTCGCAACGGTATCGTTCTGCGTCTGCTGCCTTCTCTGCTGATCAGCGATGAAGAGCTGAAAATCTTCCTGGATAAATTCGAGCAGGCACTGCTTGCTGCGGGCGTTCGCCCGGCGTAACCGGAGTAGTTGATTACGATGTCAGATTCAAACCCAATTTTGTTCTCCTCTGCGCAGAGCATTGACGCTTATCAGCAGGCGATTGAACAAAGCACTCAGGCTGTGATGCAGTGGCTGAAACAGCCTGAGATGTACCAGGGCAAAACGGTCGCGGAACTGCGCGACCGTATTAAGCTGGATTTCAACCCAAAAGGGCTGGGCAACGAAGCGGCGATTGAACGCGCCGTGGAGTTCTTCCTGAAAGACAGCTTGTCCGTTCATCACCCACAGTGCGTGGCGCACCTGCACTGCCCAAGTCTGGTCGTAAGCCAGGCGGCAGAAGTGCTGATTAACGCCACTAACCAGAGTATGGACTCCTGGGATCAAAGCCCGTCCGCAACCATCATTGAGATCAAACTGATCGAATGGCTGCGTACCCGCGTGGGTTATCAGGCTGGCGACGCAGGTGTTTTCACCAGCGGCGGCACTCAGAGCAACCTGATGGGTCTGATGCTGGCCCGTGATGCGTTCTTCGCGCGTCAGGGTCACTCCGTTCAGCAGGACGGTCTGGTGGGCGATCTGCGTAAGATCCGCGTACTGTGCTCCGAAAACGCGCACTTCTCCGTGCAGAAAAACATGGCGCTGATGGGTCTGGGCTACCAGTCCGTGGTGCAGGTGAAAACGGATGAATTCTCCCGTATGGTTCTGTCCGATCTGGCGGCGAAAATTGCACAGTGCAACGCGAACGGCGAGCAGATTCTGGCGATCGTCGCGACAGCCGGTACCACCGATGCCGGTGCTATCGACCCGCTGCGTGCGATTGCTGAACTGGCGGCGAAGCAGAACATCTGGGTACACGTTGATGCGGCCTGGGGCGGCGCGCTGCTGATGTCTGAGCAGTATCGTCATTACCTGGACGGTATTGAGCTGGTGGATTCCGTCACGCTGGACTTCCACAAGCAGTTCTTCCAGACCATCAGCTGCGGCGCGTTCCTGCTGAAAGAAGCACGTCACTATGAACTGATGCGCTATCAGGCTGCCTACCTGAACTCTGAGTTCGACGAAGAGGCGGGCGTGCCAAACCTGGTGTCCAAATCTCTGCAGACGACCCGTCGTTTCGACGCGCTGAAGCTGTGGATGAGCCTGGAAGCACTGGGTCAGGAGCAATACGCCGCGATCATCGATCACGGCGTGACGCTGGCGCAGCAGGTTGCCGCCTACGTGAAAGAGCAGCCTGCTCTGGAACTGGTTATGCAGCCACAGCTGGCAAGCGTGCTGTTCCGCTTCCGTGGCCAGGTGCAGATGGACGATGCGGGTATCGCCCTGCTGAACCAGAAAATTGGTGATGCGCTGCTGGAGTCTGGTCGCGCGAACGTCGGTGTGACCGAGCATAACGGCGTTACCTGCCTGAAGCTGACGCTGCTGAACCCAACCGTGACGCTGGAGGATATCAAAACCCTGCTGTCTTTGGTTGAGCGCACCGCGCAGGAAGTTCTGGCTAAGTAATCCAAAACCCCTCTCCCGCCGGGAGAGGGGTTATTTTTACAGACCTGCCCACCACATCCTGACTTTTAATCCCCAGTAGCTCGTCCAGCCCGTTGTGGTACTGACCACATTCCCCTTCGATACAATCACCAGCGTCGGCGTTACGCTCACCTGCCACTGTTGTGACACCGCACCGTTTGGATCGTTAATCACCGGCATACTCAGGCTTTTCTTCTCGACCCAGCGAGCCAGCTTCGCATCATCACCAGAACGCATGGCAATACTGATGACGTTACCGCCCTCTTCTGCCAGCTTATCCACCGCCGGTGTCGTATAACGGCAGATGCTACACCAGGTGGCCCAGACGTAGATCAGCAGTGGCCGCTCCTGGCTGAGCGCTTCGATATCGTGGCGCTTTCCGTCAATGCTTTGCATTGGTGTGGCGCTAAAACTGGCGGGGAGTGTGGGCTTGCGGTATTGATCCACGCCCCACATCACGGCCAGCGCGAGAAGGAAGAAAATGATCCCTTCCCGCGCCCAACGGCGCAGTCGACTCAATTTACGGTTATCCATTATGACCTCTCGTTGTAACGGAGGTCATCTTAACGGGCTGTTCGGCGCGGTGCTGTAAAGAAGTGTCGCGCCACGCTTATTCCTGAGTGTAACCGTAGTCGTAGTGGCTATAGCCCGAGTTGTAATAGAGCGCAGCGGATTTCACGATATCGTTGAGGATAGCGCCATTCACCTGCATGCCCGTTTGCCGCAGACGCTTCAGTGAGTGCTCGACCTCTTTACCGCTGGTTTTTCCAAAACGGGCAACCAGTAGCGTGGTGGCCGCGGCTCTGGTGATCAGCAATGCATCCGTCACGGCAAGTACGGGTGGGGTGTCGATAATGACGATGTCATAAAGTGTGTCGATCCGTGACATTACCGCCTGGAAGCGTTCACTCATGAGCAAATCAACGGGATGTGAAGGCCGGGGTCCGCAGGTCAGGACATCAAAACCGCCTTTGTCAAAGCGTTGAACCGCGTCCTGCCATTCTACGTTTCCTCCGAGCACGCTGGACAATCCAAGATGATTGTTCAGTTTGAAAATATTGTGGACATACCCCTTGCGCATATCCGCATCAATAAACAAGACTCGCTGTCCCGCCTGAGCCGCAATCGACGCCAGTGAGGTACTGACCAGGGTCTTTCCGCAGTCCTGCGTAGGGCCTGACACCACTACGATCCGGTTTGTTGCATCCATCATCGTAAAATGCAGACTGGTACGGAGCCCGCGCACCGCTTCGATAAACATATCGGTCGGCCGGTCAACAGGCAGGAAAGGTACGTTTGATGTTCTGTGTTTCCAGTGGGAAGCAAACAGGTTCCGCCTGCGCAGATGCGTCTTTTTCCAGAGCCAGACTGAGCGCGGGAGCGTCGCCAGAAGCGGTATTCCCTGCACTTCAAGTTGCTCAGATGACGTAATGCCCCGCTTAAAGGCCGAACGCACGAAAACCGTTCCGGTCGAGAGCATTAACCCCATCAGCATGCCCAGCACAATAATAAGCGCTTTACGCGGTTTAATCGGAATGGGCTGCGTCACGGCCGGGTCAATGATCCGCACGTTTCCAATCGCGCTGGAGCGGGAGATATTCAGCTCCTGCTGCCGCGTCAGAAGCTGCAGGTAGATGGTACGCCCGGATTCCACGTCACGACTCAGGCGTAATATTTCCTGCTGCGTGGAGGGCATGGCTGAAACGCGTTTGTTGAGGCGCGTACGTTCCTGCTCGAGCGTTTGTTTCTTTTCCCGTAACGCGCGGTAAGTGGGGTGATCCTTCTTGAAAAGCTGAGAAACCTCTGCTTCACGGAATGTCAGCTCGTTAAGCTGGTTTTCCACATTAACAACCTGATCAAGAACCGACTTCGCCTCCAGAGACAAGTCGACAGAATCCCGCTTTTCTCTGTAGGCATTCAGTCGTGCTTCGGCTTCATCCAGCTCCCGACTGATCTTCGGTAATTGAGTCTGTAAAAACGTCAGGCTCCGGGTATCTTGAGCTTCCTGACGCGCGATATTCTGGCTGAGATAATTTTCAGCGATTGTATTAAGCACTCTGGCGATCTTACTGGGGTCTTCACCCGCTATGGTTAACGCGATCATACCGCTCTGTTTCGCCGATTCAGCAACCGTAAGCCTCTTTTGAATGGCGTTGATCGCTTCAAGTTTCGTGACGGTTTTGAGGATAAATTGGGTACCCGGAACCGAATCGAGGGATGTCACCAGCAGAGATACCCCATCTTTAACCAGCGCTTTTCCCACAACGCCGTCTACAGCCAGCGTCTTTCCCTCAAGATGAAATCGCCCCTGGTCCTGTACGGTGAGTAAAAGCGTTTGTGGCTCACCTTCCAGAAGCGGAATAGTCAGTGCGCCAATCGTTATTTCATCAGATTTTCGTCCCCGAATCTGTTCCCACACAGGACCGATAACAGGGAGTACGTGCCGCTTAACGTGGTATGTTAGCCCGAGTTGATCAACGGTCTCTCCCAGAATCATCCGTGATTTAAGGAGCAGAAGTTCTGGGGCGACATCGGGGGAGAGATCGGACCCGAACTGGCTTAAGCTTTTAAGTAGCGAGTTATCCTGCTTCGCCTCGACCTGCACCAGGGCATCAGCCTGATAAACTGGCGTGGCGCTGAATGCATAAATCCCCGCACATACCGTGAACAGGAGTGTGATACACGCAATCATGATCCGGTGATCAAACATCTCAGCAAGCAACTGAATGAGATCGATTTCATTATTCTGCGGTGTCGCAGCACCAAATTTGTCTGATTTAGAAGACGACATTACTGCTTCATTCCTTGTTGACTCAAACGACGAGCCCATTCCTGACTGGCTTTTCCCAATTGGTTGAAAACATATTCGAAGGCTTCACGACTTTTGTGATACGGGTCGGGAATGTCCTTGGTTTCCAGCCATTGTCCAAATAGCAGCGATTTTCCCCGGTTCTCCGGGGCCATAGTGGCGATAAAACGAAGGTGTTTCGGCTCCATCACCAGAATCAAATCGGATTTTTGTAACAGGCTACGCGTCACCTTGCGGGCAACATGCCCCTCCAGCGAAATACCATGACGCCAGGCCACGGCCTGCGCAGCGGCATCCGCCGGGCATCCTTCGAGACCGAAGATACCTGCCGAGGTCACCTGCCTGCCGGGTAGCTGCTGGCGCAACAGCCGTTCACCCATTGGCGAACGGCAAATATTGCCTGTGCAAACCACTAAGATTGAATTGAACATTATTGCGGCCACGATCTGATATAGCGGACGGTTTCGGTCAGATCGTGAACACCTGTGATAGTCGGCACCAGTTGGGTAATGACGCGATTCCAGCGTGAAAGCGGTGCGGTGGTCACATAGACAATGTCATACGGCTCCAGCTGAAATTCCGTGCTTAGTACCATGGCTGACGCATCTTCTGCATTCAGTTGATAGATGTTGGCAATTTTGTCCGCGTCGCCTTTTTTCGCTACCTGTCGAATAACAAAAATGCCGGTGGCATCGGCCATGTTCTGGTTTAAGCCGCCAGCATTTCCCAGCGCTTCGGCCAGCGTCATGCCGCTACGATCCATTTTAAGGGTGCTCTGTTTAACCACCTCCCCCATCACGAACACTTTCAGCGCGTCGTTTCGGGGAACAAACAAGATATCGCCAGGATAAAGCAGCTTGTTTTGCGTTAAATCGCCGTGCTGCATCAGGGCATAGAGGGAAAGGCGTGAGTCCTGACCATTATGCGTGAGTACCACATTCCGCCAGTCGGCATCCGCAGATAGCCCACCAGCAGCGTTGACTGCATCCATCACCGTCAGTGGAATATTGGTAATGGGCTGCTGGCCCGATTTCTCTACCTCACCAGTGATATAGGCTTTTTGCGAACGGAAGGAGGCTATGCTGACATCCACCTGAGGGCTCTCAATGACCTTATCCAGTCGCGCGGTAATCTCTTCACGTATCTGTGAAACTGTTTTGCCCGCTACGTGCAGCTTACCGACATAGGGGTAAAAAAGCGTACCGTCGGCGTTGACCCAGTTGCCCGCATCGCTCGCGCTACGATACTGCCCGGCAGGCGTCGTTAATTCAGGGTGATCCCAGACGGTGACCGTCAGGATGTCGCCTGTGCCAATACGGTATTCCCAGTTTTTGAGCTGCTCATCCAGATTAGGATTCGCCTGAGATTTCGATACGGGCGGACGCAGTTTTTCAATCAACCCAGGGGTCACTGGAAAAATTTCTACACGTTTATCCAGTTGATGATTAATTCCTTCACTCGGCGTAACTTTTTTTTCCAGACAGACTTAAGTGCTGACCCGGTGAAAATACACACCCTGTTAACTGGCTAAGAAAAAGAAAGAGTAGTGGGAATGCAGTTGTGTTTTTCATTTATATAAAATGTTGGTTTATCGTTGCGCCAGGCGTTACATCTGCAAAAAGAATGCAACTAACACCATGAAATATAATTAGTTATTATTTTAATGGCATTACCATGAAATTCTAAAAACGAATACATTCGCTTTAAAAAACTGAGCCGATGCACAATCGTCTAATAAAATCAAAAGTAATATCACTTCATCCGAAGGCGATACTAAAGGGTATTCCTCAGTAAAGCATTCGCTTAACCGCGCAATTTTGATGCTAAAAGTTATTTTCAGAATAGATTAATAAAAATAACAAATATTAGTAATGGTAAATATCGACCACACAAATAAGACCCACACGGTTCGACTACACAAAACTGTCCATTTTTGTTACATTTTTTTCATACACGGCTTGCGTTGATCCTTAAAATGGACTGTCTGCCTTGCTTCATACGCGCGCCCGCAGACAAAACATCTGTAACGATATCACTGGAGAAAAAATGGCTAAGCGTAAATTGCTGCTTCTGGGTGTATTACTGTCTCTGGCGGGATCCGCATTTTCTGCCCCGCAAACCGCCGCTGCGCCATCAGGCATCAAAGCCTATGAGGAACAAGAGTTCATCGCTGATTTCACTAAGTTCAAAATCGGCGATACCGCACCGGCGCAGTATCAAACGCCCGAATACACCATCAAACAGTATCAGTTGCGTAACCTGCCGGCACCAGATGCAGGGACCCACTGGACCTACATGGGCGAAAACTACGTCCTGATTGGCGATGCAGATGGCAAAATCTACAAAGCCTATAATGGGGATATCTTCTATCATCGCTGATACGATCGTCATCCGTCCGTGGCAGGAGAGCGATCGGCCTTTCCTGCGCACGCTCTATCTCCACGCCCGACGCGATGCCTGGCCCTGGCTTGATGACTCTGGCTGGCATCTGGAAGATTTCGACGCCGCTACCCGGGACGAAGCCATCTGGGTTGCGGAGCAGGACGGCCATCGCCTGGGGTTTGCTTCCGTCTGGACCAACGATAATTTTCTGCACAACCTGTTTGTTGATCCGCAGTCTCAGAGCCTGGGTGTCGGACATCTGTTACTTG
The DNA here is from genome assembly GCF_001729765.1 of Enterobacter kobei. Taxonomy (NCBI): domain Bacteria; kingdom Pseudomonadati; phylum Pseudomonadota; class Gammaproteobacteria; order Enterobacterales; family Enterobacteriaceae; genus Enterobacter; species Enterobacter kobei. The sequence goes on from NZ_CP017181.1 coordinate 3,128,748, forward strand.
AGCACGTACAGAAAACGTTTACCAGCACGGGTGCACTGAAGTGTCTGGTGAAGAACAGGCGGGCTATTGCGTTTTACCAGCGACATGGCTGGCACATTGAGGCAACGGGTGATTCTCCGGACGGAGAGTACTATCTGATGCATTATCGGCTGCGTTAACGTCGGGTGGCGGCTTCGCCTTACCCGACCTACGTGATGGTGCCATTTGTAGGCCGGGTAAGCGAAGGGTATGAACCGGAAACATGGGTAACACTTTAGACCGGATACATGGGTAACAGTTATAACTGGCATAGAAGAGGAGACTCGCTATGCCCTGGACTGAGACCCGACCTATGCAACGCCTTGATTTTATCCGTGCCTGCCATGCAGGTACGGACTCCTTCTCCGCGCTTTGCCGTCTTTTTGGCATCAGCCGTAAAACCGGCTATAAATGGCTTCAGCGTTTTGACCCTTCTGACCTGTCATCTCTCTCGGACCGGTCGCGTGCGCCACGCTCCCACTCCCGGACGGTTCCTGATGATATCGCCGGACACCTGACTGCCCTGCGTCAAAAACACCCTGACTGGGGGCCAAAAAAACTGCGGATGTGGTTGCTCAATCATCACGTCGATTTTACCGTACCTGCCGCCAGCACTATCGGCGATATCCTCAAGCGCGAAGGCCTGGTTCCGGATAAAAAACGAAAACGCAGAACACCAGGCAATCGCCAGCCCCTGACCATCATCAGTGAGAACAATCAGGTCTGGAGCGCTGATTTTAAAGGCAAGTTCAGGCTGCTCAGCAGAGAGTACTGCCATCCTTTCACCCTGACCGATAATCACAGCCGGTATCTGCTCAGCTGCCGGGGAACACACCGTGAGAGTGAACCCTTTGTCAGAGAGTGCCTGACGGATGCGTTCCTGGAATATGGTCTGCCGGAAGTGCTTAGAACCGATAACGGCCAGCCCTTCGCGGGAACAGGAATAGCCGGATTAAGTCGTCTTGCCGTCTGGCTAATCAAGCTGGGCATCAGGCCGGAGCGTATCAGAAAGGGGCATCCGGAAGAAAATGGCCGCCATGAGCGAATGCACCGCTCCCTGAAAAGTGCGGTGAAACAGGGCAACACCTTCATGACGATGGAAGAACAACAGCGGTGGTTCAGTGACTACCGGAAAGAATTTAACTACGAAAGGCCGCATGAAGCACTGGCGGGAGCAACGCCCGGAACGGTATGGCAACCCTCAAACCGACACTGGGATGGCCGTGTTCCTGAGTATGCTTATCCGGAAGGAGGTACAGTCTACAGGGTGAAATCGAGGGGGACCCTCTATATGGGAAAAAAGGGTACGGTGTTCCTGAGTGAAGCACTGACTGGGGAGTACATCATGCTGGAAGAACAAGATGATGGCCTTGAGGCCATCATCTTTAATGGGATAACGCTTGCGTACTACGACCGAAAAACCCAGAGTGTGCTCCGGATAGACTAAAAGTGTTACCTATGTTCCCGGTCTGATCTGTCACCTATGTATCCGGTCATACAGAAGCGCTACCCGGCATTAAAGCGCAGAGGAGTTACACCGCGCGGAAGGCGATTTCACCCGGGATCACTTCGCCCTGCCAGTAAAGCTGCGCCGCAACGCGCCCCGCCAGCTGACGATACATATCCGCAAATTCGCTGTCCGGACGGCTAACAACCGTCGGTTTTCCACTGTCCAGATCTTCGCGCAGGGTGATATGCAGCGGCATCTGACCCAGCAGTTGGGTATGATACTGTTCGGCCAGCTTTTCTGCGCCACCGGTACCAAAGATTGGCTCGTGGTGCCCACAGTTGCTGCAGATGTGCATGCTCATGTTCTCAACGATACCAAGTACCGGCACCTCCACTTTTTCGAACATGACGATGCCTTTTTTGGCGTCGATCAGCGCGATGTCCTGCGGTGTGGTCACCACCACAGCGCCCGTTACCGGAATGTTCTGCGCCAGCGTCAGCTGGATATCACCGGTACCCGGCGGCATATCCAGCACCAGATAATCGAGATCCGGCCACATGGTTTCCTGCAGCATCTGCATCAGCGCTTTGCTGGCCATCGGGCCGCGCCAGACCATGGCGTTATCGTCAGTCACCAGGTAACCGATTGAGTTGGTCGCCAGCCCATGCGCCACGATCGGCGCCATATGCGTACCGTCCGGCGAGGTTGGACGCTGGTTTTCCGCACCCAGCATGTTTGGAATGGACGGACCATAGATATCGGCATCGAGAATACCCACCTTCGCCCCTTCCGCCGCCAGCGCAAGCGCCAGGTTTACTGCGGTAGACGATTTGCCCACCCCGCCTTTACCTGAGCTCACGGCGATGATGTTTTTCACACCGTTCACGCCAGGCTGATTCTTCACACGCTTCAGCGTGGCGATGCAGTGGCTCAGCTTCCAGTCGATCGCTTTCGCTCCGGTAATGCGCAGCAGCTCAGAGCTGGTCTGCTCTTTCAGCGCATCAAAGGCGGTGCTCCAGACGAAGGGCATCTGCAGCTCAATGTGCAGCGTATCGTCCAGCCACGCAACGTGGTGTAACGCTTTCAGCGTCGTGAGATTATGTTTCAGGGTTGGATGCTGAAAGTTAGCCAGCGTCCCGGCGACCATTGCTCGTAAGGCTTCCGGTGATTTGGCCTGGGATTGAGAACTCATCCCGACTCCTTTGTTCTTGTGAATAAGACCTTAGACAACAAGTTTACCTGAAAGGCCGCGGTTTGTGCTTACTTAATAATGCCCCTTTTGGTAATATCGAAAACCCTTTTCACAGTTAAAAGAAGTAATGCCTACTATGACTCAAGTCGCGAAAAAAATTCTGGTAACGTGCGCCCTGCCGTACGCCAACGGCTCAATCCACCTCGGCCACATGCTGGAGCATATCCAGGCTGATGTCTGGGTCCGTTACCAGCGAATGCGCGGCCACGAGGTAAACTTCATCTGTGCAGACGATGCTCACGGCACGCCGATCATGCTGAAAGCGCAGCAGCTGGGTATCTCCCCGGAGCAGATGATTGCCGAAATGAGTCAGGAGCATCAGACCGATTTTGCTGGCTTTGACATCAGCTATGACAACTATCACTCCACCCACAGCGACGAGAACCGTGAGCTGTCGGAGCTAATATACACGCGTCTGAAAGAGAACGGTTTTATCAAAAACCGCACCATCTCTCAGCTGTACGATCCGGAAAAAGGCATGTTCCTGCCGGACCGTTTCGTCAAAGGCACCTGCCCGAAATGCAAATCACCGGATCAGTACGGCGATAACTGCGAAGTGTGTGGCGCAACCTACAGCCCGACTGAGCTTATCGAGCCGAAATCCGTGGTGTCCGGCGCTACGCCTGTGATGCGTGATTCCGAGCACTTCTTCTTTGACCTGCCATCCTTCAGCGAAATGCTGCAGGCGTGGACCCGCAGCGGCGCGCTGCAGGAGCAGGTGGCAAACAAGATGCAGGAGTGGTTCGAATCCGGTCTGCAACAGTGGGATATCTCCCGCGATGCGCCGTACTTCGGCTTCGAAATCCCGAACGCACCGGGCAAATACTTCTACGTCTGGCTGGACGCACCCATCGGCTACATGGGCTCCTTCAAGAACCTGTGCGACAAGCGTGGCGACACCGTCAGCTTCGACGAATACTGGAAGAAAGATTCCACTGCCGAGCTGTATCACTTCATCGGTAAAGACATCGTTTACTTCCACAGTCTGTTCTGGCCGGCAATGCTGGAAGGCAGCAACTTCCGCAAGCCGACCAACCTGTTCGTGCACGGCTACGTGACGGTTAACGGCGCGAAGATGTCTAAATCTCGCGGGACGTTCATCAAAGCCAGCACCTGGCTGAACCACTTCGACGCGGATAGCCTGCGCTACTACTACACGGCGAAGCTCTCCTCTCGCATCGACGACATTGACCTGAACCTGGAAGATTTCGTCCAGCGCGTGAACGCGGACATCGTCAACAAGGTGGTGAACCTGGCGTCCCGTAACGCAGGCTTTATCGCCAAACGCTTTGACGGCGTGCTCTCCGCAGAGCTGGCCGATCCTGAGCTGTATAAAACCTTCACTGACGCCGCCGCTGCGGTTGGCGAAGCGTGGGAAAGCCGTGAATTCGGTAAAGCCATTCGTGAAATCATGGCGCTGGCAGATGTTGCCAACCGCTATGTAGACGAGCAGGCGCCATGGGTGGTTGCCAAACAGGAAGGCCGCGACGCCGACCTGCAGGCGATCTGCACCATGGGTCTGAACATGTTCCGCGTGCTGATGACCTGGCTGAAACCGGTTCTGCCGCAGCTGGCCGCGCGTGCTGAAGCCTTCCTGAACACCGAACTGACCTGGGATGCTATCCAGCAGCCGCTGCTCAGCCACAAGGTGAACACCTTCAAAGCGCTGTATAACCGCATTGAGATGAAGCAGGTTGAAGCCCTGGTCGAAGCCTCTAAAGAAGAGGTGAAGGCCGCTACAGCACCGGTGACCGGCCCGCTGGCGGACGATCCGATTCAGGAAACCATCACCTTTGACGATTTCGCCAAAGTTGACTTGCGCGTAGCGCTGATTGAAAACGCGGAATTCGTGGAAGGCTCTGACAAGCTGCTGCGCCTGACGCTGGATCTGGGCGGCGAGAAGCGCAACGTGTTCTCCGGCATCCGTTCAGCCTACCCGGATCCACAGGTGCTGATTGGCCGCCAGACCGTGATGGTGGCGAACCTGGCACCGCGTAAAATGCGCTTCGGCATCTCTGAGGGGATGGTGATGGCCGCAGGCCCCGGCGGGAAAGACATTTTCCTGTTAAGCCCTGACGAAGGCGCGAAGCCGGGTCAGCAGGTGAAATAACAAAAAAGCCGGAGATTATCTCCGGCTTTTTTGTTCTCCCTCTCCCTGTGGGAGAGGGTCGGGGTGAGGGCATCAGGCCGCATCCATGCCGTCTTTACGCTTTAGGGTGATGCACCCGGTGGGTCAGCCCGCGCAGAAAATTACGCAGAAACTGATCGCCGCACTCGCGGTAGTTTTTGTGGTCCGGCGCGCGCATCATGGCAGTCACTTCCGGCACGGATACGCGGTATTTTTGCTCCGTCATGATCGCCACAATATCGTCCGTTTTCAGCGAGAACGCGATGCGCAGCTTTTTCAGTACCGTGTTGTTGTTCACGCGACGCTCCAGCGCCAGCTCCGGGGCGGACTCATCTTTGCCACGCTTGTCATAAATCAGACCGTTCAGGAAACCCGACAAAATGATGTCGGGGCAGCGCACGAAGCCCTCTTCATCCTCTTTGGTCATCCAGGTGTCAAAGCCTGCAGACGTGGATTCCATGTCGGACAGTGCAAGAATGCGCACCATGTCGTTGTTGTTTGCTTTCAGGGTGTAGCGCAGGCTACGGAGAATATCGTTACTGAGCATAGAACCTTCGAATGTCGATGATGCAATGGCGCGCAGTGTACCAGCTTTACAGGCCAATCGCCTCTTTCAAACTTTTCAGATAGCGGCGGCTGACGGGAACAGTCTGCCCGGCGCGCAGGACCAGCTCGGCCTGGCCGTTGTCTTCCAGGCGGATCTCTTTCAGATGCGCCATGTTCACCAGATACTGGCGATGACAGCGGATCAGCGGCGTGCGGCTCTCCAGCGTGCGCAGAGTCAGTTCGGTAAATCCTTCATTTCCCTCTGCACTGGTGACAAACACGCCGCTCAGTCGGCTACTCACGAAGGCCACATCATCCATCTGCAAAAGATAGATTCGGCTGTGCCCGGTGCACGGGATAAATTTCAGCGGCTGCTGGTTCTCTGGCAGCAGCGTGACATCCTGGACGGTTCGCTCCTGGCGTAACCGGTTCAGGGTCTTTTCCAGCCGCTTCTCTTCAATCGGCTTGAGTAAATAATCAAACGCGTGCTCCTCAAAAGCCTTAACGGCATACTCGTCGAAGGCCGTCAGAAACACGATGTAGGGACGATGCGCCGGGTCGAGCATACCCACCATCTCCAGCCCGCTGATACGCGGCATTTGAATGTCGAGGAACAGCACGTCAGGGCGCAACTTATGCACGGCACCAATGGCCTCAATGGCGTTCGCACACTCTCCCACAACCTCAATATCTGGCTGCTCCTGCAGCAGAACGCGCAGGTTTTCCCGTGCCAGCGGCTCATCATCCACAATCAGCACTCTTAACATGCGTTTTCCTCCAGCGGCAGTCGAACGGTAATACGGGTAAATCGGTCCGGCTCACAGGCCACGGTAATACCGCAGTCGTCGCCAAAGTGGGCACGCAGACGTTTATCCACCAGGCTCATCCCTAGCCCGCCCGACGTGGAAGGCTGATAAAGCCCGGCATTATCTTCAATATCCAGCACCAGATGATGGTTAAAACGGCTGGCAGCAATCGTGATCTCTCCGATCCCGAGCAGCTGCGAAGTTCCATGTTTGATGGCATTTTCCACGATAGGCTGCAGGGTAAAGGCCGGAAGATGCTGATACGCCAGGTCATCCGGGACGGAAAGCGACACCTGCAGGCGAGACTGGAAACGCGCCTGCTCAATCTGCAGATAGGCGTTCACGTGCTCAATCTCATCGGACAGGGTCACTATCTCTGACGGACGTTTCAGGTTCTTGCGGAAAAAGGTCGACAGAAACTGCACCAGCTGCGCGGCCTGATCGCTGTCGCGGCGGATCACCGCTTTAAGCGTATTCAGGGCATTAAACAGGAAATGCGGATTAACCTGCGCATGCAGGAGCTTAATCTCAGACTGCGTTAACAGGGCTTTCTGCCGTTCATACTGCCCGGCGAGGATTTGCGCTGACAGCAGCTGAGCGATCCCCTCCCCCAGCGTGCGGTTGATGGAGCTGAACAGGCGGTTTTTCGCCTCATACAGCTTGATGGTGCCCATCACCCGCTGATTTTCACCGCGCAGCGGAATGACCAGCGTGGAGCCCAGCTTACACTGCGGATGCAGCGAGCAGCGATAAGGCACTTCGTTACCATCGGCATACACTACTTCGCCGGTTTCAATGGCCCGCAGCGTATAGGTTGAGGAGATAGGTTTGCCTGGCAGATGGTGATCGTCTCCGGTGCCGGTAAACGCCAGCAGCTTTTCGCGATCGGTGATGGCGACCGCGCCGATATCGAGCTCTTTGTAGAGCACCTGCGCCACCTTCATGCTGTTCTCCTCGTTGAACCCCTGGCGCAGGATCCCTTCGGTCGAGGCGGCAACCTTCAACGCCGTGGCAGAAAAGGCCGAGGTGTACTTCTCAAACATGGCGCGTTTATCAAGCAGAATGCGCATAAACAGCGCCGCGCCGACGGTGTTAGTCACCATCATCGGGGCCGCAATACTGCTGACCAGGTGCAGCGCATCGTCAAAGGGACGGGCAATCAGCAGGATGATCGCCATCTGCGCCATTTCGGCAACAAAGGTGATCGCCCCGGCAGTGAGCGGGCTAAAGACTTTATCCGGGCGACCACGCTTGATCATGTAGCTGTGTACCAGGCCGCCAAGCAGCCCTTCCACGATCGTAGAGATCATACAGCTGAGCGCCGTCATCCCGCCCATGGAATAACGATGCAGCCCGCCGGTTAACCCCACAAGGCCACCGACGACGGGGCCGCCAAGCAGCCCGCCCATCACCGCGCCGATCGCGCGCGTATTGGCGATAGAGTCTTCGATATGAAGACCAAAATAAGTCCCCATTATGCAAAAAATAGAGAAGGTGACGTAGCAGAGCAGCTTATGCGGCAGACGTACGGTGACCTGCATCAGCGGGATAAAAAGACGCGTTTTGCTCATCAGCCAGGCGATGACCAGAAACACGCACATCTGCTGAAGCAACAGCAGCACCAGATTAAACTCGTACATACTCAAAACCGCACACGCTAAAAACGCGTAACATACACTGTTGCAGGTTTGCTTTCTTTGAAGCATCCCAAAAAAGCGCAAAATCGTGTCCGTTATCACACCTTTTTCCGATCATCGCGCATCCTTCGCATTATTTGTTCAAAAATCAATCAATCCTTCCTGGTTCGGCAAAGTGGGTCTACAGTTAAGCTGGGAACGCGTAAGCCAGGGGGCAAATATGGCGCTTTACACGATAGGTGAAGTGGCACTCCTTTGTGATATCAATCCCGTTACCCTACGGGCGTGGCAGCGACGGTATGGATTGCTTAAACCGCAGAGAACGGACGGCGGACATCGCCTGTTCAACGATGCCGATATCGACCGGATCCGCGAAATTAAAAGCTGGATAGACAACGGCGTGCAGGTCGGTAAAGTGAAGTCCTTGCTGAGCCACGACGACCCGGACACGCAGCACCTCTGGCGCGAACAGCAGGAAACCCTGCTGCGGCTCCTGCAGGCGGGTAATGTGCAGCGCCTGCGCGCATGGATCAAAGAGCAGGGTCGCGATTATCCGGCACAGACGCTCATCGCCCATCTTTTCATTCCGCTCCGTCGACGCCTGCAATGTCAGCAGTCCACCCTGCAGGCGCTGCTCAGCATGCTCGACGGCGTGCTGATTAACTACATTGCCGTCTGCCTCGCCTCGGCGAAGAACAAGGCCGGAAAAGATGCGCTGGTGGTCGGCTGGAACGTGCACGACACCACCCGCCTGTGGCTGGAAGCGTGGATTGCCACCCAACAGGGCTGGCGCGTGGATGTCCTTGCGCACTCGCTGGCGCAGCTTAAGCCTGAGTTTTTCGACGGCCAGACTCTGCTGGTCTGGTGTGGCGAAGTGCCGTCCGCCACGCAGCAACAGCTGCTGACGGAATGGCGTGAGAATGGGTATCCGGTTTATTCCCTTGGCCCGGATGAGCCATAACGGCATTTAATGGTTCATTAACAGCCGCGCTTCACCGTATAATTGTTCCGTTAACAACAGGAGCACATGATGAAGGCAACCAAACTGGCCGTGATTACCCTTTTTGTCCTGATGGCCGTAAGCGGTATCGGCGGCGTAATGCTGGCAGGGTACTCGTTTATTGTTCGTGGCGGTGTCGGCTGAGGTACATCGCCAGCCGCTCAAAAAGGCGATCGACGACGATAGCCGCCAGCGCGACCAGCACCGCCCCCTGCACAATATAAGCCGTGTTAAACCCGCTTAAGCCGATAATAATCGGCGTTCCCAGCGTATTGGCCCCCACCGTAGACGCAATGGTCGCCGTCCCGATGTTAATAATCACCGACGTGCGGATCCCGGCAATGATAACCGGTGCTGCAAGCGGCAGTTCCACCTTGCGCAGCCGCTGCCAGCGACTCATCCCCATCCCTTCTGCCACGCTTAACACCGATGCCGGGACGGCCGCAATACCCGCCAGCGTGCCCTGCAGAATGGGCAACACCCCGTATAAAATCAGCGCGATAAGCGCAGGCTGCTGACCAAATCCCATGACCGGCACCGCAATGGCCAGCACCGCCACCGGCGGAAAGGTCTGTCCAATAGCCGCGATGGTTTCCACCAGGGGACGAAACTCCCGCCCGGCAGGCCGGGTCACCGCGATACCCGCGCCGGTGCCCAGCACAATCGCGACAGAACTGGAGAGCGCCACCAGCCAGAGATGCGCCACGGCAAGATTAATAAAGCTCTCCTGCTGGTACACCGGGCGCGGCAGCCCAGGGAAAAGTGCGCCGAACAGTACCGCGCTGTGAGGCATCAAAAACAGTAAGGCGACAAACAGCGCTACCAGCCAGAGGAGGGGATCACGCAGAGCCTTCACGCGTCACCTCCCCGGCCAGCAAATCGCGAAAATGTAAGCTTCCGCACGGTGCCCCCCGGGCATCCGAAACGGGTAGCACTTCACACTGGCGCGCCACAAACGCGGAGAGAGCATCCCGCAGGGTCATTTGCGCCTGTAGCGGTTCACCGGCGAGCGACGTATCCTGTCGACGCATATAATCACCGACCGTGCGCAGGGAGAGCAACCTGACGCCCAGCTCGCTACGGCCAAAAAACTCACGCACAAAGTCGTTCTTCGGGCTGGTCAGCAGCGCGAGCGGCGCGCCCTGCTGCACCACTTCGCCGTGATCCATCAGGACCAGATGGTCAGCCAGACGCAGAGCTTCATCAATATCGTGCGTCACGAGGACAATGGTCCTTCCGAGAATGCGGTGAATACGGGTCATTTCCGTCTGCAGCGCCCCGCGCGTCACCGGATCCAGCGCACCAAAGGGTTCGTCCATCAGCAACACCTGCGGATTGGCCGCCAGCGCGCGCGCCACGCCCACGCGCTGCTGCTGCCCACCGGAAAGCTGGTGCGGATAGCGGTCGCGCAGGACAGGCTCTAACCCCAGCAGAGACATCAGTTCCTCCACCCGGTCAGCCGTTTTAGCCCGCGACCATTTCTCCAGCTGCAGCACGGTGGCAATGTTTTGCGCCACCGTCCAGTGGGGAAACAGTCCGATGGACTGAATGGCATAGCCCATCCGACGGCGCAACTCCAGCACCGGCAGACTGCGGATCTCTTCCCCGGCAAAGCGGATCAGCCCACTGTCATGCTCGACCAGACGGTTGATCATCTTCAGCGTGGTGGATTTTCCCGACCCTGACGTACCAATCAGCACGGAAAACGCGCCTTCGGCAAAGTTCAGGTTGAGATGGCTCGCCGCCGGGCGACCCGCAAAGGTTTTACTGACATCATGAAATTCAATCATTGGCGCTTCTCCTGAGCAGCGCGAGCCATAAGGCAAACAGCGCGTCGACAACCACCGCCAGCGCAATCGTGGGCACCACGCCCAGCAACACCAAATCGAGAGCACTGCTCAGCAGCCCCTGGAACACCAGCGCACCAAAGCCACCCGCGCCAATCAGCGCGGCGATCACCGCCATGCCCACGGTCTGAACGGCGACTACCCGCAGGCTGCGCAGCAGCAGGGGTAGCGCCAGCGGGAGCTGTATCTTCCAGAAACACTGCCGCGCGCTCATCCCCATGGCATGGGCGCTTTCCAGCACATCCGGCGCGACCTGGCTTAACCCCGCGACCACGCCGCGCACCAGCGGCAACAGTGCATAGAGCACCAGCGCGATAAGCGCCGGGGTTAATCCCGTTCCGGCGATGCCTGCCGCGCCCAGCACCGGAAACGACTTCACCAGCCCGGCCAGCGGGGCAATCAGCAGGCCAAACAGCGCAACGGAAGGAATCGTCTGGATGACGTTGAGCACGGCAAAAATGCCGCCCTGGCGGGAAGGATGGCGGTAACACCACATGCCCAGCGAAATCCCGAGCAGAAGCGCCGGAAGGAGCGTGCCGAAGAGGATCGTCAGGTGTTGCGCCAGGGCATCATCAAATACCTCCTGGCGGTTGGCGTACTCTTTTAACAGCGAGAGATTGTTCAGCTCCCCGCTGAACAGCAGGAACAATGGTATACACCATATCTGCGCATTCAGTACCCAGCGCCAGACGGCACTGGAGATGAGTCGACGAATCGCATCGCTGCAGGCCAGCAAACAGAGCGCCAGCCAGAGCCAGAGGCCGCTGCCTATAGAGGTCCTCGCCAGTGGACTTTCCGCCGACGCCATATGCGTCGCCGCCAGTCCGGCACTCCAGAACAGGATAATAAACAGCCCTTCGGAGAGGAGCAGCGTCAGCCACTGCGCCGGGCGTCCCTGCCAGAGCGACAGGATCACCCACGCGCCCAGCGACGCCGCCAGCCACCCCGGCGTAAACGGCCAGACCTGCCAGAGCGCTTTTCCCTCCCCCGACATCAGGCGGTTAGGGGCGACATTCACAAACGGTAACGCAACCGCCGCGATGGCCGTGCAGGCCAACAGCAGCAGTACGCGGTTATGACATTTTATTGGCACAGCCCTTTCCCGTTACTTCACAAGCCCTTGTTGTTTCAGGAAGTCGGCGGCCACTTTTTTGGCATCCAGTCCCTCGACGGCAATGCTGGCATTCAGCTGCTGCAGCGTTTTTTCATCCAGCTTTTCGAAGACCGGCTTGAGCCAGTCGGCAATCTCCGGATGGGCTTTCAGCACCGCCTCACGCACGACCGGGGTCGGGGCGTAAATCGGCTGAACGCCTTTAGGATCGGTCAGGGTCTGCAGGCCGAGCGCCGCCACCGGGCCATCGGTACCGTAGGCCATGGCCGCATTAACACCCGAGGTTTGCTGCGCCGCGGCTTTGATGGTCACCGCAGTATCCCCGCCCGCCAGAGAGAGCAACTGCGCCTGGTCGAGTTTGAAACCGTAAGCTTTTTCGAACGCGGGCAACGCGTCAGGACGCTCGATAAACTCTGCGGACGCCGCAAGCTTAAAATCACCCTTCTCTTTCAGGTAGCGGCTAAGATCCGTCAGTGAGGTAAGCTTACCTTTCTCCGCCACATCTTTGCGCACAGCGATGGTCCAGGTATTGTTGGCAGGAGCCGGGGTCAGCCAGACCAGTTTGTTCTGTTCCGCGTCGAGTTTTTTGACTTTCTCATACCCGGCTTTGGCGTTTTTCCATGCCGGATCGTTTTCATCTTTAAAGAAGAATGCCCCGTTGCCGGTGTATTCCGGGTAGATATCCAGTTCGCCGGAGGTAATCGCCCCGCGCACCACGGGCGTGGTGCCGAGCTGGACTTTATTGACGGTTTTCAGACCGTGGCTTTCCAGCACCTGCAAAATAATATTCCCGAGCAGCGCGCCTTCGGTATCGATCTTGGAACCCACTTTTACCGGCTCCGCCGCCTGTAACGGCACACTCAGCGCCGCCAGTAATGCCGCCGATCCCAACATCCCCTTAATAATCGTCATTCCGCTATCCTCATTTTTTTGCTGCCTTTTTCAGAGGCTTGAGAGAAAAGCGTAGCTTAAAACGGCAGAATTAACCGTCAAAATGCCTTTTTAGCATAAGGTAAGATGCATCCCCCGCAGGACGGGGGGATGCAAAGGCAGGAAAGGTTACAGCAGTTCGAACTCGCCTTTATTCACGCGAGCGGAGTCCACCCCGATAAACACGTTAAATTTGCCGGGTTCCGCATCGTATTTCATCTGCTGGTTCCAGAACTTCAGCGCATCCACGTCAATCGGGAAGCTGATGGTTTTGGTTTCACCCGGCTTCAGGTCAACCTTTTCGAAACCACGCAGCTGCTTCACGGGACGACTCATCGACGCAGTGACATCCTGCACGTACATCTGAATCACCGTTGCCCCTTCGCGCTTGCCGGTGTTGGTCACCTCGACGCTGGCGGTCACTTTGCCATCACGCTTCAGGGTCGGGGCCGACATTTTCACCTCGGAGACCTTGAAGGTGGTGTAGCTCAGACCATAACCAAACGGATACAGCGGGCCGTTGGCTTCATCGAAGTAACGTGACGTGTACTTGTTCGGCTTGTCGGCGTTGTACGGGCGACCGGTGTTCAGGTGGCTGTAATAAACCGGGATCTGCCCGACGGAGCGCGGGAAGGACATCGGCAGCTTGCCGGACGGGTTGTAATCGCCAAACAGCACGTCGGCAATAGCGTTACCGCCTTCGGTACCGGCGAACCAGGTTTCCAGTATGGCATCTGCCTGCTGGTCTTCTTTCACCAGCGCCAGCGGACGACCGTTCATCAGCACCAGCACCAGCGGCTTGCCGGTGGCTTTCAGGGCGGCAATCAGATCGCGCTGACTCTGCGGAATAGTGATATCGGTACGGCTGGAAGCTTCATGCGCCATCCCCTGCGCTTCGCCCACGACCGCGACAACGACGTCCGACTGCTTAGCCGCGTTTACCGCTTCGTCGATCATCTCTTTCGGCGTGCGCGGATCGACCTTCACCGCTTCCTCGTACTGGTTGAGGAAGGTGACGATGTCTTTATCATTGGTGACGTTTGCCCCTTTGGCGTACACCACTTTGGCGTTTTCACCGACGGCGCTCTTGATACCGGTCAGCACGGTCACGGACTGATCGGCGACGCCTGCCGCAGACCAGCTGCCCATCACGTCGCGTTTGCTGTCAGCCAGTGGGCCCACCACGGCAATGGTGCCGGATTTTTTCAGCGGCAGCGTGTCGAGGCGGTTCTTCAGCAGCACCAGGCTTTCGCGCGCCACTTCACGCGCTTCTTTGCGGTGCAGGCGGCTTTCAGCATTGGTGTCCGCCGGGTCGGAATCTTTTGGTCCCAGGTGGCTGTAAGGATCGTTAAACAACCCCATGTCATATTTCACGTTCAGCACGTGGCGCGTGGCATCGTCCAGCTCCGCCATCGTCACCTTGCCGCTCTTCACCAGCCCCGGCAGGTATTTGCTGTAGTATTCATCGCTCATGCTCATGTTGATGCCAGACTTCAGCGCCACGCGCACGGCGTCTTCCGGGTCGGATGCAGTGCCGTGTTTGATCAGCTCTTTAATCGCGCCGTGGTCAGACACGGTGATGCCCTTAAAGCCCCACTGGTCACGCAGCACGTCTTTCAGCAGCCACGAATCGGAGGTCGCCGGCGTGCCGTTCAGCGAGTTAAGCGCCACCATCACCGCGCCGCTGCCTGCATCCAGCCCTGCCTTGTACGGCGGCATATAGTCGTTGAACAGGCGCTGCGGGCTCATGTCGACAGTGTTGTACTCTTTACCGCCCTCCACTGCGCCATAGGCCGCGAAGTGTTTGACGCTGGTCATCACCGAATAGCGGTCTGCCGGGCTTTTGCCCTGCATCGCTTCCACCATGGTTTTGCCCATCGTGGCGGTTAAATACGTATCTTCACCGAAGCCTTCCGATGCGCGGCCCCAGCGCGGATCGCGCGAGACATCGACCATCGGAGCCCAGGTCATGTTCAGGCCGTCATCCGCCGCTTCATAAGCCGACACGCGACCGACGGTTTTCACCGCATCGAGGTTAAAGGAGGAGGCCAGGCCGAGACTGATAGGGAAGACGGTGCGCTGGCCGTGTACCACGTCATAGGCGAAGAAGAGAGGGATCTTCAGGCGGCTAAGCGCCATCACCTGATCCTGCATTTTGCGGATATCCTGGCGGGTGACGGTGTTAAAGATGGCGCCCACCTGGCTTTCTTTGATCATCTCCCGGATGGCCTCTTTCGGGTTATCCGGACCGACGCTTATCAGACGCAGCTGGCCGATCTTCTCATCAACCGTCATCTTTTTAAGCAGTTCCGTGACAAATGCGTCCCGGGCTTCAGGCGTAAGCGGGTGATTGCCAAACAACTCATCTGCCAGCGCAGGCTGCAGCGCCAGGCTGACGGCGACACCTAAAGAACATATCCATCTCATGTCGTTACTCTCTCATCATTAACCGCCGGAAGAAGGCCACCGGTCCGGGCGAAAAGCGCAGTGTGCCATAAACCCTCTTTTGCTTGCAGGGTTATTCTCTGATTTTTCTCATGAATAGTAGACCGCGAAACTGTTAATCGCGCTATGCTTTACAGCGAGAAATTTGCCCCACCACAAGGAGTGGAAGATGTCTTCTGTTCGAACTGACGATAACAAAACATTCATTAACGAACTGTCGCGCCTGGTTGGCTCCTCTCACCTGCTTACCGACCCGGCTAAAACCGCCCGCTACCGTAAGGGTTTCCGCTCCGGTCAGGGCGAGGCGCTGGCGGTGGTCTTTCCGGGCACGCTGCTGGAACTGTGGCGCGTGCTGAGCGCCTGCGTTGCCGCCGACAAGATTATATTAATGCAGGCGGCCAACACCGGCCTGACCGAAGGTTCTACGCCGAACGGCAACGATTACGATCGTGACATCGTGATTATCAGCACTCTGCGCCTCGACAAGCTGCATCTGCTGGATAAAGGCGAGCAGGTACTCGCCTTCCCTGGTACCACTCTTTACTCGCTGGAAAAAGCGCTTAAGCCGCTGGGACGAGAACCGCATTCGGTGATCGGCTCCTCCTGCATTGGCGCCTCGGTCGTCGGTGGGATCTGCAATAACTCCGGCGGCTCGCTGGTGCAGCGCGGCCCGGCTTACACCGAGATGTCGCTGTTTGCCCGTATCAATGAAGACGGCAAGCTGACGCTGGTGAACCATCTGGGTATCGACCTGGGCGTCACGCCGGAACAGATCCTCAGCAAGCTCGACGACGATCGCGTGAAGGATGAAGACGTTCAGCACGATGGCCGCCACGCGCACGACCATGACTACATTACCCGCGTGCGCGATATTGAAGCCGATACGCCGGCGCGCTATAACGCCGACCCGGACCGTCTGTTTGAGTCCTCCGGCTGTGCGGGCAAGCTTGCCGTTTTCGCGGTGCGTCTCGACACCTTCCCGGCAGAGAAAAAGCAGCAGGTGTTTTATATCGGCACCAACCAGCCTGAAGTGTTAACCGAAATCCGTCGTCATATTCTGGGCGAATTCACCCACCTGCCGGTGGCGGGCGAATATATGCATCGGGACATTTACGACATTGCCGAGCGTTACGGCAAAGATACGTTCCTGATGATCGACAAGCTCGGCACCGACAAAATGCCGTTCTTCTTCACCATGAAGGGCCGCACCGATGCGATGCTGGAGAAAGTGTCGCTGTTCAAACCTCACTTCACCGACCGCTTTATGCAGAAGCTGGGCAACGTTTTCCCGGCGCATTTGCCGGAGCGAATGAAAACCTGGCGTGATAAGTACGAACATCATCTGCTGCTGAAAATGGCCGGGGACGGGATTGCCGAAGCGCAGGCCTGGCTGACCGACTTCTTCAAAACCGCCGAAGGGGATTTCTTCGCCTGTACCCCTGAAGAGGGCAGCAAAGCCTTCCTGCACCGTTTTGCCGCGGCGGGAGCCGCTATCCGTTACCAGGCAGTACACTCTGACGAGGTGGAAGATATCCTGGCGCTGGATATTGCCCTGCGCCGTAACGACACCGAGTGGTTTGAGCATTTGCCGCCGGAAATTGACAGCAAGCTGGTGCATAAGCTCTATTACGGCCATTTTATGTGCTATGTCTTCCATCAGGATTACATTGTCAAAAAAGGGGTTGATGCCCACGAACTGAAAGAGCAGATGCTCGCCCTTCTTCACGAGCGTGGCGCACAATATCCTGCGGAACACAACGTCGGGCATCTTTATAAAGCTCCTGACGCACTTAAGCAGTTTTATCGCGAGAATGACCCTACAAACAGCATGAACCCCGGCATTGGTAAAACAACGCGGAAGAAATACTGGAAAGAGAGCCCAGACGCGGAGCAGCACTTAACGCAAGCGTCTGATTAATTCCTACAGCCAAATTTGAGAGATTGTTTAGCACTTGTTAATCGTAATAGAGTAACGGTCTGTCGCCGGAGAAACGTTTCTCCGGCATGCGATTACGAGGAGCAGGCACATCATGTCGGCTATTGACGTTTTATCCGAAACCGAACTGGAAGTGCGCGATGCCCTTCCCGATGATGTGCATGCCATCACCGCAATTTATGCCTGGCATGTGCTTCACGGACGCGCGTCATTTGAAGAAGTCCCCCCGACTATCGACGAAATGCGCCAGCGTATGAAAAGCGTGGCTGAGAACGATTTACCGTGGCTCATCGCGCTGTATCGCGGCATCGTGGTGGGTTACTGCTATGCCAGTCCTTACCGACCGCGACACGCCTACCGCTATACCCTGGAAGAGTCGATTTACGTGGACGCCAGCACCACCGGCCGCGGTTTTGGCACGGCATTAATGGATGCGCTTATTGCACGCTGC
The DNA here is from genome assembly GCF_001729765.1 of Enterobacter kobei. Classification (NCBI taxonomy): domain Bacteria; kingdom Pseudomonadati; phylum Pseudomonadota; class Gammaproteobacteria; order Enterobacterales; family Enterobacteriaceae; genus Enterobacter; species Enterobacter kobei. The sequence continues at coordinate 3,146,305 of NZ_CP017181.1, forward strand.
GAACAAGGCCCGTGGCGGCAGATGATTGCCGTAGTGGGAGATGGCAATAACAACGCCGGTTCGTTGCGGCTGCATAAAAAGCATGGCTTCGAGATTGTCGGTCAGCTGCGCAGCGTGGGATACAAGAAAGGCGACTGGCGGGATACGGTGATTATGCAGCGCCCGCTCAACGACGGGGACTGGACGCTGCCGGAATAAAAGCAAAACGGTAACCTGGGTTACCGTTTTTAGTGTGTTCTCCCTCTCCCTGTGGGAGAGGGTTGGGGTGAGGGCATCAGCGAGCACAGGTACTTAATCGTTCTGCGCCGTCGCCATCTGCTCCGCTTTCTGCTTTTTATACGTCAACGCCGCGGCCGGTACAGGCTGCACCTTCCCGGTCTCAATCCAGGTCCGCAGGCGGCTCGCATCCGCAAAGTGAGTATATTTCCCGAAGGCATCCATCACCACCAGCGCCACCGGATTACCGTTAAACACGGTACGCATCACCAGACAGTGTCCTGCCGCGTTGGTGAATCCGGTTTTCGTTAGCTGAATGTTCCAGTTATCCCGGTAAACCAGATGGTTAGTGTTGCGGAACGGCAGCGTATAGGCCGGGCTGGCAAAGGTCGCCATCTCTTCACGGGTCGTGCTGAGCTGGCCAATCAGCGGATACTGCTTGCTGGCAATCAGCAGTTTCGTCAGATCGCGGGCCGTCGAGACGTTGTTAATCGACAGACCCGTCGGTTCAACATAGTGCGTATTGTTCATCCCCAGCGCTTTGGCTTTGGCGTTCATCGCGCGAATAAACGCGTCGTAACCGCCAGGATAGTGGTGTGCCAGGCTCGCGGCCGCACGGTTTTCGGATGACATCAGCGCCAGCAGCAGCATGTTTTTACGGCTGATTTCGCTGTTCAGGCGCACGCGAGAGTAGATCCCTTTCATCTCTGACGTGTGGCTGATATCCACTTTCAGTTTTTCGTCCAGCGGCAGATGGGCATCAAGCACCACCATCGCGGTCATTAATTTGGTTATTGAAGCGATCGGGCGCACCAGGTCCGGATGGCTGGCGTAAATCACCTTATTGGTGTTGAGGTCGACAATCATCGCGCTGCCGGATGCAATTTGCGGCTGGGCAGCAGCAGTGGTCACCGCGGGCGTTTTAGCGACGGCTGGCACAGCAGCGGACGCCCCCAGCAACAGCGCCAGGCTAAGTAAAGAGACTCGGAATTTCAGCATGGTGAGACTTCTGATAATTATTCACGCACGTAATGACGTACACCGCCTGCGTCGACGGATAAACGCAGGCTGGCTTCGGCATCATAGCCGTCACAGTGCTTTGTCGCCAGCGGATAATCGTGAACAGATGCTGCATTGCTGGCATTTACGCCAGCAATGCAGTGAGCTTAGAAGAGACGGTATCCATAACCCCAAAGAATAACCGTCAGTGCCAGTAACGCCTCCAGCACCAGCACACCGATAGCCAGTGTTGAGCTGGAGAAGCTCAGCCCCTCTTCTTTGTTGATATTCAGGAAGGTTGGAACCCCCAGATACAGCAGATAACCTGTGTAACAGAGAGCAATCGTACCGATCAGTGCGCACAACCAGACCAGTGGATACAGTGCAACAATACCGCTTAAGAACAGCGGGGTCGCGACGTATCCAGCGAAGACCATACAGCGCGCCAGCGATGGACGTTGCGGATAGTTACGTGCCATCCAGTGAATGACACGCCCCATGACCGCCACGCCCGCCAGCATCAGGCCATAAAAGAGAATGGCAAGATAAAGCCCGGTAAACCAGGAAAGCTGAACCACGGTGCCGTCACCGAAATTCCAGCCGATTTGTGTTGTGCCAATAAACGCGCATATTACCGGCACCGCGGCCATCAGCAGCACATGGTGGGTGTAATGATGCGAGACCGTTTCGTTCTCACTTTTGATGACATGCATTTCACGATCGGGATGGGAGAAAAGTCCCCAGACATGGTTCATAGCGCCCCCTTGTTGTCGGCCCGTCAGCGATACCTTAAGTATAATGCAGGCTTTAGATTATTTTATGTACAGTGGGAAATTTCCGTTGATTTCCCCGCTGTTGATTCATGGGGTATATGATTAAACGAGGTACGCTGAGGGAGATAACATTTACGTAATGGATATTAACGCACTCATTGAACAATATGGCTATGCCGCGCTGGTCATTGGTAGCGTGGCAGAAGGTGAAACCATCACGCTTTTAGGCGGCGTCGCCGCGCATCAGGGCTTACTGAAATTTCCGCTGGTCGTCGCTGCGGTCGCGCTGGGCGGCATGATTGGCGATCAGCTACTCTACTTTCTGGGTCTGCGCTTTGGTCCGACGCTTCTCAAGCGTTTCGCTAAACACAAAAAGAAAATTAACCGCGCGCAGCGCCTGATCCAGCGCCACCCTTACCTGTTCGTTATAGGCACCCGTTTTATGTACGGCTTCAGGATAATCGGGCCGATACTGATTGGCGCCAGCCGTCTGCCGCCGAAAATTTTCCTGCCGCTGAATATTCTTGGCGCCATTGCCTGGGCGCTAATCTTTACGACGCTCGGTTACGTGGGAGGCGAGGTGATAGGTCCGTGGCTGCATAATCTCGACCAGCATCTGAAGCACTGGGCATGGTTGCTTGTCGTGGTTGTGGCGGTGATTGGCGTCAGGCTGTGGCTGAAACATCGGGAAAAGGCGCGGGATGAGGCGTAGCCGGATGCGGCCTGATGCCCTGCCCCTCACCCTCTCCCACAGGGAGAGGGCAAAAAGTAGCTATCCCTCCGGCTTAAACTGCGGATTCGCCAGCATAAAACCCCCGTCAACGATAAACGATTGCCCGGTGGTATAGCTGGCGTCGCTGTCGCACAGCCACGCCACCAGGCTGGCGATTTCTCTCGTATGCCCGGGGCGCGCCAGCGGGATTTCCGGCATTGAGCCTTCTTTCACTTCGCAGTCGTCCATATCGTTCATGGGTGTGGCAATGGCACCCGGCGCGACGGCGTTCACCAGAATGTTGTGCTTAACCAGTTCTATCGCCATGGATTTGGTCAGGCCGCCGAGCGCATGTTTCGCAGCGGTGTAGGCGCTGGCCTCCGGCAGCGGCGTGTGCTCATGCACCGAGGTAATGTTGACAATTCGCCCTCCTTCCCCCTGCTTCACCATCTGCCGCGCCGCAATCTGCGAACAGAGAAACGCACCGTCCACGTCGACGGTGAAGATGTTCCGCCAGTCGTCAAACGGCATCTCCAGGAAGGGCGCTTTGGTCATCGCCCCGGCATTGTTAACCAGCACGTCCAGCCGACCGAAACGCGCAATCAGCACGTCAATGGCTTCAGCACCTTCCGGGAGCGTGCTTAAATCGAGATGGACAGCCTCTGCTCGCTGCCCCTTCGCTTCCACTTCACGGCAGGTTTCCAGCGCACCTTTTTCATCAGAATGCCAGGTAATGCCAATATCAAACCCGCGCTCTGCCAGCATCAGGGCCGTGGTTTTACCAATCCCGGAATCCGATGCGGTAACAATCGCTACTCTGGTCATACTCACCTCCTGAAAAACAGCAAAGAGATAAGTATAGATAACGCATCTTTTTAGCCGTGATGATAGCCGCCCCCCAGCGCCGACGTTAGTTGCAGCGTGCCGTCGATATACTGTCCTTTCAGCATGACCGTCTCAAGGTGTTCTTTAAGCGCCGGGATTCTGGCTTCGCTGACCCGCGACCCCGCAAGGATACCTGCCCTAAAACGAGCCTGCGCCAGCGCCACTACACGTGCCGCGTCTTTTTCGACCTGCTGCTGGTGACGGTTTTTTGCCGTCAGGGTTTCGACTTCGCTGGCCGTACGCGCCACCTGATTCACCGCCTCCACCACCGCTTTGTTGTAGTTCGCGACAGAGAGGTTATTCTGCGCCTGGGCACTATCCAGATTGGCGTTCAGCCTGCCGCTGTCGAAAATCGGCAGGGTCAAACCGGCGGTCACGCCCATCTGCTGAGCGGAAGAGCGGAACAGATCGCTGAGGTGCAGGGCATCCTGCTGTAAGAAGGCCATCAGATTCACGTCAGGATAGAATGCTGCTCTGGCGGCCTCCACCTCGCTCAGGGAGGCTTCTATATACCAGTGCGCCTCCTGAAGATCCGGGCGGCGCGCCAGCAGTTCATATCCCAGCGTTGAAGGGAGCGAGGCTTCTGTCGCAGGCAACGCATGGCGCGTAAGGGCTATGGCCGATGTACCGGTCAACGCAGTCAGTCGCGCCTCAATGGCCTTCATTTTGCCCTTCACGTCCGCTAACTGTTCATCCGTTTTGCTGGCATAAATATCGGTTTCGACGCCCTCCACCGAGGAGGTAATACCGTGCTGATACAGTTCGCGATCGGCATCGATAATATTTTTCTGCTCCTGCTTAATTTGGGAAAGGACATCTCCGGCAGCAGCCTGGGTCTGCCACGCCCAGTAAAGGCGCGCAACGCTGCTGGCAAGCAGCTGGCGAGTCTGCTCCAGCCCCGCTTTTTGCGCATTCACTTTACCGATACGCGCGGCAATCCGGGCGCGATTTTTCCCCCACAGATCCAGATCCCACCCCGCCGTGAGGCCAAAAGTGCCATTGGTGTACCATGGGCCGGTCGTTCCCGCCGCCGGATCGGTCAGCGCGAACGGGCCCATCAGGCCTTCTGCCGACATTTTCTGCCGTTCAACATCCGCAGAAAAATCCAGTTGTGGGCCATCGGCAGCAATAGCGGCCTTCGCCTGTGCTTCCGCGAGCGTAATACGTTGCCGGGCAATTTGCATATCCGGGGCATCCGCTATCGCTTTCGCAATAAGCGCATTCAGCTGCGGGTCGTTATACTCTTTCCACCATTCGTTTTTCGGCCAGTCCGCATGGTTAAGTCGGGTATTTACAGATGCAGCTGTCGCCTGCGTTTTTATTGGCGCTACCGTGGAATGTTCCGGTGCGCACGCAGCCAGCATAAAAACAAGGGGAGCACTCAGAGATAAAATAGGAAAACGTTTCATTACGCCATGCACTCAAAAAATAAAGGCGCAACTTACGCTTGATGACTTTTCGTTTTTTAGTAACGCGTGGCAATCCGCAAATTGTTATACATTTACATAATCAGCAAAATATTCACATAGTGAATTATTTAAATCTAAATATTACCGCTGGTTATTTTGACTGAATGACCCGCGCAATTTCAGCCGACGTCTGGAGCGTGCGGATCGCCTGAAATAACCCCAGCGCTTCGCTGTATTCTTTACGTAAATAGCTCAGCCACTGCTTGATGCGCGCGACGTGATACAAACCGGTATCACCCTGCTTTTCCAGACGGCTGTATTTTTGCAGCAGCGTCACCACGTCAGCCCATGGCATACGCGGTTCGTTATATTTCACGACGCGACTGAGGTTGGGCACGTTCAGCGCACCGCGGCCAATCATCACCGCATTGCAGCCCGTCTCTTTCAGGCATGCCTGCGCGCTTTCGTAATCCCAGATTTCGCCGTTAGCGATCACCGGAATAGTGAGCCGTTTGCGGATCTCGCCAATCGCCTGCCAGTTAATCCGCTCAGCTTTATAACCATCTTCCTTGGTGCGGCCATGCACCACCAGCTCGGTGGCCCCAGCCTGCTGCACCGCATCGGCAATTTCAAACTGCTTATCTCCGCTGTCCCAGCCCAGACGAACTTTCACGGTGACCGGCAGATGCGAGGGTACCGCCTCGCGCATGGCTTTTGCGCCGCGATAAATCAGCTCAGGATCCTTGAGTAGCGTTGCCCCGCCGCCGCTGCCGTTGACCAGCTTTGACGGACAGCCGCAGTTGAGATCGACGCCATAAGAACCCAGCGACACGGCCCTGGCTGCGTTTTCCGCCAGCCATTCAGGATACTGGCCTAACAGCTGGATCCGCACCAGCGTACCGGAAGGCGTCCGGCTCTGGCGGTGCAGTTCAGGACAGAGACGGTAGAATGACTTTTCTGGCAGCAACATATCGACCACGCGCAAAAACTCCGTCACGCAGAGATCGTAATCGTTCACCTCGGTAAGCAGCTCGCGCACAAGTGAGTCGAGCACGCCTTCCATCGGGGCCAGTAAAACACGCATTCTGAGTACCTGTGAAAAAAGACGCGCTATAGTAGCTGCTCTGTATGTATGTGGAAAGCCCGGCGTTCCATTCCGGAATGTCTGGTATGCTCAAAATTCATGATGTGATCCGTGGCACATTTTCAGGTTTAATTGTATGATGAATGCGTTTCATCAAGGACTATCACCATGAGCAAATCATTGAACATTATCTGGCAATATCTGCGCGCATTCGTCCTGATTTACGCCTGCCTGTATGCCGGGATTTTTATCGCGTCGCTGCTGCCTATCACCATTCCTGGCAGCATTATCGGCATGCTGATCCTCTTTGTTTTACTGGCGCTGCAAATTCTGCCCGCAAAGTGGGTTAACCCCGGCTGTTTCGTCCTCATCCGCTATATGGCGCTGCTTTTCGTGCCCATCGGCGTCGGGGTCATGCAGTATTTTGATTTGCTCAAAGCCCAGTTCGGCCCGATTGTGGTCTCCTGCGCGGTTAGCACGCTGGTGGTTTTCCTTGTCGTGAGCTGGAGTTCACATCTGGTACATGGCGAACGTAACGTCATCGGGGAGAAAACAAAAAAATGATGGCTAATATCTGGTGGTCTCTGCCGTTAACCCTGCTGGTCTTCTTCGCCGCGCGTAAACTTGCCGCACGCTTCAAAATGCCGCTGCTCAACCCCCTGCTGGTGGCGATGGTGGTAATTATTCCTTTCCTGCTGCTCACCGGCATCCCTTACGAACGTTACTTTGCCGGCAGCAAAATTTTAAACGACCTGTTGCAGCCCGCCGTTGTGGCCCTCGCCTTTCCTTTATATGAGCAGCTGCACCAGATCCGCGCCCGCTGGAAATCCATCATTACGATCTGTTTTGTGGGCAGCCTGGTGGCGATGATCACCGGCACGTCGGTGGCGCTATTGATGGGCGCTTCGCCACAAATTGCGGCCTCTATTCTGCCTAAATCGGTGACCACACCTATCGCAATGGCGGTAGGCGGCAGCCTCGGCGGGATCCCGGCCATCAGCGCGATGTGCGTCATTTTCGTCGGTATTCTCGGCGCGGTGTTTGGTCACACCCTCCTGAACGCGATGCGGATCCATACTAAAGCGGCGCGGGGATTGTCGATGGGTACCGCCTCGCACGCCCTGGGTACCGCCCGCTGCGCGGAGCTGGACTATCAGGAAGGGGCTTTTAGCTCCCTGGCGCTGGTGATCTGCGGGATTATCACCTCCCTGCTCGCCCCGTTCATTTTCCCGTTGATTCTGGCGGTGATGGGCTAAAATTTGCGATGCGTCGCGCAAATTTCATTTTGATTTCATAAGTTGCATACATAATGAGAAGTGGATCACATATAAAGCCCCAGCGGCTCCGTAAACTACCGATCCATTAACCTTTATGAGGCAAACGCCATGCACCCACGTTTTCAAGCTGCCTTCGCTCAGCTTGCAGAGAATTTGCAATCAGCCCTTGCTCCCGTCCTGGCAGATGCACATTTCCCCGCCCTGCTGACGGCAGAGCAGGTCACCATGCTGAAACAAGCAGCGGGACTGGATGAAGACGCGCTGGCTTTCGCACTGCTGCCCCTGGCTGCCGCCTGCGCGCGTGCCGATCTCTCCCACTTCAACGTCGGCGCTATTGCGCGCGGCGTCAGCGGAACCTGGTACTTCGGTGGAAACATGGAGTTCCTGGGCGCAACCATGCAGCAAACCGTTCATGCGGAGCAAAGCGCCATCAGCCACGCCTGGTTGCGCGGTGAAAAGGCCCTGAGCGCCATCACCGTGAACTACACGCCGTGCGGCCACTGCCGTCAGTTTATGAACGAGCTGAACAGCGGGCTGCAACTGCGCATCAACCTGCCGGGACGTGCGCCACACACGCTGGGCGATTACCTGCCGGATGCCTTCGGCCCGAAAGATCTGGACATTAAAACGCTGCTGATGGACGAGCAGGATCATGGTTTCGCCCTGTCCGGCGATGACCTGAGCGAAGCGGCCATTCGTGCGGCTAACAAGAGCCACACTCCGTACAGTAACGCCCCAAGCGGCGTGGCGCTGCAGTGCCGCGATGGCCGTATCTTCACCGGCAGCTATGCGGAAAACGCCGCGTTTAACCCAACGCTGCCGCCGCTGCAGGGTGCGCTCAACCTGCTGAGCCTGAACGGCTACGACTACCCCGACATTCAGCGCGCAATTCTGGCCGAAAAGGCCGATGCGCCACTGATTCAGTGGGATGCTACCGCTGCGACGCTCAAGGCGTTAGGCTGCACGACGATCGACCGCGTACTGCTGGCATAAATCCTTCCGGCGGACTGAAATGTCCGCCACATTGCTGAAAAACCCCTCAGTTGAGTCGCTGTTTCTTGCGCTAACCAGACGGGTAAAGTAGCCTGAGTGAACTTTCATCCACGAACGAGCCATCTCCATGTTAAAGCGCGTTTTTTACAGCCTGTCTGTCCTGGTCGGCATACTGCTGTTGATCGTGCTGGGTCTCGACCGCTGGATGAGCTGGAAAACCGCCCCTTACATCTTTGATGACCTGCAGGACCTGCCCTATCGCCAGGTGGGCGTGGTGCTCGGCACCGCCAAGTATTACCGCACCGGGGTGATCAACCAGTATTATCGTTACCGAATTCAGGGCGCGCTGAACGCTTACAACAGCGGCAAGGTGAACTATCTGCTGTTAAGCGGTGATAACGCGCTGCAAAGCTATAACGAACCGGTGACGATGCGTAAGGACCTGATTGCCGCAGGCGTGGATCCTGCCGACATCGTGCTCGACTACGCAGGCTTCCGCACCCTCGACTCCATCGTGCGCACCCGCAAAGTGTTCGACACCAACGACTTCATCATCATCACCCAGCGTTTCCACTGCGAGCGCGCGCTCTTTATTGCGCTGCATATGGGTATTCAGGCGCAGTGCTACGCGGTGCCGTCGCCTAAAGATATGCTGAGCGTGCGCGTGCGCGAATTTGGCGCGCGTTTTGGCGCATTGGCGGACCTCTACATTTTCAAACGTGAACCGCGCTTTTTAGGCCCGCTGGTGCCGATTCCGGCGATGCATGAAGTACCGGAAGACGCGCAGGGTTACCCGGCTGTGACACCGGAGCAACTGCTTGATCTGCAGAAGAAAAAATAAATTTGCACAATGAGTAATATATTACTCATTAACCTCTCAAAAAATGGATAATGTGAGATATAAGTGGCATTACTTGCCTTAATCACCCCGTATCACTTTTTTTAATGACCACGGAAATCCAGGCTGGCTGCGATTCATCGACGATATCATTCCCGCCGGCGCCAGTCGTCGCTACTGGATAAATGCGCTTGGTATCAGTGAATTACCACTCAGCCAGCAAAATTTTTTATTGCTAAAATTTGGCACAATGTCCCCTGTTGGGAATTTACGCATTAAAGAATCCGTACCGGAATGGAATGAATTCGCAAGCGCTAAAACGTTTACGGTTACGGACGTCATCGAGCGGGCAGCCGACTTTCTGGATTATGCCCAGGAAAGAGGCGCCGCGGCAGGTGGCGCAACCGGAGCTGGCGGAGTGGATTCCCCCTTCGACGTTGCTTAACGCCCTGCATGAGACAGCCGTTCAACTCGTCGACCTACCGGAAAGATTGGCGGCGCGCGGTGTTCCAAAACAGATACTGGAAATGCCTGCAATCGGTTTTCGCTTTATTCCAGACAAACTTTCCCGCTGGGGCTTATTATGAAAACACCCGATAAGACAGAGTCAGAGTTTCTGCAAACATTAGCCCGTATACGCAGCGCAAATGGAAGGAGACATCATGACGACGCAGAGGATCCTGACAAGTTAACGCAGGTAAACAGGCAACGCGTTTCACCAGGCTTAACACGCGTCGATACACGCGATCGTCAGGATCTCTTGCACGCAGCCATTCGGGACATATTGTTGGGTAAAATCACGCAAGGAGAAGCACTGAGGAAACTCAGGGTCGAGGTGTTGGGGCTAAAACAGGATGAATATGCAAAATTAGTTAGCGTATCCCGAAAAACATTGTCAGATGTAGAAAATAACAGAGGCAACTATTCCGCTGACATCATTAACAAAATCTTTAAACCCTTCGGGCTTCAAACCGGGCTGGTGCCCATTTCAAAATCGCTGATAGCCTCACTTTTCTCATAAAAAAACCCGCATCGCTGCGGGTTTTTCATTGTTGAGCTTATTTCTTACGTGCGTACTTCAGTGAATCCAGCGCAACAGCGAAGATAATAATCGCGCCTTTAATGATGTACTGCCAGTACGGGTTCACGCCGATGTAGGTCAGGCCGTAGTTGATCACGGTGAAGATGATCACACCGGTGACCACACCGAGTACGGTACCCACGCCGCCGCTGAAGGAGACGCCGCCGACCACACAGGCTGCAATCGCATCCAGTTCGTACATAAAGCCGAGGTTGTTGGTTGCAGAACCGATACGACCCGCTTCCAGCATCCCACCGAAGGCGTAGAACACCCCGGACAGGGCATAGATCATCAGCAGGTTCAGGGCCACGTTGACGCCGGAAACTTTCGCCGCTTCCGGGTTACCGCCGATAGCAAAGATGTTTTTACCAAAGCGCGTTTTGTTCCACAGGATCCAGACGAACGCCACCGCGATCAGCGCATAGAAGGTGATATACGACAGGCGGAAACTGCCCAGCGCGATAAACCCTTGCGTAAAGGTTGAGAAGCCGCTGTCAAAGCCCGAGATAGGAGACGCGCCCACGAAGTCGTAGTAGAGGGAGTTGATACCGTAAACGATGATCATCGTACCCAGCGTGGTGATAAATGGCGTCACGTTCAGGTAAGCGATGATGATACCGTTGATCAGGCCAATCACCGCGCCGATGGCGCAGACAATCAGGATCACCACGAAAATCGGCATGGTCGCCATTTCCGGGAAGACCTTGTTGGCGTTTTCCATCGACTGCAGCAGGGTGGCCGCAATAACCGCCGCCAGGCCGACCTGACGACCGGCAGAAAGGTCAGTACCCTGGGTGACGATAAGGCCCGCCACGCCCAGCGCAATGATAATACGCACGGAAGACTGGGTCAGAATGTTACTCAGGTTCAGCAGACTTAAGAACGTAGGGTCCTGAAAAATGATAATGGCCAGCAGGACTAAAAGAACAACGTAAATTCCGCCTTCTTTCAGGTAAGTGAGAAAACTTTTTTTATTTAACGCACTCATGAGGAGCCCCTGATCTTAAAGGTGCAAAGACGCAAGACGCAAAATTTCGTTTTGCGTTGTCGTTTTGGTGTCAACAATACCGGCAACGAGACCATTGCTCATAACCAGAATACGGTCTGTGATCCCTAACAGTTCCGGCATTTCGGAAGAAATAATAATGATCCCTTTATTCTTTTTCGCCAGCTCGGCAATCAGCTGATAAATTTCAAACTTCGCGCCGACGTCAATGCCACGGGTAGGTTCATCCAGCATCAGAATTTCTGGCTGGGTTAATAACCAACGTCCGATAATGACTTTTTGCTGGTTACCCCCCGAAAGCGAACCAATTTGCGTGCGGTGGCCAGGCGTTTTCACGCGCATGGAGTCAATCACCCACTGGGTATCGCTCTTCATGCGGGAGTTATCCAGCAGTCCGACTTTATTTTTGTAATTACGAATATTAGAAATTAACGAGTTAAAGTTAATATCCAGATAAGCATAAATACCCGTCGAACGACGTTCTTCCGTTACCAGCGCAAAACCGTTATTAATGGCTTCGTTGGCATTGTGGTTGTTAATTTTCTTTCCGTGCAGCGTAATGGTGCCCTGGGCCTTCTCACGGATACCAAACAAGGTTTCCACAATGTCGGTACGCTTTGCCCCCACCAGACCGGCAATCCCCAGGATTTCGCCTTTGTGCAGGTCGAAGGAGACATCGCGGATGGACGGCTGACGCAGCGAGGTGAGATTGCGCACTTCAAGAATCACTTCACCCGGCTTGTTCTCTTTGTCCGGGAAGCGCTGGTTAAGGGAGCGGCCAACCATCATGGCGATGATCTTGTCCATATCCAGCCCTTCCAGCGGCTGCGTGGCAATCCACTGGCCGTCGCGCAGGATGGTAATCTCATCGCACAGCTGGAAGATCTCTTCCATTTTGTGAGAGATGTAGACAATGCCGCAGCCGCGTTCTTTCAGCTTACGAATAATGGTAAAAAGGTGATTAACCTCTTTTTCCGTTAATGACGATGTCGGTTCGTCCATGATGACGATTTTCGCATCATAGGAGAACGCTTTGGCAATTTCGATCATCTGCATTTGTGAGACGGATAAGGTTCCCACGCGAGCGCGCGGATCGATATCAATATCCAGCTCATCAAAAATCGCTTTGGTGTCACGATACATTTTGTCCTGATCGACAAAGACACCTTTGGTTGGATAACGCCCCAACCACATGTTATCCATAACGGAACGTTGCAGTACCAGGTTTAATTCCTGGTGAACCATCGAGATACCGTTTTCCAGTGCTTCTTTCGCTGAATGGAAATCGATCTCTTTCCCCTGAAAAAGAATGCTGCCAGAATCTTTTTGATAGATCCCAAAAAGACATTTTAATAATGTTGATTTACCCGCACCGTTCTCCCCCATTAATGCATGAATAGAGTGAGGACGGACTTTTAAATTAACATTATCGAGTGCCTTAACACCGGGAAATGACTTGTTAATACCGTTCATTTCCAACAAGTATTCACCGGTTGACTGAGTAGTTGTGCTGACCATAATTATACCTTGTTGGCCTCGCATATCGCGTTATAAAAGGGCGCAACGAATTGCGCCCAGTGGAGACAGGTTAACTCACTTATTTACCGATAAACTCAGCCAGGTTGGACTGGTCTACGCCCACGTAAGGTACGCGAACGATTTTGTTGTCAATTTTCCAGCTGGTGCCATCTGCCGCGCCTTTACCGTCAGCGAGGTTTTTCGCCAGATCGAAGGTGGCTTTCGCCTGGTTATTGGCATCGTTCAGAACGGTACCGGCCATCGCGCCAGATTTAACCAGCGCCAGCGCTTCTGGCAGGGCATCCACACCGAATACCGGAATGGACGATTTATTGTGGGCTTTCAGCGCTTCTACCGCACCCATTGCCATCGCATCGTTGTTGGCAATAACCACTTCGATTTTGTTCGCGTTAGGGCCGGACAGCCAGGCATCCATCTTATCTTTCGCCTGGGCGGTATCCCACATCGCGGTATCTAATGCCAGCTGCTGGGTTTTCAGGCCCTTATCATTCAGCTCTTTGATAACGTAAGTCGTACGCGCTTCAGCATCCGGGTGACCAGGTTCGCCTTTCAGCAGAACGAACTGGATCTGACCGTCTTTGTTCAGGTCCCAGTTCGGGTTCGCTGCCCAGTGTTTCGCGATCAGATCGCCCTGAATAATGCCGGACTCTTTGGAGTCAGTACCGACGTAATACGCTTTGTCATAGCTATCCAGCGCTTTACGGGAAGGTTCTTTGTTGAAGAAGACGATTGGCACATTCTGGCCGCGCGCTTTTTCAATTACCGTGCCTGCTGCAGCCGGGTCAACCAGGTTGATCGCCAGGGCTTTCACGCCTTTCGCCAGAAGAACGTCGATCTGGTCGTTCTGTTTGGACTGGTCATTCTGGGAGTCATTCATCAGCAGCTGTACGTCTGGCGCTGCTTTCGCATCTTTCTCGATAGCTTTACGTACAACAGACATGAAGTTGTCGTCGTATTTATAAATCGTCACACCAATACGGGTATCTGCAGCGTGCGCTGCTGCACCAAAAAGCATGCTTGCCATTACAGCAGACAGGGTCAACACCTTCTTATTCATGGTATCTCCGGTTTTTTTTATGCAGGGTAGTTCTGGTGAATAACGAGCGGCAGGCAGATGTTAATAAAACGTTACTGACAGCCGACGTTCACTTATAAAATTTCTCTCTTCCGTGGTCGGTAACGCTCCAGAAATGCGTTTTATTCGTTGTTTGCGGCACATTGGCTACTGTTAAAGTGAATAATCACCGTTACATAGCGTTTCAGCTGCTAAAACGCTGACATCATAGTCAGCGCCTTGTTAAGATACTGTGAATTTACTCACAGATTGAAAACGGTTACATCACCTCATGTAATCAGTTAGTGATCGGAGCCACAATTTGCCGCGACGCGACGGAATGTCGACGCACCAGGGTTGGCATGAAGCAATGGGTCGCCCCAGGATCCAGCAGCCCTGCGGCTCCCTGTAACGCCAGTTCAGTAGCCAGTTTTGCCATAGAAGCAATGGGATAGCGCACCGTGGTCAGCTGCGGGTCGGTGTAACGGGCGATCGGAATGTCGTCAAAGCCAATCAACGACAAATGCTGCGGCACCGCAATGCCGTTATCTTTCAGTGCCGTCAACGCGCCTGCTGCCATGCTGTCGTTATACGCAAACACCGCAGAAAGCTGCAGATTGCGGCCCAACAACTCCACCATTGCCGCCTCACCGCCCTGCATGTCAGGCGTACCAGTGCCGATCCAGCTCTCTGATGCGGTAATGCCGTGTTCTTTCAGGGCGTTTTGCCAGCCCTCACGCCGGTACGCGTCATCTTCAATTTGATGGCTGGAGGCAAGATAACCGATCCGCTGATGGCCGTTATTGATAAGCATTTTGGTGGCCATCATGGCGCCGCTGACGTTATCCAGCCCAACACAGCGGTGGGCATAGCCCGGCACAATCCGGTTAATCAGCACCATGCCCGGTATCTGTTCCATAAACCCGGCAAGCTCTTCATCACTTAAGGCTTTGGAGTGAACAATCAGGGCGTTACAGCGCTGGCGAATCAGTACTTCGATGGCATGACGCTCTTTCTCCGCCTCATGATAGCTGTTGCCAATCAGCACATATTTTTGATGCTGCTGGGCAACCACATCGACCGCTTTCACCAGCGCACCGAAAAAGGCGTCTGAGACATCCATCACCACCACGCCGATGGTATCGCTGACCTGCGTGGCAAGCGCCTGCGCGTTGGCATTTGGCCGGTACCCGAGCTGGGTCACGGCTTTCATTACGGTTTCACGGGTTTCAGGGCTCACCAGCGCACTGTTGTTCAGCACGCGGGAGACGGTAGCCACAGAAACGCCCGCCAGACGGGCGACATCACGAATGGTGATCATATTCACCATCCTTCAAAGGATTGCAGCAACTCACAGACACCCCCTGTGTTTAGCAAGGTGGCTATTTTGGCAGCGAGAGAAAAGGGACTACGTGAAGAAGCTCACAGTCATGAAAACGCTTACATCCGTTTTGTTAATGATTGTGATCCAGATCGTTATCTGGATGTATTACTCAATGATACCCCTGAAGCATGTGCGGTTAACTGACGCCACACCCACTCCAGCGGCCCCTGACGGAAATAACGCAGCCAGATAACGGAAAACGCCAGATTAACCGCCCAGATCGGAATAACAAACGCCAGCAGCCCGAGGCGGTCGAATTTCATAAACAGGCCAAAGCGATAGAAAATCGTGGTGCATATCAACGTTTGCAGGAGGTAATTGCTTAACGCCATGCGCCCGACGCAGGCGACTGCGCTGACAAGCCACAGGCGAGAAAGCTGCGGCCAGAAGCCATATATTAGCGCCGCGTAGCCGATGGTCTGGAATGGCGCGCTCAGTTCACGCGGTACCTGGAGCAGGAAAGCGCACCAGCGATAATCCCAGTGAATGTGCCACTGTGTCATCACCGCCGGGAGGTTTATCAGCACGCCGAGCAGAACCAGCCCCGCCCCGGTGCGACGATAATGACGCAGGCTGAACTCCCCTTTCAGCCACCCGGTGCGCATCAATGACGCCCCCATCAGCATCATCCCTGCCAGCTGCCAGCCGTATTGCGCCCCCAGCGCAAGAAGGTTATCCCCCAGCATATCCGTCCGGTTGCTAATGGCTTCCGTACCGCCTTTTAGCTTCCAGAACTGCTCGTACTGGAGGTTTGCAGCATCCGGGATCCAAGAACGGTTGGTCGCTTCGCCAGAGATCATCCCCAGCAGCAGCAGCACCCCAAGCCCCATGAGGTAGAGCATCACGCCGGTGTTAAACAGGCTTTTCACGCTGTGCGCATCACGAATGAGACGCCAGCAGATAAGCCCGACTAACCCATATGCGAGAAGAATATCGCCGTCCCAGAAGAACAGACCGTGGATAAAACCGAGGATCACCAGCAGGGTTAAGCGCGACTGGATCCAGCGGGTGCCGCGTTTAAGCAGAAGCTGTAGTCCTGCGCCAAACAGCAGGGCAAAGAGCGTGAGGAATTTAACCTGGGCAAACAGATCAAGGATTGCCCAGGTCCAGGCATCGCTTCGGGTGATATCGCCGTACCAGGCGGGATTGAGATAAGCGGCCTTCGGCAGACCGAAGGCGCTAATATTCAGCAGCAGGATACCCAGTATGGCGACGCCGCGAACAAAATCGAGCGTGACGTTTCGCTCCATGGTCCCTGCCCTGTGAGATTAGTTGTGGTGACGCACGGCGCGCAGGAACTCCTGGCGGGTGTTCTGGCTCGATTTAAACAGACCGCCCAGCGAAGTGGTGGTGGTTGCACTGGTCGCATCACGTACGCCGCGGGCTTTCACGCAGTAGTGAACGGCATCGATGGAGACCGCCACGTTATTGGTGCCCAGCAGCGTTTGCAGGGCAATCAGGATCTGCTGCGTCAGACGTTCCTGAACCTGAGGACGCTGCGCGAAGAACTGCACAATACGGTTGATCTTCGACAGACCAATCACCGTATCTTTCGGAATGTAAGCCACGGTCGCTTTACCGTCGATAGTAACGAAGTGATGTTCGCAGGTGCTGGTCAGCGTGATATCACGTACCGTGACCATCTCGTCCACCTTCATCTTATTTTCAATAACGGTAATTTTCGGGAAGTTGGCGTAATCCAGGCCAGAGAAAATTTCGTCGACGTACATTTTCGCGATGCGCTTAGGCGTCTCCATCAGACTGTCATCGCTCAGATCGAGATTCAGCAGTTGCATGATCTCGGTCATATGCCCGGAAATCAGACTTTTACGGGTTTCATTGTCCATATCCTCAACGGGCGGACGCAATGGCGTTTCGAGACCGCGCGCAAGCAGGGCTTCATGGACCAGGGCAGCTTCTTTACTGAGTGATGACATTTTCTTCTCCTGCAGGTGTGGCGTCTTTCGCCCTCGTTGTGGCAAAAGTATGCGCTCATTGTGCGTGAGGCGACGCACATAATCCAGTATTCACGACGATAATTATTGCAATTGCTGTTGCCTTTCAGCGTGACGATTCCAGACCAGCGCGCCGCCGATGAACAACGCGACGCCCGCCAGCCCCAGCGCAGGCTCCAGCCGGTGGGTTAGCCAGGTCGATAACGCCGATGTCACCGGGCCAATCAACTGCCCGATGGCATACCCGGTGGTGAGCAGTCCCGCCATATAACGCGTGTGGTTCGGTGCCAGCTCTCGGCCGTATAAAAGAGAGAGCTGCACGGCGCAAAGGAACCCCCCACCTACCAGCAGCCCGCCCGTCAGCAAACCGCCGATGCCCGGCAGCAGCCAGGCCGCCAGGACACCCGCGCCCTGAAGCCACAGCACGATAGCCAGCCTGCGGTTAGCCGTGGAGATATGTCGCAAGGCAATGCTGAGCGCAATCCCCACCACAGCGGCGAGACCAAAAATCGGCCAGACAAACTGGGCAAACAGGCTGCCGGGAAAGCGCACGGCGGCCATTTGCGATAAAAAGGTCGCCGGAAGGATATAGCCAAATCCCGCCAGGCTGTAGCTCCAGACCAGGCGCTTTAAATCCGCGGTCAGCCGCAACGGCTCAGGCGCAGTCCCCGGGCGATGAAGCTGGCCCGTACGCGGCAGATAGCGTGCCACCAGCGCAATCAACACGAGCGCCAGCACGCCGTAGATCTGCCACGCCGCACCGGCCGAAAGGGATTTCGCCTGAATATAGACCGCGAGCAGGCCGCTCAGGGCGATACCCGCGCCGGGGCCGGCGAACACCGCAGCACTGAGCCCCGGTTTACCCAGTTGCCCCAGCCGCTCGTTGGTCCAGGCGGCAATGAGTACCATTGACCAGCCACTCATGCAGCCGATCGCAAAGCGCAGCAGGCCATGTACGACGGCGTTATCCGCCGCCGCGGAGAGCAGCGTCAATGCAACCGCACCCGTAATGCCGAGCCAGAGCCGCGTTTCAACAAAGCGGTGCGCGCGCATGGCATCCCATGCTCCCACCAGATAGCCAAGATAATTCATCGCCGCCACCAGGCCTGCGCTGGTGAGCGTGAGTTGCCCGGCGGCAATCATCAGCGGTACCTGAGGCGTAAAGGCAAAGCGCCCTATCCCCATCGCCACCACCAGAACGACAAACCCACTAAGCGCAATACGCAGCGCCATGACCGCTCCAATTGTTAAAGAAAAGTAAATTTATGATGCAGCATCTTGCCGTTCCGCGAAAGTGAAAGTTGCTCACAGGTAAATGAAAACGCTGTATTATGATGCTAATGAATAGCTATTCTCATTAAGGAGCCTTGCATGGAACTGCTCGAAGAGCACCGTTGTTTTGAAGGTCGACAGCAGCGCTGGCGGCACGACTCCACCACGCTGAACTGCGCCATGACGTTCAGTATTTTCCTGCCTCCGGCAGAGAATCCGCCTGTTCTGTTCTGGCTTTCTGGCCTGACCTGCAACGACGAAAACTTCACAACCAAAGCCGGTGCGCAGCGTATTGCGGCCGAGCTGGGTATCGCGCTGGTGATGCCCGATACCAGCCCCCGTGGGGACGATGTGGCGGATGATGCAGGATACGACCAGGGTAAAGGCGCCGGGTTTTACCTGAATGCGACCGAGCAGCCGTGGGCGAGTCATTATCGTATGTATGACTACATCCGTGACGAGCTGCCTGCGCTGATTCAGGCCGAATTCGCGGTAAACGATCGCTGCGCCATCAGCGGACATTCCATGGGCGGACACGGGGCGCTAATCATGGCGCTGAAAAACCCCGGGAAATATACCAGCGTCTCTGCGTTCGCGCCGATTGTTAACCCAACGCAGGTACCGTGGGGACAAAAAGCCTTCACCCACTATCTGGGCAAAGATGAAACGAAATGGCAGGAATGGGACAGCTGTGCGCTGATGCTGGCGAGCGACTCAGCAAATGCGATCCCGATGCTTATCGATCAGGGCGATGCGGATCAGTTCCTCGCCGGGCAACTCCAGCCCGCCGTTTTAGCTGAAGCGGCACGCCAGAAGGACTGGCCGCTCACGCTGCGCATTCAGCCAGGATATGACCACAGCTATTACTTTATGGCCTCCTTTATTGAGGATCATCTCCGCTTCCACGCGGCGCATTTGTTCGCGTAATTTTCGCTATTTGCCCGATAGCCTCTCGCCTGTCGGGCTTTTACCCTTATTGACATAATCCTATCCGCTTGAATCCAGGCTATTTTCTTGCCAACACATCAAACACAAATGATTTCAATTATCATTTGTGTTTACAATTATACATTCTTTTGTACAATTCCAGACTCTTCTCCATCACAAAGAGTTCTTACAAGACAAATACATACAGTTCTCAGGGTTATCCCGATGGAGTTTTTTTCTTTTTATATGGAATGTACAAATGACAATACCACGCGTTAAATTGCTGGCCGCTGCCATTGGCGCCGCCACACTTTCCTCCTTCGTTCACGCAGCCGATCAGGACACCGTTGTCGTCACTGCGACGGGTTTTGAACAAAAAATCCAGAATGCCCCCGCCTCCATCTCGGTGATTTCAAAAC
This sequence comes from Enterobacter kobei, assembly GCF_001729765.1. Taxonomy (NCBI): domain Bacteria; kingdom Pseudomonadati; phylum Pseudomonadota; class Gammaproteobacteria; order Enterobacterales; family Enterobacteriaceae; genus Enterobacter; species Enterobacter kobei. The sequence goes on from NZ_CP017181.1 coordinate 3,166,128, forward strand.
AGCAGATTGAAGATAAAGCCTACCGTGATGTCACCGATGCCCTGAAAGACGTCCCGGGCGTCGTCGTTACTGGCGGCGGGAGCAGCAGTGATATCAGTATTCGCGGCATGGCGTCGCAGTACACGCTGTTCCTGGTGAACGGCAAACGCGTGAGTACGCGCAGTACCCGCCCAAACAGCGACAACTCGGGCATTGAACAAGGCTGGCTGCCGCCGCTGGAGTCCATTGAGCGTATCGAGGTTATCCGTGGCCCGATGTCCTCACTTTACGGCTCTGATGCAATGGGTGGAGTCATCAACGTCATTACCAAAAAAGTGTCGAACACCAAAGCCTGGACAGGTTCGTTGCATGGCGATGCAACCTTCCAGGAAAACAATGATTCCGGTGATATCTTTCAGACCAACGCCTACGCTTCAGGTCCCCTGATTGACGGGCTGCTTGGCGCAAAAGTGACGGGGCTTTTGTCACGCCGCGCAGAAGATAAGATTGTGAACGGGTATAACGAGCAGAAAATGCGTAACGGCGGTATTACGTTGAATTTCACGCCGGACGAGCAAAATGATTTCGACCTCGACTTTACCCGTGAACTTCAGGACAGAAACAGCACGCCGGGGATGTCGAAAGCGACGGAAACCTGCCGTGGAACGACCTGTACACCAAATACCAAAAGCGAAACCCGCTATGAACATACCACCTACTCATTAACCCACAGCGGTTATTACGACGACTTCAATACCACCAGCTATATCCAACAGGAAGAGACGAATAACCCGGATCGTGAAATGCGCTCGTACAACACCACCTTCAACAACCAGAACCAGATCTTCCTCGCCGATCATACCCTGACTCTCGGCGGGCAATATCGCTATGAGAAACTGCGCGACAACGGCAATCAGCTGGAGGCTGCCGATGGCCTGAACAAACTGACACGCTGGAGTTGGGCACTGTTTGCCGAAGATGAATGGGCAATGACGGAAAGCTTTACGTTAACCGGCGGCCTGCGCATGGACAAAGACCAAAACTATGGTACTAACTGGACGCCACGTGGTTACGGTGTATGGCACCTCGCCGACCAGTGGACATTAAAAGGCGGGGTTTCTGCGGGCTACCGTGCACCGGACCTGCGTCAGTCGTCTGCCAGCTGGGGGCAGGTAACGGGTGGTGGCCGTCTTGACGGTATCATCGTTGGCAACCCGGACCTGAAACCAGAGAAGAGTCTGAGTGAAGAGATCGCCCTGCTCTGGGATAATAACGACAATCTTAATGCCGGTGTGACGCTGTTCAATACCGACTTCAAAGACAAAATTACTGAAGTTCGCCGCTGTAACAGCAGTTCCGATCCCGCCTGTACGATTGGCGATCACAGCTATGATTTCGTGAGCGACCGCGTCAACGTGGACAAAGCCAACATGCGCGGCGTGGAGTCTACCTTCGGCTGGAAAATCACGCGCGATGTGAACTGGACTGCCAACTACACTTATACGGAATCCGAGCAGAAGAGCGGCCAGTTCTCCGGTAAGCCGTTGAACAAAATGCCAAAACATATGTTCAATACCACCCTGGACTGGCAGGCGACACCAGACGTCGGCTTCTGGAGTCGTCTGAACCTGCGCGGTAAAACGTCTGAGTATCTGAGCCGTACATCAATGTCCCAGGGTACACCGTCCTATACCCAGGTGGATGTGGGTCTGCGCTACAACGCGAACAAAAACCTGCTTGTGACTGCCGGTGTGTATAACGTGCTCGATAAGCAAATTGATTACGATACGTATGACACCGTGCTTGATGGACGTCGTTATACCGTGGGCATGACTTACAGCTTCTAACCGCCCCATAAAAAAGCCCGCTCGAATGAGCGGGCTGAAAGAGAGGAATTGCGGTTATTGTTTAAATCGTTCCGGGAATTCCATTTCACTGTAGCGAACGAAGTGTGTTCCTTTCGTCAGTTTGTAACCAAACCAGATGATCAGGAACAGCGGAATACCAATGTAGGTTGCCGTGACGGCGCCCCAGTCGATAGTATCCGCGAGGAACGCTTCATAGTTCTGGCCCAGCGTAATAATCAGACACAGAATGAAGGCGAAAATTGGCCCCAGCGGGAAGAACCCTGAGCGATACGGCAGGTCGTTCAGATCATGACCTTGCATTACGTAACCGCGACGGAAGCGATAGTGGCTGATGGCAATGCCCAGCCAGGCGATAAAGCCCGTCATCCCGGAGGTGTTAAGCAGCCACAGGTAAACCGTCTGGTTGCCGAACATGGAGGTCAGGAAGCACAGACCGGCAATCACCGTGGTGGCGTACAGAGCGTTACGTGGCACACCACCGCGAGACAGTTTAGCGAAGATGCGCGGCGCTTTACCGTCGCAGGCCAGGGTGTAAAGCATACGGGTGGACGCGTACATACCGGAGTTACCCGCTGACAGCACTGCCGTCAGGATCACCGCATTCATTACCGCCGCCGCAGAGAGCAGTCCCGCGTGCTGGAAGACCAGAGTGAACGGGCTGACGCTGATGTCTTTCACATCGTTACGCAACAGGCTTGGATCGGTATACGGAATGATCAGGCTGATAATCAGGATCGCGAACACGTAGAACAGCAGGATACGCCAGAAGACCTGACGCACCGCGCGAGGAATGTTCTTCTCCGGATTTTCAGATTCACCGGCCGCAATGCCAATCAGCTCAGTGCCCTGGAAAGAGAAGCCGACAATCATCGCCACGCCAATCATGGCCGAGAACCCACCGGCAAACGGCGCATCGCCTATTGTCCAGTTGCTCCAGCCCGCAGGCTCTGCCCCTTTGAAAATACCAACGATCATCGCCACACCGACGACGATAAAGATGATGACGGTTGCCACTTTGATCAAAGAGAACCAGTATTCCGCTTCACCAAACCCGCGTACGGAGATGTAGTTCAGCAGGAAAATGACGACCAGGAACAACGCGCTCCAGATCCAGCCCGGCGTGTCCGGGAACCACCAGGTCATCACCAGCTGTGCGGCGACGAGGTCAACGGCGATGGTAACAGCCCAGTTGTACCAGTAGTTCCAGCCCAGCGCGAAGCCGAAGCCTTCTTCCACGTATTTTTGTCCGTAGGTCGAAAACGAACCGGATACCGGCATGTATGCCGCCAGTTCACCCAGGCTGGTCATCAGGAAGTAGACCATCAGGCCAATCAGGATATAAGAGAATAATGCCCCACCCGGGCCAGCTGCCGAAATCGTTGCGCCAGAGGCAACGAAAAGACCTGTACCGATGGAGCCGCCAATGGCGATCATCGTCAGGTGACGCGCCTTGAGTTCACGACGTAGCGTGGGCGCTTCTGTGGTTTTAGTTTCTGAAACCATGTGAAAATGCTGTCCATTCAATAAATGAGGCGCGATTGTAGCAGACGATCGGCGTTCCTTCCGGCAGAAATACTCAGTTATAAGAGAGCTTCATGACGCGGCCAGGATTATAAGTAAAGCATCATTTTTCCCTCCCCCTTTTGGGGAGAGGGCCAGGATGAGGGGCAATTTCACATCTCGCAATAGCGCAGAAAACGCTGCAGCGAACTGGAAAGGTGTTTCTGACGATGATGGATGCACCACAGCGTGCGCACCAGTTTCGGCAATGGAACAGGAATTTCCACCAGCGATCCCGTCTCAAGCTGTTCGGCAATCACGCGTCGGGAAAGGCAGCTGATACCCAGTCCATGACGCACCGCATGCTTAATCGCCTCCGAGTTCCCCAGCTCCATTCCCAGCTGGAAATGCGGCAAATGAGACAGCAGCAGGTAATCGACAATTTCACGCGTGCCGGAACCCTGCTCGCGCAGGATCCACTGAGCCTGCGCCAGGCGCTCCAGCGTCACCTCGCCCTGTAATAAAGAAGAGGCCGGGGAGGCAAACACCACCAGCTCGTCTTCCAGCCAGGGCTCAGCGATGATATCGACGTTGTGGCACGGACCTTCAATGAGACCGATGTCCACGCGAAAATCGATCACCGCGTTGATGACGTCCTGGCTGTTACCCACGCTCATCTCCAGCGGCAACGAGGGAAAATCCCGGCGATAGCGGGCAATCACTTCCGGCAGGATGTAGTTACCGATGGTACTGCTGGCAAAAACGCGGATCGCGCCGTTGTCTTCGCGGAACAGCTGTTCAATTTCGATAGCCTGCTCCAGCAGAGCCAGCGCGCGCGGGTAAAGCAGGCGGCCATGCTCATTGACCACCAGACGCTTCCCTACCCTGTCGAAAAGCTGAACGCCTAACTGTCCTTCAAGATCGGTCAACGCCGCGCTAACGGCAGACTGAGAGAGCGCCAGCATTTGTGACGCCTGAGTCGTAGAGCCGCTCTTCAGCACTTCGGCAAACACTTCCAGCTGACGCAATGTAATGTGCATGGTCACTTACCACTTATATAGATTGATTATAAGTATATAATCAATTTTATTTTTAAGCCAGATCGCCCTAACCTTTAGCCAGACAAAGGAGAAGGTTATGTCAGAACTCACCTTACAACATCATCGTACAGTTTGGCACTTCGTGCCGGGTCTCGCGCTCAGCGCCGTCGTCACCGGTGTGGCCTTATGGGGCGGCAGTATACCGGCAGTGGCCGGTGCCGGGTTTAGTGCCTTAACGCTGGCTATTTTGCTCGGCATGGTGGTCGGGAATACCGTCTACCCGCACATCTGGAAATCCTGCGACGGGGGCGTCATTTTCGCCAAACAACATTTATTACGTCTGGGCATTATTCTTTACGGTTTCCGCCTGACCTTTTCGCAGATTGCGGATGTCGGCGTGAGCGGGATTGCCATTGATGTCCTGACCCTTTCGAGCACCTTTATGCTGGCGTGCTTTATCGGCCAGAAGGTGTTTGGCCTGGACAAGCAGACCAGTTGGTTAATTGGCGCAGGCAGCAGCATTTGCGGTGCGGCAGCGGTACTGGCAACGGAACCGGTCGTTAAAGCTGAAGCCAGTAAAGTGACGGTGGCCGTCGCGACGGTGGTCATCTTCGGTACGCTGGCGATCTTCCTTTATCCGGCTATGTATCCGCTGGTGGCGCACTGGTTTAGCCCGGAAACCTACGGCATCTATATCGGTTCGACGATGCACGAGGTGGCACAGGTGGTCGCAGCAGGTCACGCCATCAATCCGGAAGCGGAAAATGCCGCGGTCATCGCCAAAATGCTGCGCGTCATGATGCTGGCCCCGTTCCTGATTTTCCTGGCCGCGCGGGTTAAGCAACTGGCTCCGGCAGGTGGCAGTGAGAAAAGCAAAATCACCATTCCGTGGTTTGCGATCCTGTTCATCGTGGTCGCTATCTTTAACTCGTTCCACCTGCTGCCAAAAGCGGTCGTGGATATGCTGGTGACGCTGGATACGGTGCTGCTGGCCATGGCGATGGCGGCTCTGGGTGTGACCACGCACGTCAGCGCCCTGAAAAAAGCCGGCGCAAAACCGCTGCTGATGGCGCTGGTGCTCTTTATCTGGCTGATTGTGGGCGGCGGCGCGATTAACCTCGCCGTACACAGCCTGATGGCATAAACCCTCTCGTCGTTCTCCTGTTAACCCGTTATGATAAGCGTTTCGGGTTAACAGGAGTCTTTTTATGAAATATGTTGGAGCGCACGTCAGCGCTGCAGGTGGCCTTGCAAACGCCGCCATTCGCGCCGCCGAAATCGAGGCAACCGCTTTCGCCCTGTTCACCAAAAATCAGCGCCAGTGGCGCGCCGCACCGCTCACCACCGACGTGATTGATGATTTCAAAGCCGCCTGTGAAAAATACCACTACGGGCCGGGCCAGATCCTTCCCCACGACAGCTATCTGATTAACCTCGGTCATCCGGTTCAGGAAGCGCTGGATAAATCCCGCGAGGCGTTCCTTGATGAAGTGCAGCGCTGTGAACAGCTGGGGCTGACGCTGCTGAACTTCCATCCGGGTAGCCATCTGATGCAGATCGACGAAGACGCCTGTCTGGCGCGTATTGCTGAGTCCATCAACATCACCCTGGAGAAAACCAACGGCGTGACCGCGGTGATCGAAAACACCGCCGGTCAGGGCAGCAATCTCGGTTTTAAGTTCGAACATCTGGCGGCGATCATCGACGGCGTGGAAGATAAATCCCGCGTGGGCGTGTGCATTGATACCTGTCACGCGTTTGCGGCTGGTTACGATCTGCGTACAACCGAGGCAACGAAAAACACGTTCGATGAGTTTGAGCGCATCGTGGGCTTCAAGTACCTGCGCGGTATGCACCTCAACGATGCGAAAAGCGCCTTTGGTAGCCGGGTTGACCGCCACCACAGCCTGGGCGAAGGCAATATTGGTCACGATGCATTTCGCTTTATTATGCAGGATGCCCGTTTCGACGGTATCCCCATGGTGCTGGAAACCATCAATCCGGATATCTGGGCGGAAGAGATCGCGTGGCTCAAGGCACAGCAGACCGCTGAACAGGCGGCATAAAAAAAGCCGGGTTGCTTCGCACCCGGCTTTTTTGTTGCTTATCGCTTACGCTGCTTTTGCAACCCCTTCCGCTTCCGGACGTTTCAGCACCGCGTAAGAGAGACCCGCCACCAGCGTACCGGCAATGATTGCCAGCAGGTAACCCAGTACCGGGGTGATAGCGCCAGGGATCAGCAGGACGAACAGACCACCATGTGGTGCCATCAGCTTCGCGCCAATCGCCATGGAGATGGCCCCCGTCACCGCACCGCCCACGATACAGCATGGCAGCACACGCATTGGATCACGCGCCGCGAACGGGATTGCACCTTCGGTGATGAAGCACAGACCCAGCACCAGCGCCGCTTTACCGCCTTCCTGCTGCGCTTTGTCGAACTTACGACGGGCGATAATGGTCGCCAGGCCGAGCGCCAGAGGTGGCACCATACCGGCCGCCATGATCGCCGCCATCGGCGCGTAGGTCTGGGTACTCAGCAGGCCAACGCCAAACGCGTATGCCGCTTTGTTCACCGGACCGCCCATATCGGTACACATCATACCGCCGAGGATTGCGCCCAGCAGAACCGCGTTCGCCGTACCCATGGTTTGCAGCCAGTGGGTCAGACCCGTCAGGATGCCCGCTACCGGTTTACCGATGAGGTAAATCATCGCCAGACCCACCACCAGGCTGGAAATCAGCGGGATGATGAGAATCGGTTTCAGCGCTTCCATACTCTGCGGCAGCTTCAGCTTCGAGCTGATCAGCTTCGCGACGTAACCGGCCAGGAAGCCGGCAATGATACCGCCGATAAAGCCGGAACCGGTGCTGACGGCCAGCATACCGCCGATAAGACCCGGCGTCAGACCAGGACGATCAGCGATGGAGAAAGCGATAAAGCCTGCCAGAACCGGCACCATCAGCGCGAACGCTGCCCCCCCGCCGATCTGCATCAGCGCAGCCGCAAGCGTACCTTCTTCTTTAAATGCTGTAATACCAAACGCAAACGAGAGCGCGATACACAGACCACCCGCCACCACCATCGGCAGCATGTAAGACACACCCGTCAGCAGGTGACGGTAGGCCCCCGCAGACTCTTTCTTCCCTTCGGTGGCGGTTTTAGCCGCACCGGTAGCCTGGTAAGGTTTGGCTTCCGCCAGCGCTTTATCAAATTCCTGAGCGGTCTTTTTCAGCGCCAGGCCGGTTGAGGTGCGGTACATCGGCTTACCGGCAAACTTCGCCAGATCGACTTCGATATCGGCCGCCACAATCACCAGATCGGCTTCCGCCACTTCTTCCGGGGTGATGGCGTTACCGGCACCCACGGATCCACGGGTTTCGACTTTTACCCACCAGCCGCGTTTTTTCGCTTCGGTTTCAATGGCTTCAGCCGCCATAAAGGTATGCGCTACCCCGGTTGGACACGCCGTTACCGCCACAATGCGTTTCGGCCCGGTGGCCGCAGCCGCGGTCGGTGCTGTCGCGACAGGTGCGCTGTAAACCGACGCGTGGCCTTTCGCTTCACTCAGGAACAGTTCTGGATGTGCCACCGCGCGATTAATATCGCCCAGCCACACTTTTTTGCCGTTCAGCGCACTGTCCGCAGGGATTTTATCACCCAGAACAATCGCCAGTTCAGCATCACCCGGGTTATCAATGATGTCCAGGTGTGCTTTTTGTGCCGCCGCGCCCAGCAGGGTCTTCGCCATATAGGCGCGAGCCTGTCCGAGACCGGAGTCAATGATCAGCAGCGTTTTCATTATTCCTCTCCTGCTGTTAGTTAAAAGGTTTTAAGTCAACGCGCGCCATCATCGCGGCTAACTGGGTACGATCGGTAATACCGACATTGCTCTGGCTCACGGCCAGGGCTGCAACGGCGGTGGCAAGACGTAACGTATGTTCACTGGATTCACGCATCAGCAGGCCGTAAATCAGGCCGCCAACCATCGAATCCCCAGCGCCAACGGTACTCACAACTTCCATTGACGGCGGTTTGGCAATCCATTCGCCAGAAGCGTTAACCCACAACGCGCCTTCTGCACCCAGCGAGATCACGACGTGAGCGATACCCTGCTCACGCAGCGCATGGGCTGCATCAATCACATCTTTTAATTCTGGCAGCTTACGGCCAGCCCAAATCTCCAGTTCGCGGCGATTCGGCTTCACCAGCCATGGAGACGCTTTCAGACCCGCAACCAGTGCGTCACGGCTGCTGTCGAAAATAATGCATGGGCACTGGCTACGCAGGCGCGTCATCCAGTCGGTAAACGCTTCCGGGCTCACGCCGGACGGCAGGCTGCCGCTGACGCACACCATGTCGAACTGACCGAGCCAGGTGAGGGAGTCGTTAACAAAGCGCTCCCAGTCTGACGGGGTGACTTCGAAGCCAGAGAAGTTCAGGTCGGTCACTTCACCGTCTTTCTCCGTCAGCTTGACGTTGATACGGGTACGGCCCTGAACGACCTGGAAGCGGTTAGCAATGCCCAGCTCGCTGAACAGCTGCTGGAAACCGTCCTGGTTATCTTTACCGAGGAATCCACCCACGGTGACATCGATACCGAGATCCTTGAGCACTTTCGCGACGTTAATCCCTTTGCCCGCAGCATGCAGGCCAGTGGTACGCACGAGGTTTACTTCGCCGCGCTCAATCTCCGGGCAAAACCCCACCAGGTCATATGCCGGGTTCAGCGTAATAGTCGCAACACGTCTGCTCATTATGCGCCCTCCCCCAGACCTGCCCCGATGGCGTCGCCAATCGCTTTCAGCGCCTGTTCAGCATCAGCACCCTGCGCGGTGAAACGCAGACGGTGACCTTTCTTCACGCCCAGCGCGACCACTTTCATCAGACTACGGCCGTTGGCCGGTTTGCCCGTGCCATCAAGGTTAGCCACGGTGATCTCACTTTCGAATTGTTTAATGGTATTCACCAGCATGGTGCCTGGACGGGCGTGCAGGCCGTGTTCGTTACGTACCACGAACTCAGCGGTCAGCAGGTCATCCGTCAGCGCATCATCACTGGTCAGCAGAGCCAGCACGGTGGCAGCATCCGCGTTCAGCAATTTTTCAGCTTTATTATTCAGCAGCAGATCGCCCAGACGCTTCAGCACCGACACTGGCTGCTCATCGTTCATCGTCACGGTGACCAGCATGGCGGCAGGCTCACCCTCAACGTCAAACGCTGTGGCTGCACGGCTCACCGCGATAGCACTGCGCAGGTTGCCTTCAGCACTGTCGTTCAGCCAGATACCCTGGCCAAGATTCAACGGTTTGTCGTTAATCACGCGCGTCACGAAGGTGGCATCAGCCGCCCCGGCTTCTTTAAGACGACCCGCATTCAGCGCCTGCAGCGTGACCAGATCCGAAGCCACTACATCCAGCGTCAGCGTGTCATTATCCAGTTTCAGCGCTTCACTCTGTTTTTCACCCATCAGCAAGGCACGCAGCTCTTCAGCGGTTGTCGCAGACTTCAGCTGTTCCGCCACGGCGTCATCACTCAGGACATGCGTTAGCTGACGCAGCAGACCCAAATGTTCGTCGCTGCTGGCCGCAATGCCGATAGCCACATACGCTACCTGACCTTCGCCCCAGAGCACGCCCTGCGGGAACTGATAAACCTTCACGCCGGTTTTCAGCACCTGGTCGCGGGTGTCTGTTGTACCGTGCGGAATGGCAATCCCATTACCGAGGAAGGTGGAGGTCTGCTGCTCGCGCGCCAGCATACCGTTTACGTAGCCGTCCGCGACGTTGCCTGCCTGCACAAGGGCAGCGGCAACCTGACGAATAGCCTCTTCTTTATCCCCGGCCTGAGCGCCCGGGTGAATATCCTGAACAGATAACTGGAACATGGTTCTCCTCTCCTGCTGAAAGTGAATCGTTTCAGCTTACATGAGAAAAAATACGCTAGCCTGCTCCGTTTGTTAAAACAAGATAGCGCTGAAACGTTTCAAAAAGTCTTGCGCTTTCTGCAATGTCTTGCAAGAAAAGTCGTATTTCCGATCTCAGAATTTAGAGATGCAGCACATTTCTTCCGCATTCAGCTGAATTTTGCTGAAGTTCAGCAAATCAGTTTCAGCTAAGTTCAGCCAGCAGGGTGAGAAGTTGAAATGCCATTTTGATTTTTCGTGGCATCATTGACCTCGTCCACTGTTTATTTTTTAGCTAACGGCGTAAACTCCGCCCCTCTCTGTTACTCGCTAATTATAAAACATGCATAACACCCCTGCGGCCACCTCGCCGAAGCCCTTCGATTTGACGTCAACGGCGTTCCTGATTGTTGCCTTCTTCACGGGCATTGCTGGCGCGTTGCAAACCCCAACGCTGAGCTTATTCCTGACCAACGAGGTTCACGCCCGTCCTGCGATGGTTGGCTTCTTTTTTACCGGGAGCGCCATTATCGGCATCCTGGTAAGCCAGTTCCTGGCGGGCCGTTCCGACCGAAAAGGCGATCGTAAAAGCCTGATCGTTTTCTGCTGCCTGATGGGCGTCCTGGCCTGCGTTTTGTTTGCCTGGAACCGTAGCTACTTCATTTTGTTGTTCGTGGGGGTTTTTCTGAGCAGCTTTGGCTCAACCGCCAACCCGCAGCTGTTTGCCCTCGCCCGCGAGCATGCCGACCATACCGGGCGTGAAGCGGTGATGTTCAGCTCGGTCCTGCGTGCTCAGGTGTCGCTGGCGTGGGTGATTGGCCCGCCGCTGGCTTACGCGCTGGCGATGGGGTTTGGCTTTACGGTGATGTACCTGAGCGCGGCGGTCGCGTTTGTGGCGTGCGGTGCGATGGTGTGGTGCTTTCTGCCGTCAATGCGCAAAGAGCCCAAAGTGGCGACAGGCGTCCTGGAGGCCCCGCGCCGTAATCGTCGCGATGCCCTGCTGCTGTTTATTATCTGCACGCTAATGTGGGGCACCAACAGCCTGTATATCATTAACATGCCGCTGTTTATTATTGATGAACTGCATCTGCCGGAGAAACTGGCCGGCATAATGATGGGCACCGCTGCCGGTCTGGAGATCCCGACCATGCTGATAGCGGGCTATTACGCGAAGCGTTTCGGAAAACGTTTTTTGATGCGCATCGCGGCCGTCGCCGGGCTGCTGTTCTACGTTGGTATGCTGACGGTCCATACGCCGGGGCTGCTGCTGGCTTTACAGCTGCTGAACGCCATCTATATCGGGATTCTGGCGGGGATTGGCATGCTCTACTTCCAGGATCTGATGCCGGGCCAGGCAGGCTCAGCGACCACCCTTTATACTAATACCACGCGCGTGGGCTGGATTATAGCAGGCTCCATGGCCGGGGTCGTTGCTGAGATCTGGAACTACCACACGGTGTTCTGGATTGCGCTGGTGATGTGTACGCTGACCATTGGCTGTCTGGCGAGAATCAAAGACGTTTAAGGCGCGGTGAGCGCTTCCAGCTCAAGCAGATAGAGCATCGCCTGCGCACGCGAACTGCCGCACATCTCGACCCCAGGCTGTAGCCCGGAGCAGACCTTCGGGCGCAGGGGCGAACCAAAGATCATACACAGGTTGGATTCAGAGAGCTGAACACAGCGGGTATTAGCGGGCTTGCCCTCCGGCATTCCGGGTATCGGGCTTGAAATGGACGGAGCGGTACAGCACGCGCCGCAATCTGGACGACAATCCATACATGCTCTCTCAGTGACGAAGCCCGTGCAGTCGGGCATCGGGCGCACAGTAACACCTTTTGTGCGTTGATAGCAAAAGCCACGAATTCCGCTTGCCTGAAAGGCCGCGCACGAGTAATTTGGCGCGATATTTTTTACCTCCCGTAAACAGGATTATTGCAATGCCAAGAGCGAACGAAATTAAGAAAGGTATGGTACTGAATTACAACGGCAAACTGCTGATTGTGAAAGACATCGACATTCAGGCTCCCAGCGCCCGTGGTGCTGCCACGCTGTACAAAATGCGTTTTGCCGATGTGCGTACCGGCCTGAAAGTGGAAGAGCGCTTTAAAGGTGACGATATTGTCGATACCGTGACCCTGACCCGTCGCTATGTTGATTTCTCTTACGTCGACGGCAACGAGTACGTGTTCATGGATAAAGAAGATTACACCCCGTATATCTTCACCAAAGATCAGATTGAAGAAGAGCTGCTGTTCATCCCTGAAGGCGGTATGCCTGACATGCAGGTTCTGACATGGGATGGCGTGCTGCTGGCGCTGGAACTGCCTCAGACCGTCGATCTGGAAATCGTTGAGACGGCACCTGGCATCAAGGGCGCATCCGCAAGTGCCCGCAACAAACCTGCCACTCTGACCACCGGTCTGGTTGTGCAGGTGCCGGAATACCTCTCCGCAGGCGAGAAAATCCGCATCCATATCGAAGAAAAACGCTATATGGGTCGCGCTGACTGATAGCGTATCGTGCTTTTCGCCCGGTGGCGCTACGCTTACCGGGCCTACGAAACCAGCTCTGAAGCTGGTTTTTTGTTTCTGTAGGCCGGGTAAGGCGAAGCCGCCACCCGGCAATTCCGGTTACAGAAGCTCCGGATACTTCGTCATCTTCAGCGCCAGCTCAACGCCGCGCACTTCCGCCATCCCTTTCAGTCGGCCTATCGCCGAATAGCCTGGGTTGGTTTTCTTGCGCAGATCGTCCAGCATCTGGTGCCCGTGGTCCGGGCGGAACGGAATAGGACGGACATCGCCAGCCTGCTTACGACGCGCCTCTTCTGCCAGGATGGCATCGACCACCGCGACCATATTGACGTCTCCGCCCAGGTGCGCGGCTTCGTGGAAGGTCTTAGGATTATCCTCCCGGCAGGTTGCGCGCAAATGCGTGAAGTGAATGCGATCGCCAAAGGCTTCAATCATCTGCACCAGGTCGTTATCCGCGCGAACACCGTAGGAACCCGTACACATGGTAAAGCCGTTATAGATGCTGTTGACCGTCTCTTTCAGCCACTGCATATCTTCAATAGTGGAAACGATGCGCGGCAGACCGAGGATAGGACGCGGTGGATCGTCCGGATGCACGGCCAGACGCACGCCGACTTCTTCCGCAACCGGTACGATAGCGCGCAGGAAATAAGCCATGTTTTCACGCAGCTGGTTCTTATCAATATCGCCGTATTCCGCCAGACGCGCGCGGAACTGGTCCAGCGTGTATCCCTCTTCTGCGCCCGGCAGGCCCGCAATGATGTTGCGGGTCAGCTTTTCAATATCCGCTGCACTCGCGTCATTAAACCATTGAAGCGCCTGCTGCTGCTCTTCAGCGGTGTAATCCGCGTCGGCGCCAGGGCGTTTCAGGATGTGCAGCTCAAATGCCGCAAAGGCAATCTGGTCGAAACGCAGCGCTTTTGAGCCGTCCGGCATCGGGTATTCCAGATCGGTCCGCGTCCAGTCCAGAATAGGCATGAAGTTATAGCAAACCGTATCAATGCCGCAGGCCGCCAGGTTGCGAATGCTCTGCTGGTAGTTCGCAATCCAGGTCTGGTAATCCCCGGAATGGGTTTTGATATCTTCGTGGACCGGAATGCTCTCCACGACAGACCAGGTTAATCCCTTCTCCGCCAGCAGCGCCTGGCGCTGTTGAATTTCCTCAACCGGCCAGACCTGGCCGTTAGGAATGTGATGCAGCGCCGTCACGACACCCGTTGCGCCAGCCTGACGCACATCATCAAGAGAAACCGGATCGTTCGGCCCGTACCAACGCCAGGTTTGTTCCATTGCCTCACCCTCTAAAGTTGTTATACCAATATGTGTTACCGCAATGACGACTACCATACATGTTTAGCGTACAGGGTCAACATACCGCCACACGTTGATTGATCTAACTCACAGAACGGGGATATTTACGGCTCACCAATTTTATTTACTGTCATATAACTTTACACTGGCATTGTTAATTAATGGTTAATCAGGTGTGTATTTCATGAAGACAATTGCCTCCACCTCGCTTCCTGCCCATGTTCAGCAACCTCGCTACGATCGCAAGCAATTACGCTCCCGGATCGTCCATTTTGGCTTTGGCGCATTTCACCGCGCGCACCAGGCGCTGTTAACAAACCGGGTGTTGAATGAAAAAGGCGGCGACTGGGGGATTTGTGAAATTAGCCTCTTTAGCGGCGATGTGCTGATGGGCCAGCTACGCGGGCAGGATCATCTGTTTACCGTGCTGGAGAAAGGTGCTGAAGGAAATCAGCCAATCATTGTCGGCGCCGTTCATGAATGCCTGAATGCAAAGCTTGATTCCCTGTCCGCCATTATTGAGAAATTTTGTGAGCCCCAGGTGGCGATTGTATCGCTCACCATCACCGAGAAAGGCTACTGCATCGATCCCGCGACCGGTAAGCTGGATCGACAAAACGCGCGGATCCAGCACGACCTGGACAACCCCGCCGAACCGCATTCTGCGCCTGGGATCCTGGTCGAGGCGCTACATCGCCGCCGCGAGCGAGGTTTGCCAGCGTTTACCGTGCTTTCCTGTGACAATATTCCTGACAATGGCCACGTGGTGAAAAATGCCGTGCTTGGCATGGCGCAGAAACGTTCCCCGGCGCTGGCGGAGTGGATCGAAGGCCACGTGAGTTTTCCGGGCACGATGGTCGACAGAATTGTTCCCGCGGCGACGGAGGCCTCGCTTGCAGAAATCGCCGATGCGCTCGGCGTCGACGATCCGTGTGCCATCAGCTGCGAGCCGTTTATTCAGTGGGTGGTGGAAGATAATTTTGTTGCCGGGCGTCCGGAGTGGGAAGTGGCAGGTGTCCAGATGGTGCAGGACGTTCTGCCGTGGGAACAGATGAAATTACGCATGCTCAACGGCAGCCACTCTTTCCTGGCGTATCTGGGATACCTCGCCGGGTACGCGCATATTAATGAATGTATGGAGGATGCCGCCTTCCGTGAAGCCGCCCGGCGGTTAATGCTGGAGGAGCAGGCGCCTACGCTGCGTATAAAGGATGTGGACCTGACCGCCTATGCCGACAGCCTGATTGCGCGCTTCGCCAACCCGGCGCTGCAACACCGGACCTGGCAGATTGCGATGGACGGTAGCCAGAAACTGCCGCAACGGATGCTGGATGGCATCCGCATCCACCTTGAGCGAAATACCGACTGGCCTCTTCTGGCACTGGGCGTTGCCGGCTGGATACGGTACGTCAGCGGTACCGACGAACGCGGCAACGCGATTGATGTTCGCGATCCCCTCAGCGATAAAATTCGCGCGATTGTCGGGGCCAGCCGCGACGCTGACCGCGTTAACGCGCTGCTGGGGCTGAGCGAGGTCTTTGGCCACGATCTCCCCCAGAATAGCGTATTTGTTGAGGCGGTAAGCGAGGCATACGCGCGCATCACCCGCCGCGGCGCCCGTCAGGCTGTTATAGAAACGTTAAATATTTAACGATTATTGCGCTTAACGCGAACGGACGTCGCCTCCGTTCGCCCTTCCCCTTCTCATTGGGTACGTTTTTCGCCAGGATAAGAGAATAGTGTTATAGCATCACAATTCTCGACTGGAGTGCATGTGACCAAAACGAACCTCATCACCGGTTTTCTCGGCAGCGGTAAAACCACCTCAATTCTCCATCTGCTGGCGAATAAAGATCCTGCAGAAAAATGGGCCGTACTGGTCAATGAATTTGGCGAAGTGGGCATTGATGGTGCGCTGCTGTCAGAGAGTGGCGCAATGATTAAAGAGATCCCCGGCGGGTGCATGTGCTGCGTCAATGGCCTGCCGATGCAGGTCGGGCTCAATACGCTGCTGCGTCAGGGTAAACCGGACCGCCTGCTGATTGAGCCTACCGGTCTGGGCCATCCGAAGCAGATCCTCGATTTGCTGACCGCACCGGTCTACGAACCGTGGATCGATCTGCGCGCCACCCTGTGCCTGCTCGACCCGCGTCTGCTGCTTGATGAAAAAGCGGTGGCCAATGAGAACTTCCGCGATCAGCTCGCCTCGGCGGACGTTATTGTCGCTAATAAAGAAGATCGCGCCACGGCGGAAAGCCAGGCCGCGCTGGAGGCGTGGTGGCAACATTTCGGCGGCAATCGTACCCGCGTGCAGACCACCCAGGGAAAAATCGATAGCGCCCTGCTCGACCTGCCTCGCCAGAATCTGGCGGAACTCCCGACCAGCGCAGAGCATGCTCATCACCATCCCGTTAAACAGGGACTGGCGGCGCTTAGCCTGCCAGAGCACCAGCGCTGGCGACGTAATCTGAACAGCGGCCAGGGATATCAGGCCTGCGGATGGATTTTCGATGCCGATACGGTTTTCGACACCATAGGCATCCTTGAGTGGGCCAGACTTGCGCCGGTTGATCGCGTAAAAGGCATTATGCGCACGCCAGACGGGCTGGTGCGGATCAACCGCCAGGGCGAGGATTTCTTTATCGAAACGCAAAACGTCGCGCCGCCGGATAGCCGAATAGAGTTAATTAGTGCGGTTAACGCCGACTGGAATGCCCTGCAGTCCAGCCTGTTGAAGCTTCGTTTAAGTTCAGGCGGCTAACGTTGCCCCAGTTTTCACTCTATGCTGAACGTTATGACAACTCGATTTCCCCTGATATTACTGCTTAATGTCGCCGGTCTGGCGCTCTTTTTCTCCTGGTATATCCCGGCGAATCACGGTTTCTGGTTCCCGCTGGATTCAGGCCTGTTTCATTTCTTCAACCAGGCGCTGGTGAAGAGCGATGCGTTCCTGTGGCTGGTGGCAATCACCAACAACCGCGCCTTCGACGGCATTTCCTTGCTGGCGATGGGTGGTCTGATGCTCTCTTTCTGGCTCAAAGAGGATGGCACAGGGCGTCGCCGTATCCTGATTATCGGTCTGGTGATGCTTCTGGCTGCGGTGGTTATTAATCAGCTGGCGCAACATCTGATGCCGGTAAAACGCGCCAGCCCGTCGCTCTCTTTCCCGAATATTTACCGCGTCAGCGAATTGCTGCATATTCCAACGAAAGATGCGTCGAAAGACAGTTTTCCGGGCGATCACGGCATGATGCTGCTTATTTTTTCGGGTTTCATGCTGCGCTATTTCGGCAAGAAGGCATTCACTATTGCCCTGCTTATTGTGGTGATATTTGCCTTCCCGCGCGTGATGATTGGCGCTCACTGGCTGACGGATATTGTCGTGGGTTCTCTTTCAGCAGTGCTGATTGGTCTGCCGTGGGTGCTGATGACCCCCTTGAGCGATCGCCTGATTGCCGTTTTTGATCGCTATCTCCCGCGCCGAAAGCAACAAGTATTAAACAAATAACTACCGTTTTTTAACGTTAACCGTCAGGGATCATTGCGATCCCTGATAGATCACGTCCCCCGATCCTTTCACGCTGTCATATTCTCGTCATCGTATTCATGATAAAAATGAAGCAATTGCGCGATAACGCTGCGGATCTGCCGCTATTTTGAGCAATTGCCCATTTTTACTTTCTGTATCACAATTTCTTATAAAAAAAACGGTTTTTTTACTCGCAATACCCCAGGCAATCGGTTAATCTCGAACTCGTTTTGCCCCATAGGGATAATTATTTCGATGGTGAATAATTTTGTGCGCTGTGCCACAAATGTCATCAGAAACAATTGTCTCATTGTGTACAGATAATTAGTCTCGTCACGTTTGGCATTTTTATAACGATATTTGTCGTTAAGGACTTCAAGGGAAAATAAACAAAATGGTCAAATCTCAACCGTTTCTGAGATATATCTTACGGGGGATCCCGGCGATAGCAGTCGCGGTACTGTTATCTGCATGTAGTACATCGAACACCGCAAAGAATATGCATCCTGAGACGCGTGTTGTGGGAACGGAAGATTCCTCTTCACTGCAAGCTTCTCAGGATGAATTTGAAAATATGGTACGTAATCTGGACGTGAAGTCCCGTATTATGGACCAGTATGCTGACTGGAAAGGCGTGCGTTATCGTCTTGGCGGCAATACTAAAAAAGGTATTGACTGTTCCAGTTTTGTACAACGTACGTTCCGTGAGCAATTTGGATTAGATCTTCCGCGTTCGACCTACGAACAGCAGGAGATGGGCAAGTCAATTTCCCGCACCAAACTGCGCACCGGTGACTTAGTTCTGTTCCGTGCTGGTTCAACAGGTCGACACGTTGGCATCTACATTGGTAATGACCAGTTTGTACATGCCTCCACCAGCAGCGGCGTCACCATCTCCAGCATGAACGAACCGTACTGGAAGAAGCGCTACAACGAAGCGCGCCGCGTACTGACACGCAGTTAATATCATGATTGTATCGCTGGTTATCCCTTGGCTGGCGATATAATAAAAAAAAGCACTGCTTAGGCGGTGCTTTTTTTTGCCCGTTACACTGAATATAATCAGCGGCAATTCAGGAATCACGACGTTTATGCTCACCCGCTACTTCGCCAGTCATCGCAAGATACTGTTCTTCAGCATTATTACCGGCCTGATCGCGGCTATCCTCCTGGGCTCATTGCAATTTTTCTGGAGCTACCACAAGCGGGAAATCCGATTCGATACGCTAATTAAGGATGTGAGCATCTACATGGAGAACTATTTCGAGGAGCTGAAAACCTCGATCGACGTACTCCAGCCGCTCACGCTGAATAATTGCCAGGACGTTAACGCGGAGCTTACCTCGCGCGCGGCCTTCAGCATCAACGTGCGCGCCTTTCTGCTGGTCAGAAACAAAATGGCGTTCTGCTCGTCAGCCACAGGGCCGATGAATACGCCGATGGAGGAGCTGATACCCGAACTGCACATCAACAAGCAGATTGATATCGCGCTGCTGCCCGGCACGCCCATGCTGCCCAACAGACCCGCCATTGCCATCTGGTATCGTAATCCGTTAGTGAAGGACGGCGGCGTATTCACCTCGGTGAATCTCAACCTGACGCCGTACCTGCTTTATACCGCGCGCCAGGAAGAGTTTGCCGGCATCGCGATTATCATCGGCGACAATGCACTATCCACCTCCTCAAGCACCCTCGTCAGGGCGAGTGATTTACATCAAACGCCCGCGCGCACCGCGACGCTCACAGAGGTCCCTCTCACCATCAAACTGTACGCCAGGGAGTGGACGAGCGACGAGATCCTCTTCGCCCTGTTCTTCGGCCTGTTATGCGGGATTGCGGCAGGATCGCTTAACTTCTACATCCTCACCCTGCGTCTCAACCCGGGCAAAGAAATTCTGAGCGCCATCAAGCGCGGTCAGTTTTATGTGGTTTATCAGCCAGTGGTGGATACGGATGCACTTCAGATGCGGGGCGTTGAAGTGCTGATGCGCTGGAAACACCCGACCATGGGTGAGATCCCACCGGACGCCTTTATCAATTTTGCCGAAGCGCAAAAGCTGATTGTCCCGCTGACGCTGCATTTGTTTGACCTCATCATTCGCGATGCGCCGGTGTTACAAACCGTGCTGCCGCCGGGCGCAAAGCTGGGGATCAATATCGCGCCGGGGCATCTGCATGCGGAAAGCTTCAAAGATGATATGCGCACCTTCAAAAGCTTACTGCCGCCAGATTACTTCCAGATCGTGCTGGAGATCACCGAGCGCGACATGCTTAACCATCGGGAAGCCAGCAGCCTCTTCGAATGGCTACATAACGAAGGATTCGAAATCGCCATTGATGATTTCGGTACAGGCCACAGTGCGCTGATCTATCTTGAACATTTCACCATGGACTACCTGAAAATCGACCGTGGGTTTGTCAACGCAATTGGCACCGAAACCGTCACCTCTCCGGTGCTGGATGCTGTGCTGACGCTGGCAAGAAAGCTGAATATGTTAACCGTTGCGGAAGGGGTGGAAACGCCGGAACAGGCAGCCTGGCTGCGTGAGCATGGCGTCCACTTCCTGCAGGGATACTGGATTAGCCGTCCTATGCCGCTGGAACAGTTCCGCACCTGGCAAAATAAGGTGTCGTCTCAGGCCGAATAATTTCACATTGCCCGTGACGTCACTTATTATTCAGCTTAACTGAGCCGGTCTGTAAAAAAGGGAGCCGCCGCGAGATGTTTATGCGCTTCATGTTGCTTTTGTTGGTATTAGCAAGCCTGTCGAGCCAGGCGCAAACCATCAAAGAAAACATCGCGTTCGCCGTGATTGGCGAGCCAAAGTACGCGGTCAATTTTACGCACTTCGATTACGTCAATCCTGCCGCCCCCAAAGGCGGAAAGGTCACGCTCTCCGCCACGGGAACATTTGACAACTTTAACCGCTTCGCCCTGCGTGGCGTCGCGGCGGCGCGAACGGAATCCCTTTACGATACGCTTTTTGTGACCTCCGATGATGAACCCGGCAGCTACTATCCGCTGATTGCTGATAATGTCCGCTATGCGGATAACTTCTCCTGGGCCGAAATTTCGCTCAACCCCCGGGCCCGTTTTCACGATGGCTCGCCGGTTAAGGCCAGCGACGTGGCCTTTACGTTTCATAAATTTATGACCGAAGGCGTACCCCAGTTCCGCATTGTGTATAAAGGCGCAACGGTGCGCGCCATTGCCCCCCTGACCGTGCGCATCGAGCTGAGCGAGCCGAATAAAGAGAATATGCTCAGCCTGTTTTCGCTGCCGGTTATGCCTGAATCGTTCTGGAAAAATCATAAGCTCAGCGACCCGCTCTCCACGCCGCCGCTGGCCGGCGGCCCCTACCGCATCACCGACTGGCGCATGGGGCAGTACGTGGTCTATTCCCGGGTGAAAGATTACTGGGCGGCAAACCTGCCGGTAAACCGTGGGCGCTGGAATTTCGATACCCTTCGCTATGATTACTACCTTGACGATAATGTCGCATTTGAAGCGTTCAAAGCGGGCGCCTTCGATTTACGCGTGGAGAGCAGCGCGAAAAACTGGGCGACCCGTTATATCGGCAAGAATTTCGCGAAAGGCTATATCGTTAAAGACGAGCATAAAAACGAATCCGCCCAGGACACGCGCTGGCTGGCGTTTAATATTCAGCGTCCGGTATTCGCTGACCGCCGCGTTCGGGAAGCGATTTCCCTGGCCTTTGATTTTGAATGGATGAACAAAGCGCTGTTTTACGGGGCTTACAGCCGTGCGAACAGCTATTTCCAGAATACGGAATATGCCGCGCGTGATTATCCGAAAGCCGACGAACTGGTTCTGCTGGCCCCGCTGAAGGCGGAAGTGCCGCCGGAGGTGTTTACCACGGTCTTTCAGCCCCCGGCCTCAAACGGTGACGGCTACGACCGCGACAACCTGCTGAAGGCCAGCAAGCTGCTGGATGAGGCGGGCTGGCACCTTAAAAATCAAAAGCGCGTGGATGCCAAAACGGGTAAGCCTCTCAGCTTTGAGCTGCTGCTCTCATCCGGGGGCAACGATCAGTGGGTACTGCCGTTTAAGCACAACCTGGAGCGACTGGGGATTACCATGAACATTCGCCAGGTTGATAACGCACAGATCACCAACCGCATGCGCAGCCGTGATTACGACATGATGCAGCGTCTGTGGCCCGCCCAGCCGTGGCCGAGCTCGGACCTGCAAATTTCCTGGGCTTCCAGCTACATCGACTCCTCATACAATGCGCCAGGCGTAAAAAGCCCGGCGATTGATGCGCTGATTGCGAAAATTGTGGCGGCGCAGGGCGATAAAGAAAAACTCCTGCCGCTCGGCCGTGCCCTCGACAGGGTCTTAACCTGGAACTACTACATGCTGCCCATGTGGTATATGGGCGAAGACCGTCTGGCACGCTGGGATAAATTCTCCGTACCTGCCGTGCGCCCTGTCTACTCGCTGGGCTTTGACACCTGGTGGTATGACGTTAATAAAGCCGCCAGACTGCCCGCTGAGCGGCGATAAGGAATCATCATGGGTGCCTATCTGATTCGCCGTCTGCTGCTGGTCATTCCCACGCTGTGGGCCATCATCACCATTAACTTTTTTATCGTGCAAATCGCCCCCGGCGGCCCGGTCGATCAGGCGATTGCTACTATTGAGTTTGGTAACAACGGCGGCATGCCCGGCGGCGGCGGAGAAGGCATGGGCGCGAGCCATGCGCGTACCGGCGTGGGGAATATCAGTGAAAGCCACTATCGCGGCGGGCGCGGGCTTGATCCTGAGGTGATCGCCGAGATCACCCACCGCTACGGCTTCGATAAGCCCATTCACGAGCGCTATTTCAAGATGCTCTGGGATTATATCCGCTTTGATTTTGGCGATAGCCTGTTTCGCAGTGCGTCAGTGTTAACGTTGATCAAGCAAAGCCTGCCGGTTTCGGTCACGCTGGGGCTGTGGGGAACGCTGATTATCTACCTGGTCTCTATCCCGCTCGGGATCCGTAAAGCGGTTTACAGCGGCAGCCGCTTCGATATCTGGAGCAGCACCTTCATCATCATCGGCTATGCCATCCCGGCGTTCCTGTTTGCCGTCCTGCTGATCGTCTTCTTTGCCGGGGGCAGCTATTTCGACATCTTCCCGCTACGAGGTTTAGTCTCCGCCGATTTCAGCACGCTGCCGTGGTATCAGAAAATCACCGACTATCTCTGGCATATCACGCTGCCGGTTCTGGCAACGGTGATCGGTGGGTTTGCCGCTCTGACCATGCTGACCAAAAACGCGTTTCTCGATGAAATCCGCAAGCAGTATGTTGTCACGGCCCGCGCCAAAGGGGTCAGCGAGAAGCAGATTATGTGGAAACACGTCTTCCGCAACGCCATGCTGCTGGTGATTGCCGGATTTCCCGCCACGTTCATCAGTATGTTTTTTACCGGCTCACTGTTGATAGAGGTGATGTTCTCGCTCAACGGTCTGGGGCTGCTGGGCTATGAGGCCACCGTGTCGCGTGATTATCCGGTGATGTTTGGCACACTCTATATTTTCACCCTGATTGGCCTGCTGCTGAATATCGTCAGCGATATCAGCTATACGCTGGTCGATCCCCGAATTGATTTTGAGGGCCGCTGATGCCGCGTTTAAGCCCCGTCAACCAGGCCCGCTGGGCCCGTTTTCGCCACAACCGTCGCGGCTACTGGTCGCTGTGGATTTTTGTCGTCGTGTTTGTCCTGAGCATGTGTTCGGAACTTATCGCCAACGACAAACCGCTGCTGGTGCATTTTAACGACCGCTGGTATGTGCCGGTGCTGGCTAACTACAGTGAAAGCGACTTTGGTGGCCCGTTTGCAACACCGGCGGAGTATCAGGATCCGTGGCTGCGCCAGCAGATTGAGCAGCACGGCTGGGCCCTCTGGGCGCCGGTGCGTTTTGGTGCGAACAGCATAAACTTTGCCACCACGACCCCCTTCCCTTCCCCACCCTCGACGCAAAACTGGCTGGGGACGGACGCTAACGGTGGTGATGTGCTGGCACGCATTCTCTATGGCACACGGATTTCAATTCTCTTTGGGCTGATGCTGACAATCTTCTCCAGCGTGATGGGCGTGGTGGCGGGTGCCGTTCAGGGCTACTACGGCGGGAAAATTGACCTGTGGGGCCAGCGTATCATCGAAGTCTGGTCCGGTATGCCAACGCTATTTTTGATCATCCTGCTGTCCAGCGTGGTACAGCCGAACTTCTGGTGGCTGCTCGGCATCACCGTTCTGTTCGGCTGGATGGCGCTGGTGGGTGTCGTGCGGGCGGAGTTCCTGCGTACCCGTAATTTCGACTATATTCGCGCCGCGCAGGCGCTTGGGGTGAGCGACCGGGGGATCATCTTCCGCCATATGCTGCCTAATGCCGTCGTGGCCACGCTCACCTTCCTGCCGTTTATTCTGTGCAGCTCCATTACCACCCTCACCTCGCTGGATTTTCTGGGCTTTGGCCTGCCGTTGGACTCACCGTCGCTCGGCGAACTGCTGCTGCAGGGCAAGAATAACCTTCAGGCACCGTGGTTAGGCGTCACCGCCTTTCTTTCCGTGGCCGTGCTGCTTTCGCTGCTGATTTTTATTGGCGAAGCCGTGCGCGATGCCTTTGACCCCAATAAGGCGGTATAAGATGACCCAGCCTCTTCTCAGTATTGATAACCTGTCGATTGCTTTCTCGAAACAGGGTGAGACGCGCACCGTGGTCACCGATTTGTCGCTGCAGATCCAGCGCGGTGAAACGCTGGCCCTGGTGGGGGAATCCGGTTCGGGTAAGAGTGTTTCAGCGCTCTCTATCCTGCGGCTGCTGCCTTCACCACCGGCGAGCTATCCGCAGGGGGATATTTTTTTTCACGGCAGTTCACTGCTTCATGCCGACGAACATACCCTGCGCGGTATTCGCGGCAATAAAATTGCCATGATCTTCCAGGAGCCCATGGTCTCTCTCAACCCCCTGCATACCCTGGAGAAACAGCTCTATGAAGTCTTGTCTCTGCACCGGGGCATGCGCAAAGAGGCTGCGCGGGGGGAAATACTGGATTGTCTTGAACGGACGGGCATACGCAATGCGGCCAAACGGCTGAATGATTTTCCGCATCAGCTCTCCGGCGGTGAACGCCAGCGAGTGATGATTGCCATGGCTCTGCTCACCCGGCCCGAACTGTTAATTGCCGACGAGCCGACGACGGCGCTGGACGTGACGGTGCAGGCGCAAATATTGACGCTGCTGCGGGAGCTGCGCGACGAGCTGAACATGAGCCTGCTGTTTATCACGCACAACCTGAGTATTGTGAAAAAGCTGGCGGACAGCGTCGCGGTCATGCAAAACGGCCGAGGCGTTGAACAGAATAGCGCATCCACGCTGCTAAACGCGCCACAGCACCCTTATACGCAACGTCTGCTCAACAGCGAACCTTCCGGCGACCCGGTTCCGCTCACGGCGGACAGCACTCCGCTGCTGCGCGTTGAGGATTTGTCCGTCTCCTTCCCGATCCGCAAAGGCATTCTGCGGCGTATCGTCGACCCAAACCCGGTCCTGAAAAATATCCGCTTCTCGCTGCGTCCCGGTGAATCCCTGGGGCTGGTGGGTGAATCCGGTTCGGGTAAAAGCACCACCGGTCTGGCACTGCTGCGCTTAATTGCCTCTCAGGGCGAGATCCTTTTTGACGACATGCCGCTGCACCGCTGGAACCGCCGCCAGATGCTGCCGGTGCGCCCGCGTATGCAGGTGGTGTTTCAGGATCCCAACTCCTCGCTTAACCCGCGCCTCAGCGTGTTGCAAATTGTCGAAGAGGGTTTGCGCGTTCACCAGCCCGGCCTGAACGCGCAGCAGCGTGAGCAGGAGGTCATACAGGCGATGGCCGAAGTGGGCTTAGATCCCGATACCCGTCACCGTTATCCGGCGGAATTTTCCGGCGGGCAGCGCCAGCGTATCGCCATCGCCCGTGCGCTGATCCTGAAACCGGAGCTGATTATTCTGGATGAACCCACCTCCTCTCTGGACAGAACCGTCCAGGCGCAGATTCTGGCATTGCTGAAAGGGCTACAGGAAAAGCATCGGCTGGCCTATATCTTCATCAGCCACGATCTGCAGGTGGTGCGGGCGCTATGCCATCAGGTGATTGTTTTGCGACAGGGTGAGGTGGTCGAACAGGGGGAATGCCAGCGCGTATTTACTGCGCCAACGCAGAGCTACACGCGCCAGCTGCTGGCAGCAGACTAGCGCTCAGAACGGGTACTGGCCGGAAAAAGGCTCAGCAATCGCAACACCAAAGTTTTTCAGACGGCAGGTGGCGGCAAATTCATCCTGGCTTTTAACAAACAGGCACGGCTCACCTTCGCACTCCAGTACGGAGCTGTCCACTTCGATATCCGTCAGGGCCTGACTGAGACGCTCCATCACCCGCCACGCATTTTCGTGGCTTGGGCTCAACAGTTTGAGCGCCACGAGGCAATTGTCACTGCCCGCGCCGTTTTGCGGAATCGGTTCAACTTTCGAACCTGCAAAACCCGCCGACCAGCGATAGCTCTGGGGCAAGCGATGGACAATGGAGAGTTGTAATGTATTCACGTTCGTTCCCCGGAAGCAAAATTTACTTCACAATTTATTTACATTTATAGTAACACATCATCGCTAACCTGCACTATTCAGCGCTTTTTTATCGGTATAGAGGTTCGCGTCGGCGCTATATGTACCCGTTTCTGCGATCTAACTCAACCTTTTTGAATACAATGATGTGACTTTTTACATAAATAGATTTTACATAAAATAAACAAACACGGGATAAACGAACGCGGGTTTGGTTGATATGTATCAACAAAAAAGGCCCTGTCGGGCCTTATCTGCTCATCAATGAGCCGCTTTCCGTGGCCGGCTGGCATAAAGACAGAAGAGGACGGAGCTGGTTGCGCAAAACGCCATCGCCCATAGCATAGGCCAGGCCGTGGTGAAGGTCGCCATAGACAGTAATGCCCCGACGATGGCGCCAATGCCGAAGCGGAACGTCCCCGCCAGTGACGATGCAGTTCCCGCCATATGCGGGAATTCATCGAGGATCACCGCCATCGCATTTGAGGATATCATCGACACGCAGCCCACAAAGGCCGCCACGCCAATCACCAGCGCCCAGAAGCCCACGCCCAGGAATGCACTGACCACCAGCCAGACAGCCATCACAAACTGGATCCACAGCCCGGCGCGGAACATGTTCAGCGCGCCGACCCGCCGGACAAAGCGGCTGTTAATAATAGTCAGTACAAACAGGAAGACGATATTGAGCGCAAAATAATAGCCGAAGTGCTGCGGAGAAACATGGTTCAGCTCGATATAAACAAACGGCCCGGCGCTCAGGAAGGAGAACATCCCGGCGAAGCTGAACCCGCTTGCCAACATATAGCTCAGCACGCGCTTGTGGCGAAACAGCGAGGCAAAGTTACCTATTGTGGTGCGAATGTGGAATTTCTGGCGGTGCTCGGCAGGAAGCGTTTCATCAATAAAGAAGAAAATCATTGCAGAGGCCAGCAGTGCGGCCAGCGCCAGGATCCAGAAAATCGCATGCCAGCTAAACCACACCAGAACCGCCCCACCGGCCATCGGAGCCACCAGCGGCGCAATCGTCGTCACCAGCATGACAAACGACATCATGCGGGAGAACTCTTCTTTCGGGTAGATATCACGCATCAGGGCGTTGATCACCACACTCGCTGCAGCAGCGGCCAGACCGTGCAAAAATCGCATGAAAATCAGATGATCGATGGTTTGCGCCAGCGCGCAGGCCACCGCCGCCCCGGCAAAGACCAGCGTTCCGCCCAGAATAACCGGTTTGCGCCCCAGGCTGTCGGCCATCGGGCCGTACAATAACTGGCCGAGAGCAAAGCCGAGAATATAGGTGCTGAGCGTCATCTGTGCGCTGCCTGCCGGTACCCCAAACTGCGCGGAAATGACCGGCAGCGCGGGCAGATACATATCAATAGACAGCGGCATCAACATGGCCAGCAGGCCAAGAATGAAGACAATTTTGAACGACGAGTGTGGCCTGGTGGTCACAGAAATCTCCTGAAATTAGTGCGAAGGCAGACCGACGCTGGCGATCTCTTCTTCCGTCAGCGGGCGATATTCGCCAGGCGCCAGGTCGGGATCGAGCGCGATTGCGCCAATACGTTCGCGATGCAGACCGACAACGCGGTTACCCACTGCGGCAAACATGCGTTTAACCTGATGGTAACGCCCTTCGCTGATGGTAAGACGGACTTCCGTCGGCGTGATCACGTCCAGCACCGCCGGTTTAGTCAGGTCTTTTTCATTATGCAGCTGAACGCCTTTCGCGAATTGCTCTGCCGTGTCATCCGCAACCGGCGACTCCAGCGTGACCAGATAGGTTTTCTCGCAGTGGTGGCGTGGGGAAGTAATACGGTGTGACCACTGCCCGTCGTCGGTCATCAGCACCAGCCCGGTGGTGTCGATGTCGAGGCGGCCCGCGGCATGCAGCTTATGTGCCACCGGTTCGTCGAGGAAATAGAGTACCGTCGGGTGATCGGGATCGTCCGTTGAGCAGACGTAGCCTTCCGGCTTGTGGAGCATGAAGTAGCGCGGGCCGTTCTGCTGGGTCAGCGGATTGCCGTCGTATTCAACCTGATGCTCAGGTTGAAGTTTGAAAGCGCTGTCTCTCACAATGTCGCCATCCACGGTAACGCGGCTGGCGCGAATTTCGCGCCCGGCAATAGCGCGGCTTACGCCGAGTTGCTGAGCGATAAACTTATCAAGTCGCATGAAATCTTTTTAGCCTTAATGGTGCTGGAAGTCGGACCGTGCGTCCGAAAAAGAAGCAGTCAGGAACGGTTCAGTATAATGGTCTGGTTGCGCCACTCAAGGGAAAAAGTTTCGTGGCATACTATATGCGGATTAACGAAACTGAGACACCATGACTTTTACACTTCGTCCCTATCAGCAGGAAGCCGTTGACGCCACCCTCGCCTGGTTTCGCAAACACCGGGAACCGGCGGCGATTGTCCTCCCGACCGGCGCAGGCAAAAGCCTGGTCATTGCCGAGCTGGCCCGCCTGGCGCGTGGCCGCGTGCTGGTGCTGGCGCACGTCAAAGAGCTGGTCGCGCAAAACCACGCCAAGTATTGCGCGCTGGGGCTGGAGGCCGATATTTTCGCCGCCGGGCTCAAGCGTAAAGAGAGCCACGGTAAGGTTGTCTTTGGCAGCGTGCAGTCGGTCGCCCGCAACCTGGATCTGTTTCGCAGCGAATTTTCGCTGCTGATTGTCGACGAGTGTCACCGCATCAGCGATGACGACGACAGCCAGTATCAGCAAATCCTCACGCACCTGAAAGAGGTGAACCCTCACTTACGCCTGCTGGGCCTGACGGCAACCCCGTTTCGCCTGGGCAAAGGCTGGATTTACCGCTTTCATTATCACGGCATGGTGCGTGGCGATGAAAAAGCGCTGTTCAGCGACTGTATCTACGAACTTCCGCTGCGCTACATGATTAAACACGGCTACCTGACGCCGCCCGAGCGGCTGGATATGCCGGTGGTACAGTACGACTTCAGCCGGTTACAGGCGCAGAGCAACGGCTTATTCAGCGAAGCGGATCTCAACCAGGAGTTGAATAAGCAAAAGCGCATAACGCCGCATATCATCAGCCAGATTGAGGAGTTTGCCGCGACGCGCAAAGGGGTGATGATCTTTGCCGCGACAGTCGAGCACGCGCGAGAAATTACCGGACTGCTCCCCGCTGACGACGCCGCGTTAATTACCGGCGAAACGCCCGGCCCTGAGCGTGACAGGTTGATTGAGGCGTTTAAAGCCCAGCAGTTCCGCTATCTGGTGAATGTTTCCGTGTTAACCACCGGTTTTGACGCCCCGCACGTCGACCTGATTGCGATTTTGCGCCCGACGGAATCCGTCAGCCTGTATCAGCAGATTGTCGGTCGTGGTCTGCGCCTGGCACCGGGCAAAACTGACTGTCTGATCCTCGATTACGCCGGTAACCCGCACGATCTTTACTCTCCCGAAGTGGGCACGCCAAAAGGCAAAAGTGACAACGTGCCGGTACAGGTGTTTTGTCCAGCCTGCGGGTTTGCCAACACCTTCTGGGGGAAAACCACCGCCGACGGCACGCTGATCGAACACTTTGGCCGCCGCTGTCAGGGCTGGTTTGAAGATGATGAAGGGCATCGCGAGCAGTGCGATTTCCGTTTTCGTTTCAAAAACTGTCCACAGTGCAACGCCGAAAATGACATTGCCGCCCGCCGCTGCCGTGAGTGCGACACGGTGCTGGTCGACCCGGACGACATGCTGAAAGCGGCGCTGAAGCTGAAAGATGCGCTGGTGCTGCGCTGTTCCGGCATGGCCTTACAGCCGGGCGCGGATGAAAAAGGCGAGTGGCTAAAAATTACCTATTACGACGAGGACGGCGCTGACGTCAGCGAGCGGTTCCGGGTACAGACGCCAGCCCAGCGCACGGCATTTGAGCAACTGTTTATCCGCCCACATACCCGCACGCCTGGCGTGCCGCTGCGCTGGATCACCGTGGCGGATATCGTGCATCAGCAGGCGCTGCTGCGCCATCCGGATTTTGTTGTCGCCCGCAAAAAAGGCCAGTTCTGGCAGGTACGTGAGAAGGTCTTTGACTATGAAGGTCGCTATCGTCGGGCAAATGAATTGCGTGGTTAGCAGGACTTTTCATTGATGTGGACAGCGTTTGAGTATAAAATGCCGCCCGCTTCACATCCGTGGGGCAGAACACTCACCTGCTGCTGGGTCGCCTGTAGTAGGGTTTTAAATACAGAGAGAAATCAATGTTCACTATCGAAGCAGAAGTACGTAACGTGCAGGGTAAGGGTGCGAGCCGCCGCCTGCGTACCGCTAACAAGTTCCCGGCTATCGTTTACGGTGGCGAAGCTGCTCCAGTTGCAATCGAACTGGATCACGACAAAGTATGGAACCTGCAGACCAAAGCTGAATTCTACAGCGAAGTTCTGACCATCGTTGTTGGCGGTAAAGAAGAAAAAGTGAAAGTTCAGGCTGTTCAGCGTCACGCGTTCAAGCCAAAACTGACTCACATCGACTTCGTTCGCGCGTAATCGCAAACCTGTCGAGAAAAACCCCGCTTCGGCGGGGTTTTTTTATGGCGATTATTTACCGCCCGAGGTGCGACGCTGAAGCTGATCGCGCAGGTTTGGCGGCGTGCCTTTGATGGTCAGCGTATCGGTGGCAGGATCCCAGAAGATACGTTCCCCCAGCAGCATGGCATCGAAGTTGATGGTTAACCCACCGCCGCTCCCGGCAAATTTGGTTAACTGACGCAGCGTACTGCGATCCGCCGGGAAGCTTTCTTCAAGCTCATAGCCTTTCTCTGCGGTGAACGCCTGGAAGCTGACTTCACTAACGCCCGCCAGCTCTTTTGACAGCGACTCCAGCTCAATCTCTTCCCCCGCCTGCAGCTGTTCGTTGCAGTAGCTGTAAACCTGCTGACGCACGTTCTGGCGTTCTGATTTATCGAGCTGCGCCTCAGCCGTAAAGTCATCTACCGCCTGCAACAGCCCTTTGTTCTGCGCTTTGGCGTTAAGTCCTTCGCTGGCGCCGAGGAAATCCATAAAGAAATCGGCCACTTTGCGGCCCACTCGCCCTTTCAGGAAGGTCAGGTAGCGGGTCGATTCCGGGTTGGTTTCCCACTCGGTCAAATCAATCCGCGCCACAATATCCGCATGGTTGATATCCAGATAATGCGTCGAGCTGATATCCAGTTGCTCATTCACGCGCATGCTGCTCAAGTTATTCAGCACGGTAACCAGCAGATACTCTACCGCCAGGTAGCGATAGTGGCAGAACAGGACGATGCCGCCGTCGGCGAACGGATATTTTGCCAGCTCGTCGCGCAGACGCCCGGTGGCCGCGCGGCTAAACGCCAGGAAATCCTCTTCCCCCTGACGCTGCAGGCGCAGGCTATCAGCCAGTTCACTCTCTTCGCTGAACAGACCATAGGCTTTATTTTTGGCGCTGTAGACGCGATGCAACTCAGCCATCATTTCCACAACGGTCGCCGTGGGTTCCAGTAACGAATCGCGTAGCACCACTTCAAGGGTTTGCTCATCACGCTTGATAAGCTGGTGCAAGGCAATCTGGTTGATTTCCAGACTCATGATAAACTCTCCTTTTAGACCGGGCGGTATTCAACCACCACCAGGACATGTGTGCAACAACAGATAAAAAAGGGGAAAAAAAGCTGTTGCTACGGTAATATGTTGCCCTTTCATCAACAAACTGATTTTGATTTATGCCACAACATTCCCGCTACAGTGATGAACACGTTGAACAACTGCTCAGTGAGCTGGTCAACGTACTGGAAAAACATAAAACGCCGACCGATCTCTCCCTGATGGTTTTGGGAAATATGGTCACCAACCTTATCAACACCAGCGTTGCTCCGGCTCAGCGTCAGGCGATCGCAAAATCTTTCGCCCAGGCGTTACAGTCATCCGTCAGCAACGACCAGGCCCATTAAGGGAAACGAACAACAGTTTATGGTGACGAATCGTCAGCGCTACCGTGAAAAAGTCTCCCAGATGGTCAGCTGGGGACACTGGTTTGCCCTGTTTAACATTCTGTTAGCGGCGGTGATTGGCTGTCGTTATCTGTTTGTCGCAGACTGGCCAACCACGCTAACCGGGCGTATCTACTCCTGGATAAGCGTTGTCGGTCACTTTAGCTTTTTGGTATTCGCCACCTATCTGCTGATCCTGTTTCCTCTGACGTTTATCGTCATGTCGCAGCGTCTGATGCGGTTCTTATCCGCAATCCTTGCCACAGCAGGGATGACGCTGCTGCTTATCGACAGTGAAGTGTTCACCCGTTTCCACCTGCATCTTAACCCTATCGTCTGGGAACTGGTGATCAACCCTGACCAGAACGAAACGGCTCGTGACTGGCAGCTGATGTTTATCAGCGTCCCGGTGATCCTGCTGATTGAGATGTTGTTCGCCACCTGGAGCTGGCAAAAGCTCCGCAGCCTGACCCGACGCCGCCACTACGCGAAGCCCGTCGCCGCACTCTTTTTCATCTCATTTATCAGTTCGCACATCATGTACATCTGGGCGGATGCGAACTTCTATCGCCCCATTACGATGCAGCGTGCCAACCTGCCGCTCTCGTACCCAATGACGGCCCGTCGCTTCCTTGAGAAACACGGCCTGTTAGATGCCCAGGAGTATCAGCGTCGTCTGATCGAACAGGGTAATCCGGAAGCGGTCAGCGTTCAGTATCCGCTGAGTGAACTGCGCTATCGCGATATGGGCCGCGGACAAAACGTCCTGCTGATTACCGTCGATGGTCTGAACTATTCCCGTTACGAGAAGCAGATGCCTGCGCTGGCCGATTTCGCGAGTCAAAACGTCTCGTTCACCCAGCATATGAGTTCCGGGAACACTACCGATGCGGGCATCTTTGGCCTGTTCTATGGCATTTCTGCCGGATACATGGATGGCGTTCTGGCTGCGCGCATTCCTGCGGCGCTAATTACCGGACTGAATCAGCAAGGCTATCAGTTAGGGTTGTTCTCATCCGATGGCTTTAACAGCCCACTCTACCGCCAGGCGCTGTTGTCTGATTTCTCGCTGCCTGCTGCGCAGAGCCAGTCTGATACCCAGACCGCAAACCAGTGGATAAACTGGCTGCAGCGCTACGCCCAGGAAGATAACCGCTGGTTCTCGTGGGTGGCCTTTAACGGCACCACGCTTGACGACAGCAACCAGACTGGCTTTGCCCGCCGATACAGCCGTGCGGCCAGCAATGTTGACGCGCAGATCGGCCGCGTTCTTGACGCGCTACGCGAATCAGGCAAGCTCGATAACACTGTCGTGATTGTGACCGCAGGCCATGGTGTACCGCTCGGCGACGAAACGAAGAGCATGAGCTGGTCACGCCCGAACCTGCATGTACCGCTGGTGATCCACTGGCCGGGAACGCCGGCGCAGCGCATCAATATGCTCACTGAACATAAAGATGTTATGACGACCCTGATGCAACGCCTGCTGCACGTCAGTACGCCAGCAAACGAGTATTCGCAGGGGCAGGATCTTTTCAGCGCCGCGCGCCGCCATAATTGGGTGACATCAGCAGACGGTAACACGCTGGCGGTGACCACACCGACGCTGACGCTGGTGCTGAACAGTAACGGAAATTACCAGACGTATAATCTACAGGGTGAACGGTTGAAGGACCAGAAACCGCAGCTGAGCCTGTTGCTGCAGGTCCTGACGGATGAGAAGCGCTTTATCGCTAACTGATTAATTATAAACCAGTTAGCGACAGATTCTCTTGCATTCGAAACGGAATCGAGTAGTATCTTTTTATGCGTCGGCACGTAGCGCAGCCTGGTAGCGCACCGTCATGGGGTGTCGGGGGTCGGAGGTTCAAATCCTCTCGTGCCGACCAAAATCACATTGAAAACCAGCCACTTATGGCTGGTTTTTTATTGCCGAAAAATTATGATGGCGAAACTATGGTGAAATGATGGTTGAATCCTACTTTAAATTGTCGGGCAATCATCGTTACCTACCCTGTTAAGACTATGCGTTAGCACGCCAAAAACTTCCACGTCATCCAGCGCGTCGCCTTCTATCGCTTCACCCTCTTCAGTTATCAATGCTGCCCCGTATAGCTTTGCAAACTCGTTCCTGTTATCCATTCTTACCAGCAGCGTATCTCCCTGCTCTGGCCTCAAAGCAATGTTAATCACTGCCCAACCACAGGATGTTTCTATTACCCTGCAGTTCCCATCAATTCCGCATAACAGATCTATGGTTAACCGCTGTTCCTGATAATCCATTGCCGGTGAAGGAAACCCCATCAGAAAACCCTCCTCATGTTACGCAGGATCCAGTCCGGTTCTCACTTCCGTTTGTCGTCTTGTCGGCGAAGTCAGGCTGATATCGTTCGATCCATCAATTTGCATCTGCCTGGCTGAAATGCCAGTGCCTCTCCTGCAGTTCGTCGATGAATTTGTCTGTATGCAGGCAGAGATAGCCCTTCGGGTTTTGCTGTATGGCCGCCACAAAGGCGGCATGTATGTCTGCTGTGCGTGGCATAATTACCTCACAAAATAACTGTATGCATATACAGTATCGCTAAATATGAGAGTCGATCAAGCTTCATAGTGGTGCTACACTCCCTACCTTTCAGAATTAACTGATTTCTATAATGTTAAAGCTATTTACTCGCTATGTTTCGGTGGGGGTGATTAATACAGCCCTTCACTGGTTGTGTTTCGGTGCACTCATGCATTTTTTGGGGGCTACGCAGGCCGTTGCGAACGTGATTGCGTTCTGCATTGCTGTGACGTTCAGTTTTTTTGCAAATGCTAAGTGGACATTCAATTCTCAGGCTACATCTGGGCGCTATGCTGCATTCGTATTTTTCATGGGCATTATGGCCGCACTAACCGGATACGTTGCAGATTCGATTGGTGCCCCACCAGTTGTAACTCTCATAGCTTTCTCGGCATTTAGTCTTGTTGCCGGATTTATATACTCAAAGTTCATTGTCTTTAGGGATGCGAAATGAAAATTTCTCTTGTCGTTCCGGTGTTTAATGAAGAGGAAGCAATTCCGATCTTCTATAAGACCGTGCGGGAATTTGAAGAGCTACAACAGCATGAAATAGAGATAGTCTTTATCAATGACGGTAGTAAAGACGCGACAGAATCAATCATAAATGCGCTCGCTGTGGCCGACCCGCTTGTCATTCCTCTTTCCTTTACCCGCAATTTCGGTAAAGAACCTGCGCTGTTTGCAGGCCTGGACCATGCAAGCGGTGAAGCTATTATTCCGATAGATGTCGATTTGCAGGACCCAATTGAGGTTATCCCGCACCTGATAGAGAAATGGCAGGCCGGGGCGGATATGGTGCTGGCTAAACGTTCTGACCGCTCTACTGATGGACGACTCAAACGCAAGACCGCTGAGTGGTTCTACAAGCTGCACAACAAAATCAGCAATCCGCAGATCGAGGAAAACGTTGGCGACTTCCGCCTGATGTCCCGGGAAGTGGTTGAAAACATCAAGCTAATGCCAGAACGCAACCTTTTCATGAAAGGCGTTTTGAGTTGGGTTGGCGGCCGCACTGATGTTGTTGAATATGCCCGCGCAGAGCGTGTTGCCGGGGATTCTAAGTTCAATGGATGGAAGCTGTGGAATCTTGCATTAGAGGGCATCACCAGTTTCTCAACTTTTCCACTGCGCATGTGGACGTATATCGGTTTGTTCGTTGCAGGCATGGCCTTTATCTATGGCGCATGGATGATCGTCGACACGTTAGCATTCGGCAACCCGGTTCGCGGCTATCCATCAATGCTGGTCTCAATACTTTTCCTTGGCGGAGTTCAGTTGATAGGTATAGGTGTGCTTGGGGAGTATATCGGCAGGATTTATGTTGAAGTTAAGGGAAGACCTCGTTATATATTGAAGGGGAAAAAATAAAGTGTGTAAGAATTATTACAAAGTTTTGAAATGGACAATACCTGGCTATTTGCTAATTCTGGCAATAGCGTTACTCACCCCATTGCATTCAGACGATTTTGGTACCAGGATTGGTGGGTTTCCTAACTTTTTAGGGCATTATCACCGATATTTAACATGGAGTGGAAGACTAACAGCAGACTATATTGCTTCTTATATATTGTGGATGGATTCGCATTTCATGCGCTCAGCTTTTAATGCTATTGGGACGTATGGCTTGATAATTGCTCTTGCAAAACTTCCTTTCTCGCTAAAATCCAAAAAAATTAATTTGAGCTATGTGGTAATATTTTATGTAATTATGTCAATTGCATGGACGTGCTCACCAAACTTAGGGCAAACATCCTTTTGGATTGTTGGGTCTACTAATTATGTATGGACTAACCTTTTCATAATTATCCTTATCAACATTTTACTCGGAAACTTAATCTCTACTAACAAGCATAGCATTTCTTTCTATATCACCGTTTTTTTGCTATCAGTTGTAGCGGGTTGCAGCAATGAAAACATGAGCCTTGTTATCTTTGGCGTTTGTTCTCTTTATCTATTATTTGTGTTATTTTTTAACAAGCCACAAATTAAATTAGGTGCAATTAGTTTAATTGGAGCATTCATTGGCGCAGCAGTTCTTCTTTTGGCTCCAGGAAATTTCAGAAGGATGTCAATGGAAGGTGAATGGTGGCAGAATGCAACCTGGGGCTATAAACTTTGGCTTTGGGCATTCAAGAAAATGCCTTTCGTTCTGCAGGTTGACTGGCCTGTTGTTATGTTCATAGCTATTCTATTGTCTATAGCCTTTTCCACAAGAAAAGCAAGGGATGAGTTCTATAATAATAGGCATATGTATTTTGCTATTCCATTCTTTATATTCCTAGCCTTTATCGCTAATTTAATTATGATTGGCTCACCAGCCTATCCTGCAAGGGCAACGAACGGCCAATTTATAATGCTTTTAGGCGGTTTATCTTTTGCCACGTTTATAGCATTAGAAAATTCCAATAAAAAGCTGTTGATACCCATCCTATCAATATTGTTTTTAACATCAACGTATGCATACTCTTTAATGGCGAGATCATATTACTTTGTCGCAAAGCAGGAAGTGATTCGTCAATATATCATGAATAAAGAGCGTTCTTCGTTTAAGACGAGTGCAACGATCCCAGAATATAAATTTAGGCATTTGTTTAATGAAGGTGATAAGTTTGACATGTTCAAGCCAAAACAATTACCTTATTTTTTTGGGCTTAAAGATGTGTCTTACATAAATCCAAACTTTGATTATTCCGTTATAAACACGGAAGGTACCAAAATAAACATTGATTTAAATGGATATGCGAAAGGTATCGAATCTTGGGTATACAACGATCAGATACTAAGGAATGATTATGTGATTGTTATTATGTTGGATCACTATAATAAGGATGTATGGTCAAAACATGATGCATTTATTGGTAAATCAAAAAGCGTAATGATAGATGGTAAGCGCTACACCCTTAAATCCGAGCCTGGTCTTTATGCTATTAACGGCAAAGCTTACTTTGCTCTAAATATAGGAAGCAACAAAATAAAATCTGACATAAAGAAAATAGATAATTAATTTATTTATAATAGGCATGCCAGTTAAAACACAATAAATTATCCGCCACTATCATTGAATTTAATGATAGTGGCGCACTTACATTCCAATAACTTACCAGTGGGATAGATAAATATAATATCTCTAAGTAATTAACACTTTTGATATCAATTTTTGCGTAATAATGTGGAATATTTATTAAACGTAAATTGATTATCACATCCATGTGATCAAGTTATTAACTACTGCTTGTATAGGTTGCACCAGTATACAGATGCTTCCATATTTTATTTTGAACAGAGACCATGCCGACACCACAA
Source organism: Enterobacter kobei (assembly GCF_001729765.1). NCBI lineage: Bacteria > Pseudomonadati > Pseudomonadota > Gammaproteobacteria > Enterobacterales > Enterobacteriaceae > Enterobacter > Enterobacter kobei. The sequence continues at coordinate 3,204,235 of NZ_CP017181.1, forward strand.
GATAATGATGCATTCGAATTATAGCAGGATGAATTATCTATAGAAGTTAATTTGGTTAAATCACAAGCTATGTTGTGAATCCCTCGCATTAACCTGATGGTTCCAGCATTTGATGTCGCTAAAGTATTAGAACCATCGGTATCAACATCACCACTTATGTAGTATGTTCCAGCATTCGATGAAAATGGAACGTATCCTGAAGCAATCGGTGCCTTTACGTTTTTACAGTAAACTTTAGCTGTAGTCCCTGTTAGATCGACTACACCTGTAGTTCCATCAAATGTGGCATTGCTGATATAAATTTCCGGTTGTGTAGCCATTGCGGCAGTTGAGTAGAAAGCTGCAAGTCCGCGCAATTGGGTTAGGTTGTTTACGTGCATCTTCGTAAGGCTATTGGTTCCAATGCCTCGATAAACTCTTCCTTGAGTAGTATCGGTGAAAGAAGCCTGGATATTATTCAAAAAAACTTGTCCTAAAACGCCTCTATTCTGAACGACTGATGAATTGGCATTTACAGGAAAGATTGTTCGACAGTTGTTGATGATTAGTGTTTCACAGAATGTAGTGTTGGTATTGTTCAGCGCTACCAACCCAAGGCCATTGCGAGGTCCATTGTTGATAGTTAACTGATGTACCATCGTCCCGTATGTGCCTGAAATACCAACAACGGGAGCTACATCGTTTCGAGTATAAACATTCTCAATCGTTAAATCGTCAATCTCCACGCCATATAAGTTAGGAGAAGCACCATATCCACGGTCATTAATTTCTATGATTGGGTAGGCGTTTGCTGGGTTTGGAACTGCATAAATTTCGCTGACATGTAAATTATTGACCTTAGTATACGTCAAACCGTTGGTGTCAGCATTAAAGCGCGCTACAGCGTGATTGGTGTTACCATACAATCCAGCAATTTTCATGCGCACATAAACGCCTGAGCCATCTCCACCAAACGTCAATAATGTAGTTGTAGTGGTTCCTTCATCATTAGCCTGATTAAGGCTATAGATACCAGCAATATCGACGTTTGAGAAATCGCCAGGCTCACTGATATCGTATTGTGGATAGTCCCCAATTGTTAAAGCACACATATCATCGCCAGTTACACCACTCAAATTTCGAACATAAACATTCTGGCATGGATTCTGTAAATGTAGGCCGTCAGAGATAGTGTTGAAGCGCAGACCGTCTACGTGCAGGTTTTGTACTTTAGCAACCAGCCAGCAATATTTACGGGCGTTACGAACGAGAATGCCACCACCAATACGCAATGTAGTAACGTTTTTAAAAATAGATGCCATGCTCCCAGTGCCGTTAAATCCTTTTGCCAGACCATTAAAATCAATGGTTCCCGCCCCCCAAACTTCGATGAAGTCATCTGCTGCTCCCGCACCGGCGTTAACGGCATAGCTGTAATTCTGAAGAATATTGCCGTTGTAGCTATCAACAGCTTTAAGAATAACACCTGCACCAATCCATAAACGCGTGCCTGAACGCAGCACCCAGGCGCGGTCTGTTAGATATGTACCAGGCTTCTCGAAACGAATATCCCCGCCCGCGGCAAACATAGCATCCAGACCGGAGCCAATGATGTTTGTGGTGCTTGGTTCAATACCATACATCTGAGGGGTGCGGTATTGAATGGCAGAACCGACTGTACCAGCAGGATAGAAGGATCCTACCGACACTCCAACCAACCCAGCACCACTTGTTTTTGCCAGGTCCTTTCTTAAGATGTCATTCGCGTCAATGACCTGCCACTTACCTTTGCCAATACCCCCGGAAGAATCTGGAGTAGAGTCAGGCGGTACTGTTTTTGGTAGCGAGGCCAGATCATCCCAAATATACCAAGTATCATCAGTTTCATCCTGAACGATGTCACCGGCAGATGCTACCAGCGCACCACCTTGAAATGTTCCCACTGGGTTAAGACCTAATGCTGCCAGCGCTTCCTTGTAACGTTGCTCCATTCCATACTAGGTTAGACGCATTGCACCAAATCGGTCTGCCCATGTCTCGTTTACCTGGTCATTTGATAAATGATCAAAGTTTTGCGCATTGTCGTAAAGGTCACGCGGGTCCTGAGAACCCAGTGGATTGTTGGTGCCATAAGTGGTCATGGAAACTCCAGACATAAAAAAACCCGCCGTAGCGGGTTGAATTGGTTTTTTCAGGCGACATCACCGGGGTAAGTCGCGTCATCGTACTCATATTTAGCGGGGTTATGCGAGGCCTGTTACTTACGATGACGATCAACTGCCAGATTCACCTACAAACAGCAGCAGGGCTTCTTCCGATGCTTTAATAGCTTTCGTGGTTCTGGCCACAGGTCCGATTTCGGTAGTGACGCGGCTCAGCTGGTTAACGAAAAGCTGATACTTCAGTGGGTCGTCTCCAACAAACTGAATCGCGTCTGCGGCTGCAGCGGTGTCATAGTTCAGGTTCGTCAGCAGGTTTAAGCGGATCTGCTGTGCAGGTGTAACGGTGATTTCAGACATTGTTTATCCTCTGGATTTTTTCATTAACTGCACTTCATCGCAAAGCTCGTATAATGCTGTTCAGGTCTGTTTTCCGATTCAATCAGGAGTTTTTATGGATACGAAAAAAACGGTTTCATATCACTTTGATGGGTGTGATGGCTCAGAGATTACGAACAATCTATCTTTGGGTTCAGATGTAGGTTATGAGTTTAAAAACTCACCTGGCTTAACCGTTAATGGAAACAAGCATTTTTCAGAAAGGGTAATGGCTCATTACTATGAGACATTGAGAGTTGTTGATGCATATAAAGATGAGATAGTTGAGCAATTAGGTGATAAAAAGCACCAAGAGATAGTTGAACTACTTCAAAGCATAGTCAGTGCCCAATCAAAATCTCCTCTCGAATATATGGAGAGATTCGTTTCTCTGGGGGCAAATACGTTAGCAATATGGCCAGCTATAAAACGTTTGATAAGCATGCTCGCCGGTTGATTACTAATCATGCCTAACTGTCTGAATCGGGGCGGGCCACAGCACGGCATGCAGCCATGCACGCTCGCTTCATGTCGAATTCAGCCTGTCTTATCCACTCCTGGGCTTCCCAGCTATCGACTCCAGGAGGGATGTCGCCCATTTGTTCGCGAAGCAATTTGATGAACTGGCGGCTGATGTCCTTGAACTGGTTCATCTTGCCGATTTCACCGTAAGAGAGTTCGCGGTAGCCCTTAACGGTGCTTCCGTCCTGTGGTTTAGCTTCAATCATGGAGTTCTCTTCTCGGTTGGTTTCTGACAGTTTGCCTGCCACGCTTTGTTATGCGCCAGGATGTCTTTCTTCGTCTGGCGGTCCATAACGTCGATGTCGTGATCAGTCAGGTAGATTGGCTTTACCCAGTCACAGGCGGTATCAACCACTACCGGGACGCTTCCACGTGTCACGCAGCTCGCGATCAACATCGTCATCAGGCATGTGGTTAACAGTCTGCTGTACATTGCTGGCCTCTTTTGTTGCTTCTACCCGGCGTTCGGCTACTGCTTCAGTGGCTGCAGCCTTTTCTTCTGTGCGCTGCTGATCGGCTTTCGCTTCAGCTTTGCTGGTCCCGCGTGAATGACCAATACCAAAAGCGGCGGCGATAGCACCAAGAATGGTTACTGCTACCGTGATGATTAACTGCACTGTGCTCATGCTTCCACCTTCGGTTCAAAGGATCGAACGTTCATGGGTTCCCCTGACGGGAAAGACCAGTTCAGCCAAGTGAAGGTCTTAAGCTCACACATACCGTCAAACATCTCGCCAGGATCGATATCTTCGTAGCTGCAGACGATATTAAGCTCATTGCCTTGTGCCTGAAGAACAACGGTATCTGTCTCCCATCGCGGGATTAGGATGCGTAGCCACTTTTTCATACCAGCACCGTTTTCGCTTGCCCGAAGCGTGCACGACGATCTTCAAGTCCGTTCGTACCGCCGTTGATAATCTTCGTCACCTGCATCAGGTCTCCGGAATACTTCAGGCATCCCTTAGTGGCGAAGAACCACGCCGCGCATCTGGCTGCATAAACATCTTCGGCCAACAGTTCAGGCTGCTTAACCAAATCAACCTTCAAGCCGTTCCCACAATCACGGTAGTTATTGAGGCCGGTAATCTGGATAAGGCCACGCCCACGGTATAACCACCCGTCACCCGGCGCATTGTTGCCGTTGCGTTTGCTGTAGACCAGATTGGCAATGGCGCGCTGGCGTTCGATAGGTAATGTCCGTTCCTCAGGACGGCGGCCAAGCGCGTTAGCCAGGGCATCGATCCTCAAGGCAGGATGGCCCATAGTGACGCCAAATCAACGAAGATTTATACCAGTAACCATATCGACTGGGTTATGGTTCCACACGGTGAGATAAAGGCAGGCTAGCTAATGGCGAAACCACCCCTTAACTCATTGATGTATATAGTGCATATAATGCATAAAAAACACTGTTTGCTTACACAGTCGAAAAGCCTGCAAGCCAGTAATGGAGCGGCTTAGAAGCATTTTACGCGGGTGTCATGGGGTGTCGGGGGTCGGAGGTTCAAATCCTCTCGTGCCGACCAAAAACACATTGAAAACCAGCCTCTTATGGCTGGTTTTTTTTATGCATAAAAAAGCCACCCCGCAGGATGGCTTCCTTATCGCACGTCGGCGCTTAGTGCTTCTCACGTCCACCCAGGAAGAAAATACCCAGCGGGATGGCAAGCAGAACGGTGAAGACAAGGCTGTAAACGAAGATCATCGCCGATTGCAGAACATACATGCTGGTGGTCCAGGCGGAGAGAGGAATGTTGTACTGTTCGATAACGCCAACAATGGTTGCCCGCCCCACGCACGCGGCCGCAATCATAAACACAACCAGTAGCGCCAGGAGGAACTTGCGGCCTTCAGGTGTTTTCAGTTTTGCACGAACCATCTCTCTTCCCTTTACAGATGAATAACATTATGTGGCATTCAAAATAACACGATCTGCCGCCAGATACCATTTCAGCACAAAAAACTGGATTTATAGTGTAAGTCAGGTTTATTACACCACTTATATTGAAAATGTAAGTAAATGACGCTAATCATTCATAAGTGTTATGCTAATCTGATTCGGCTCGTTTTGACATAAAGGAATGACAATGAAAAACGCACCTAAATTTGCCATCGCCCTGATTGCCGCGTGCATCAGTACCGGCGCTTTCGCCAGCGAAACCCAAAAAGAGCAGCCGCTGGAAAAAGTTGCCCCCTATCCGAAAGCGGACAAAGGGATGAAACGTCAGGTGATTCAGCTACCGGTTCTGCAGGACGAAGCGAACTACAAAGTGGAGCTGTTGATTGGTAAAACGCTGGAAGTGGATTGTAACCAGCACCGACTGGGCGGCCAACTGGAGAGCAAAACGCTGGAAGGTTGGGGCTACGATTACTACGTCTTCGACAAAGTGACCTCCCCCGTCTCCACCATGATGGCGTGCCCGGACGGCAAGAAAGAGAAGAAATTTGTAACGGCATATCTGGGTGATAACAGTCTGCTGCGCTATAACAGCAAGTTGCCTGTCGTGGTGTATACGCCTGAAAACGTAGAAGTGAAATACCGCGTATGGAAAGCGGATGAGAATGTCGGACAAGCGGTAGTACGTTGAAATTAAGTCGGGTGGCGGCTTCGCCTTACCCGACCTACAACACTAAAAACGGTAACGAATGTTACCGTTTTGCTTTTACCTTACAGGGCGATATCCGCAACCGGTTTGTTTTCAGTCTGAGGCTTCAGTTCCGCCTTTGGCGCAGCATCCGCTGCCTGCGGCTTCACATATTGCAACTGCAATACGCGGCTGGTGTATTCCAGCTCCTGCTCCGTCGCGTCGACATTCCCGTTCAGCTTCGTACCGTAGGATGGAATAATCGTTTTCAGCTTCGCCTGCCATTCCGGGCTGGCAACTTTATCTTTAAACACTTTTTCCATCAGGTGCAGCATGATTGGCGCAGCAGTAGATGCACCCGGTGACGCGCCCAGCAGCGCGGCAATCGTGCCATCCTTATCGCTCACCACTTCCGTACCCAGACGCAGCACGCCGCCCTCTTTCGGGTCACGCTTGATGATCTGAACGCGCTGTCCCGCCTGCCACAGACGCCAGTCTTCTTTCTTCGCCTGCGGATAGTACTCTTTCAGCGCCTCGAAGCGTTCCTCGTCAGAGAGCATCACCTGGCTGATGAGATATTTCACCAGATCGAAGTTATCCAGACCCACGTCCATCATCGGCTTGACGTTAGAGGTGGTCGTGGCGCTGAGCAGATCCCACAGGGAGCCATTTTTCAGGAACTTGGTGGAGAAAGTCGCGAACGGTCCGAACAGCACCACGCGCTTACCGTCAAGCATACGGGTGTCGATGTGCGGAACAGACATCGGCGGTGCACCGACGGAAGCCTGACCGTACACTTTTGCCAGATGACGATTCACCACTTCCGGGTTCTCGGATACCAGGAACTGACCGCCAACCGGGAAGCCAGCATAGTCGTCAGCTTCAGGAATACCGGACTCCTGCAGCAGTTTCAGCGCCGCCCCACCGGCACCAATAAAGACAAACTTCGCCTTGATGACGTGCTCGGCTTCGTTGTTTTTCAGATCGGCAACGGTCACGCTCCAGCTGTTATCCGCGTTGCGCTTAAAACCACGCACTTCGGTGCTGAGCTGCAGGTTGAAGTTCTCTTTCTTCTTCAAAGACGTCACCAGCTGACGGGTAATTTCGCCATAGTTAACGTCGGTACCAATTTCGGTCCGGGTCGCGGCCACTTTCTGGTTCGGGTCACGACCTTCCATCACCAGCGGCGCCCACTCTTTGATCTGAGCGTGGTCTTCAGAGTATTTCATCCCACGGAAGAGCGTGCTCTGCTGCAGCGCAGCGTAACGCGCGCGCAGGAAGTTGACGTTCTGCTCGCCCCACACAAAGCTCATGTGCGGTACGGTGTTAATGAAGGAGTGCGGGTCATGCATCACGCCGCTGTTGACCTGGTGAGACCAGAACTGGCGTGAGATCTGAAACGCTTCGTTGATCTCTACCGCCTTCTCGATACTAATGGAACCGTCCTTTTTCTGCGGCGTATAGTTCAGTTCCATGAGTGCCGAATGTCCGGTACCGGCGTTGTTCCAGCCGTTCGAACTTTCCTGCGCCACGCCATCAAGGCGCTCGACCATGGTCATGGACCAGTCCGGCTGAAGTTCTTGCAGATAGGTTCCCAGCGTGGCGCTCATGATACCGCCACCAATTAAAAGGACGTCCGTTTCCTGCTCTTTAGGGGTGTCAGCTTTCGCCGCCATAGAGACGGTGTTAAGCCCCACGGCCAGAGAAAAGAGCATGGCAGTCATTTTTTTCATAATTTATGCCTTAGTGTAAAAGTGCTTGATGCGTGGAAATTGCAGGTGAAAAAAGCTGCGGAGGCACGGTAACAACTTTTAAATATTGTTTAAAGGTTACGAAATTATTGTAATTGTGAAATTTAATGGTGGGTTGTTTGTAAGGAATTATCGATGTGGCTGGTAAATCGTGGGTTTACTGGCTAGTATGTGGCGTTTTGTGATCGCGCGCACGGAAGCCTGCCCTAATCTGCGAAAAGTTATGTCCTTACCCCATTCTGCTGTACCCGGCGAAGACCGCGTCACCACGGTCCTTAGCTCGCCAAAACTTCTGATGCGTGAAACGCTGGCGGGCGTCATTACCGCCCTGGCCCTGGTCCCTGAAGTGATCTCATTTTCGGTGGTTGCAGGCGTTGATCCCAAAGTCAGCCTGATCGCCTCCGTGGTGTTGTGTTTTGCTTTGTCTGTGCTGGGCGGTCGTCCGGCGATGGTCACGGCGGCGGCCGGTTCCGTGGCGCTGGTTATTGGTCCGATGGTGCACCAGCACGGCGTGCAGTACATTCTTCCGGCGGTTCTCATGGCGGGGGTGATCCAAATACTGTTTGGCGCACTGGGCATGGCAAGGCTGATGCGCTTTATCCCTCAGTCGGTGATGACCGGGTTTGTTAACGCCCTCGGCATCTTAATTTTCTTTGCTCAGGTTCCGCACTTCTGGAGCCGAAGCCCGTTAATCGTCGGCCTGTTCGTGCTCACGCTGCTTATCGTGCTGTGGGTGCCGCGCTATATCAAAAGCATCCCTTCCCCGCTGATTGCGATAGTGGTGCTCACGTTGTTCACCGTTACCAGCGGGCAAATTCTGCCGACGGTGGGTGATGAAGGCTCGATGAGTGGCGGGTTACCGGGACTGACGCAACTGCTGGTCCCCCTGAACATAGAAACGTTAAGCATTATCTGGCCGTGCGCGTTAAGCATTGCGTTCGTCGGGCTGCTGGAGTCACTGCTGACGGCGAAGCTGGTGGATGAACTGACCGTCACCCCGTCCAGTAAACGCCGTGAAAGCATCGGGTTGGGCGTGGGCAATATCCTGGCCGGGCTCTATGGCGGGATCGCAGGCTGCGCGATGATTGGACAAACCATCGTCAACGTGGAGATGGGGAAAGGCCGAAGCCGTATTTCAACGTTAGCGGCTGGCATCGTTTTACTGGTGCTGGTGACGGCGCTGAGCGACGTGATGGCTAAAATTCCGATGGCGGTGCTGGCAGGCATTATGGCGATAGTCGCCATCAAAACCTTCAGCTGGCACAGCATTCAGCCCGCAACGGTAAAAAATGCACCGGTTGCGGAAACCGTCGTGATGCTGGTGACGGTCGCCGCAACGGTATCAACCGGTAACCTGGCGATTGGCGTGCTGGGGGGGATTATCCTCATGGCACTGCTTCCCGCCCGCATTAAACGTCGTCTTAAAGCAGAAAAAGCGTTGCAAGCCCAAGAAAAATAAAGAAACCACCGGTATCGGTGATGGCAGTGATCATCACGCTCGACCCCACCGCGGGGTCGCGCCCCAGTTTGGTCATGGTCAGTGGAATAATGACCCCCATCATCGATGCCACCAGTAAATTCAGCACCATCGCCAGCATCATCACCCCGCCTAAGGCCATATCGTCATACAGCCACCAGGTGATGCCCCCCATAATGCCGCCCCACACCAGGCCGTTGATCAGCGCCACCCCCATCTCCCTGAAGATCAGAAAGGCGAAATTGCCGGGCTGAATATTTTCCAGCGCCAGCGCGCGAACGATCATCGTGATGGTCTGGTTTCCGGTGTTGCCGCCAATCCCGGCCACAATCGGCATTAATGACGCCAGGGCCACCAGCTGTGAAATGGTGTGTTCAAAGCCATCGATTACGCGGGAGGCGATAAAGGCGGTACACAAATTAATGGCAAGCCACGCCCAGCGCGTTTTCACCGCCTTACCGACGGAGGCGTGGACGTCATCTTCGGCGCTGATCCCCCCGAGCGCGCGCAGGTCGTTATCGGTCTCTTCGTAGACCACGTCAACGATCTCATCAACCGTCAGACGGCCCATCAGCTTGCCGACGGAATCCACGACGGCCGCACTCACGAGGTCGTCACGTTCGAAGGTACGTGCCGCTTTTTCAGCATCGTCTTCCGGAGAGAAGACCATCGGCTCGTTTTCCATCACCTCACTGACTCGCCGCTGGGTGCTGTTAAGCAGGATCGTTTTCAGCTCCAGCTCGCCCAGCAGGGTTTTATCCCGCGAGGTGACGAACAGTTTATCGGTGTTATCCGGCATCTTGCCCAGGCGACGCAGGTAGCGCTGCACGGTACCGAGCGTGACGTCCGGACGCACCGTGATAACGCCAAACTCCATGATCGCGCCGACGCTATTTTTCTCGTAGTGCATCACCTGACGAACGCGCGCGCGCTCATCGGCAGGCAGGGAGGCCAGCAGGCGACCGGTCAGGTTACGCGGCAGGTGTTGTACAAGGTAAATCTGTTCGTCGATATCCAGCGTTTGCAGCGCATCGAGGATGTCCCGGTCGCTCATCTCGTCGATCAGGTCATCCCAGACGTTTTCCGAAGCTTCAAGCAGTACCTGCCCGCGCTCGTGATCCTGCACCAGACGCCACAGGGCGTGACGCTCTTCGGAGGGAAGTGCTTCGAGCGTATCCGCCAGATCCGGCGGGGGTAAATGAGCAACCAGCGCACCTACCTCAGCAATATCGTCGGCTAAAGTGCCGACATCATATTGCTCAGCCAGGGTCAGTTTGCCTAATAACGTAGAAGTGACCGCTTTATCGGTCGTGAGAAGCCAGATGAGTCGCGCACGCTCCTGATCGCGCTGCCTGGCGCTGTTTTTCTTTAATACCGACATCAATCATAAATCCATTAAATGAGTTGGCGTTAAGCATAGCGCGAGGATATGTGAATAAGAATAAACAACGGGACGGGATGAAGAAAAAAACGGCATTACGGCCACGATCTGTCCCCTCTCCCTGTGGGAGAGGGTTAAGGTGAGGGCATCAGGCCGTGCGCGCCACCGCATCACGCGAGGCCGCCGCACGCTCGTCACCGGTCAATTCGCTCAGCTTGCCATCGCGCATCTCCAGCAGACGGTCGGCGTGAATGAAGTAGTGATCGTCGTGGCTAATGGCGAAAATGGTTTTGCCCATCTCCTGCATCAGCGGCAGCAGCACCTGATAGAACTCACGGCGGAAGTGGGGATCCTGATCCGCCGCCCATTCGTCCAGCAGAATGATATCGCGCTCTTCCGCCAGCGCCAGCAGCAGCGCCACGCGCTTCTTCTGCCCTTTAGAGAGCTTCAGGTTGAGAATTTTACCGTCCTGAAGCTCCAGCTTGTGCGACATCTGCAGCTGTGCCAGCCATTTTTCCACCAGCACAGGATTGGCCTGCTGCCCTTCAGGGCCGAGCAGCCGATCGAACAGCCAGACGTCGGTAAATACCGCCGAAAAGAGCTTGCGGTAGTCCTCAGGTTTCCCGGCACTCAGCGCCTTACCGTCCAGCAAAATCTCGCCCGACTGCGGCTGGTAGAGTCCGGTGAGCAACATCGCCAGCGTGGATTTACCGCTGCCGTTACCGCCGATGAGGAACAGCAGTTCACCGCGGTGAATCGTCAGGTTGACCGGCCCCACGGAGAAGGCGTTGTCCTGATAGCGGAACGTCACGTCGCGCAGCTCCAGCGTATGCCAGTCCGGGAAGGCTTGCGGGCGCGGGAATTCCGCCTTAAATGGCGCGAGGTCGAATTTTTTGAGCTTGTTAAACGCCACCTGTGCGCTCAGCAAGGTGGGCAATGCGCCGACCGCCGAGAGCAGCGGCGTGCGTAAAAACAGCAGCGTCAGTGAGTAGGTTGCCGCCACGTTGGTGTCCGCCCAGCCCAGGCTGTTCGCCATCCAGAATACCAGGCCAATGGCACCCAGCATCATGATATTTGACCAGTTCACCGCGCTCAGGTGGTAAGTATCGGCGCGGATGATGTGATGCCGATATTCGCGCGCGTCCGGGATATAGAGGTGATTGAAGATATACTCGGCGCGCTCGCGGTTCAGGGTCAGCTCCTTGCGCCCTTCCAGCACCGTCTGGTAATCGTTATACAGTTTATCTTCCGTTTCGCGCAGCACCGCCATGTGTTTATAGACGCGTGACACCAGCACAAAGCCGCCCCAGATGGTAATGGCAATCCACAGAGCGGTCACCGCCAGCATTTTACTGGAGAGCCAGGCAAGATAAGCCGCCGAGCCAAAGGTCAGAATGATCCCCTGCACCAGCTCCGGCAGACGAACAAACGCGATGGTGATAGCCCGCACGTCGCTGGTCAGCCCCGCCAGCAGGGAGGCGCTGCCAAGTTGCTCCACCCGTTCAACCTGAGTGTCCAGGATCCGCTTGATAAATTCGCTGCGCAAACGGAAAACGAAATGGTGGCCGAGCGCGGTTAGCGCCAGCTGAGAGCCAAGCGTAACCGCCATCAACAGCAGCAGCAGGCCGAGAAACTCTGGCAAAACAGAGAGTGAGGTATCGACCATTTCAATCAACCGCACGTTAATAAACGCGATCAGGCCAATACCCAATGCGGCGCTGGCAAGGCTTAACGCCATGACGGCAATGAAGGGCCAGCGATACTGACGCCAGACAAGGAGAAGTAGTTGCATGCAGGCAATCCGGACAATAAAAATCAGCCAGCAGTGTAAACTGCCCGGCGTGTACATCAAGAATAATTCTTATTTTTGTTTACTAAACCCTGCCTGGCGAAACGTCAGGTTAAAACGGTACTCGCCAGTGAGGGGATGCACCCCGGGTTTCAGAGGCTGAATGCCGTGATAATACAGCCGCGATTCCCTGCCCCACACCACCACGTCGCCATGCTCCAGCATAATGCGTTTGAGCGGATCGTTACGGCGTAATCCGCCAAACTGGAAGACGGCAGGAAGCCCTAACGATACCGAGACGATGGGCGCGCGGAGATCGGGTTCATCTTTATCCTGATGCAGGGAGAGTTTCGCGCCGACGGCGTAGCGGTTAATCAGGCAGGCATCCGGTCGGAAGTCAGGATAATCAGCGGCAACGGCAGCCTCGTGGCAGAGAGCCTGAAAAACCGCAGGCATCGGGGGCCACGGCTGGCCGGTCGCGGGATCGTTAGGCGCATACAGGTAGCCTCGTTCATTCGTCGCCCACCCTAATTCGCCGCAGTTCGCCATGGCCACCGACATCGTGTAACCGCCCGGCGTGACCATATGGCGAAACGGGGAAACCGCCGTCACCTCTTCTATACCCGCAAGCAGCGCCGCCGCACGGGAGAGCGCGAAGCGACGCAAAATAACCGCCCCCGGTGCCAGTGGTTCCTGCCAGGGTTCCGCATCCGCAAAAAGATCGAGCATTATCCCTCCTGGCGTTTCGCCTCACGTTTTAGCAATAGCGCTTTTCGCGCCGTCCCCCATCGGTAACCCGACAGTGCGCCATCGTTACGGACAACGCGGTGACAGGGGATCACAATCGCCAGCCTGTTTGCCGCACAGGCTCCCGCGACGGCACGTACCGCGTTGGGTTGTCCAATCGCCTGCGCCACCTGCTGATAACTTGCCGTTTCACCGCAGGGAATTTCACGAAGGGCCTGCCAGACTCGCTGCTGGAACGCGGTTCCGCGTATATCCAGCGGCAGTTCAAGCGGCGCTGCGCGGTTATCAATACTGGCAATCACCTGGTGGATACGCTGCGCGAAGGCATCTTCCTGCGGCGCGGGCTCTGCTTTTGGAAACAGCGTCGCCAGCTCCCCGGCTAATTCGGCATCGTCGTCACCGAGCAATATTGCGCAAATCCCCCGCTCGCTTTCAGCAACCAGACAGCGTCCTAATGAGCAGTCATCGATGGCGTACTGCACCGCCACGTCGCCTTTGCGGTACTGCTTCGCCGTCATACCCAGCGCATCTGTCGCTTTACGATAATAGCTGCTGCTGTCGGGAAAGCCTGCGGCCAGCACGGCATCGGTAACGGTATCCCCCTGGGCAAGCGCCGTGCGCAGACGTTGACCGCGCGCCGCCTGCTGCCAGGCTTTTGGCGTCATTCCGGTAACGGACTTAAACAGCCGGTGGAAGTGAAAAGGACTCATGGCCACCTGCTGCGCCAGACCGTCCAGCGTTAACGCAGGATCCTGCTCCAGAAGGCGACAGGCGTGCTCCACTTTCGCCAGCTTCTGCTGCTGCGGATCGCGTTTATCCGGCATACAGCGCTTGCACGGGCGAAACCCTGCCTCAATGGCATGGTGAACATCAGGATAGAAGTGGACGTTTTTACGCAGGGCGTGACGTGCCCGGCAGGACGGACGACAGACAATCCCCGTCGTTTGCACGGCAAAGACAAACTGATCGTCAGCACGCGGATCGCGAGCCAGTACAGCCTGCCAGCGTTCCTCATCGGTCATATAGGTTGGATTTTTCATCATCAGCTCCTCTTACAAGCATACCTGTAGCGTGCCTGAGTGCCACTGATAAAAAACCCGCAACCTTGCTTTTTAATTTTTGTCGCTCACCAGGAAACTGTTGAACTGCGGCGAGCTCCAGGTTTTAAACTCGTCGCCCTCTTTGGTGATCATATACACCGCCAGCCCTTCCTGACGAACCACCTCTTTCGCTTTTTCCGGGCCGAGGACCATTAAGCCGGTATCCCAGGCATCGGCTTCCAGCGCCGTCGGCGCAATCACCGTCACCGAGACCAGATTATGCGCGATCGGCCGCCCGGTCTGCGGATCAATAACATGCGAGATGCGCTTCCCGTCAAGCTCGTAATAGTTACGGTAACTCCCGGAGGTGCTGATGCCATGTCCGTTGATATCGACTATCGCCTGCACGGCATTTTGCCGATCGGTCGGTTTTTGAATCGCTACGCGCCACGGTTTATCGCTGGCGTTCATGCCCCGGCTGACTAACGCGCCGCCCACGGAGACCAGATAGCGCGAAATGCCTTCCTGCGTCATCAGCGCGGCAAGGTGATCCGCCGCGTAGCCTTCCCCTACCGTCGACAGATCGACAAACAGATCGGGGATATCTTTTTGCAGGTACTGTTGGCCGTACTGATTGATCACCGTCAGATGCTGCAGCCCTGTCCGGGCACGGGCATCATCAATAGCCGCCTGATCGGGCGTCACCACCGGCTGTTTATTCGGGCCAAATCCCCAGAGGTTCACCAGCGGCCCGACGGTCACGTCCATCGCACCGTTGGTTTTATATCCCACGCGAATGGACTCGGTGACGATATCAGCCATCGCTTCACTCACCGGCCACAGAGACGTACTGGTGGAGAGGTTAAAGCGCATCAGCGCCGAGTCATTTTTGTAGGTCGACAGCAGCTGATCGTCGGCGTCCAGCTGAGCCTGGATTTTGCCGCGAAGTTCTTCCGTGCGCGTTTTATCGAGATTCATCACGCTGACGCGCCAGAAGGTGCCCATCGTTTTGCCTTCGAGCACCGTGGCAGCGGGTGCGTCGGTTTTCGCCACGGGGGCGGGATCGTTACATGCGGTCAGGAAAAAAAGCATAGCCAGAAAGCTGGCGCGTAAAAAAGTCATATCCATTCATTATTATCCTCATGCCAGGGCGGCAAGAGTACACCAAAACGGGTCAATTGTGAGATCCAAAAACACGCACAAAAAAGGGGCCATCAGGCCCCTGAGTCATACTACGACGCGATTAGAACTGGTAAACCAGACCCAGCGCGACGATATCATCAGTACCGATACCGGCCTGACGGGTGAACTCATTTTCATCAACCAGGTTGATTTTGTAATCCACGTAGGTGGACATGTTTTTGTTGAAGTAGTAAGTCGCACCCACATCAACATATTTCAGCAGATCCTGGTCGCCATACCCTTCGATGTCCTTACCTTTAGACTGCAGGTAAGCCACGGATGGACGCAGGCCGAAGTCGAACTGGTACTGAGCAACCACTTCGAAGTTCTGCGCTTTGTTAGCGAAACCGTAGATATCGCTGCTGCTCTGAGAGTTGCCGAAACGTGTTGCGTTATAAGTCTGAGAGTACTGCGCGGCCAGATAGATGTTGTTGGCATCGTATTTCAGGCCACCCGTATAGACTTCGGCGTGATCGCCTTCGCCTTTCAGGGCTGGGTTAGCCGTGTTGTTCTGATCGGCGGTACGTTTGGAAGAAGACATTGCACCACCGATGCTGAAGCCTTCGCCCAGGTTATAGGTCAGGGACGCACCGTAACCGTCGCCGTTCTGTTTCAGGGTGCTACGACCGGTGTCGTTTTCACCGCTTACGCTACCGTTTTTACCCTGATACTGCAGAGCAAAGTTCAGGCCATCCACCAGACCAAAGAAGTCCTGGTTACGGTAGGTTGCCACGCCGTTAGCACGAGATTGCAGGAAGTTGTCTGCACCGTAGGTATCACCACCAAATTCTGGCAGCACGTCAGTCCAGGATGTTACGTCGTAGATCACACCGTAGTTACGACCGTAATCGAAAGAACCCGCTTCAGCGAATTTCAGACCAGCAAACGCCACACGGGTCCAGGCCTGGTTGTCGCTTTCTGTTGTGTTGCCCTGGATCTGGTATTCCCACTGGCCGTAACCGGTCAGCTGATCGTTAACCTGAGTTTCACCTTTGAAGCCAAGACGCATGTAGGTCTGGTCACCGTCAGCACTCTTGTCGTCAGAGAAATAGTGCAGACCATCAACTTTGCCGTACAGATCTAATTTGTTGCCATCTTTGTTATAAATTTCAGCCGCATTTGCTGCGCCTGCTACCAGCAGTGCTGGTACCAGGAGGGACAGTACTTTAACTTTCATTTTATTAACCCTCTGTTATATGCCTTATAATTGCCACTGCTTACTGGCTAACCCTCATTAACCAGTCGGCAATTTCATTCTCCGCAAAATTACAGAATAATCCAATGCGAATATGATACGAAAACTTTGAAGATGTTTCATTCATCTATCAACATGTTTCAAAATGTTAATATCAAGGAACTTTTACAAAGCACAAATAGCTTAGAAAATTAGCATTTATTATCAAAATTAATATTATTTCATTAAATTTCAATGAGTTGGGATATAAATCGTTACAGCACTGAATGACAAAACAAGATCGCACCTAATCTCTAAAATAACTCTCGCTATCATCATTAACTTTATTTATTACCGTCATTCAGTTCTGAATGTCTGTTTATCCCTAATTGAGCCGAATGCATCGCATTCGGTTTTTTTTTACCCTTCTTTACGTAACTTTTCTTTTTATGTGCTACCAGCACGAAATTGTAACGACTATTAACTAATCCCGTTACGATGGTCAACCAACGTGCAAAAATTCAGCAGAAACTTAATTTCTTGTTAATTCGTGCTATTTACTGGCGAGAAGTTTCTTTTATTTGTACACGCATCGTGAACTTGTACACTTTTAACGCACATCGCCTCTTCCTCAGTGTTCCCTGAAAAAGTCGCCTGTTCCAGGCCAGTGGCGCTGGAAATTCAGGTATTACCCTTTATACTGCCCTATCGCCACAGAGCACGACCATTACGGGTTAAAGATATCAATGAGTCAGACTGAAACTACCGCCCCGAGCAAATTCTCCCTTCTTCCCGGGAGCATCACCCGTTTCTTTCTTCTTTTGATCGTTGTGTTATTAGTCACCCTGGGCGTGATGGTGCAGAGCGCGGTAAACGCCTGGTTGAAGGACAAGAGCTACCAGGTGGTTGATATCACTCATGCCGTCCACAAGCGCATTGATACCTGGCGCTACGCCACCTGGCAGATTTACGACAATATTGCCGCAGCGCCTGCAAGCGCATCCGGGGATGGGCTTCAGGAGACCCGGCTTAAGCAGGATGTCTACTATCTCGAAAAACCGCAGCGTAAGACTGAGGCGCTTATCTTTGGCTCTCACGACAGCGCAACGCTTGAGATGACGCAGCGTATTTCAACCTATCTGGATACCCTCTGGGGTGCCGAGACGGTGCCGTGGTCGATGTACTATCTGAACGGTCAGGACAACAGCATGATCCTGATCTCGACGCTGCCATTGAAAGATCTCTCTTCTGGTTTTAAAGAGACGACCGTTGGCGGCATCGTCGATTCCCGCCGTGCAGAAATGCTGCAGCAGGCGAATGCCCTTGATGAGCGTGAAAGTTTCTCATCGCTGCGCCGCCTGGCCTGGCAAAATGGTCACTATTTTACCCTGCGTACCACGTTCAACCAGCCGGGACATCTGGCGACGGTCGTGGCGTTTGATTTGCCTATTAATGATTTGATCCCGCCGGATATGCCGCTCGACAGCTTCCGTATGGAGCCAGACAGCAGTACCCAGAACATGCGCGCGGCGTCCGACAAAGAGGCTGCAGAGAGCGTCACCATCTCCTTTAACGGCTCGAAAATTGAAATTGCCTCGTCACTGAACTCAACCGGCATGCGCCTGGTGTGGCAGGTACCGTTTGGCACCCTGCTGCTCGATACCCTGCAAAATATTTTGCTGCCGTTGCTGCTGAATATCGGCCTGCTGGCGCTGGCCCTGTTTGGCTACAGCACCTTCCGCTTCCAGCCAGGACGTCAGAGCGACGCCTCTGCGGTCACCGCGGGCAACACGAATGAACTTCGCGTGTTACGCGCGCTCAATGAAGAGATTGTTTCCGTGCTGCCGCTGGGCGTATTAGTCCACGATCAGGAAGCGAACCGCACGGTGATGAGCAATAAAATTGCAGACCATCTGCTGCCGCATCTTAACCTGCAGAACATCACCACCATGGCGGATCAGCACCAGGGGGTTATTCAGGCCACCATCAATAATGAACTGTACGAGATCCGTCAGTTCCGCAGTCAGGTGGCCCCACGCACGCAAATCTTCATTATCCGCGACCAGGATCGCGAAGTGCTGGTGAATAAGAAACTCAAGCAGGCGCAAAGGCTGTATGAGAAGAACCAGCAGGGGCGCGCCGCCTTTATGCAGAATATTGGCGACGCCTTCAAACAGCCATTAAAAACGCTGGCAACCCAGGCGGCGGCGTTAAACACCTCTGAAAGCCACCAGCTAGCCTGCCAGGCCGACTCGCTGGTTCGTATGGTGGATGAGATCCAGTTAGCGAACATGCTGGAGAATGATTTCTGGAAAGGTACGCCTTCCCTCTTCTCCATTCAGGATCTGATCGATGAAGTGGTTCCGGAAGTCCTGCCGGTGATCAAGCGTAAAGGTCTGCAGCTGCTGATCAACAACCATTTACCGGCGAATGACGAACGCCATGGCGATCGCGAAGCGCTACGTCGCATTCTGCTGATGATTATTCAGTATGCCGTGACCACCACGCAGATCGGCAAGATCACCCTCGAAGTGAGCACCGACGAGTCGGCAGAAGATCGCCTGACGTTCCGCATTCTGGACACCGGTGAAGGCGTCACGACGAGTGAAATTGATAATCTGCACTTCCCGTTCCTGAATGACACACAAAGCGATCATTACGGTAAGGCTAATGCCCTGACCTTCTGGCTGTGCGATCAGCTGGCGCGTAAGCTCGGCGGCCACCTGAATATCAAAGCACGTGAATCGCTCGGCACTCGCTACTCTCTGCACGTGAAAATGGCCGTCAATCCGCAGGAAGAAGATGAAGAGCGCCTGCTGGATGACGTGGTGGCGATGGTGGATGTGACCTCAAACGAGATTCGCAACATCGTGGTGCGTCAGTTAGAAAACTGGGGCGCGGCCTGCATCACGCCGGATGAACGACTGGCAAGTCAAGAATTTGATCTGTTTTTAACTGATAATCCGTCTAATCTTACTGCCTCGGGCTTGCTTTTAAGCGATGATGAGTCAGGCGTGCGGAAAATCGGCCCTGGCCAGCTGCGCGTCAACTTTAATATAAGCAATGCGATGCAGGAAGCTGTACTACAACTAATAGAAGAGCAGCTGGCGCAGGATGAGATAACGGAATCCCCGTTAGGCGGCAATGAAAACGCCGAGCTTCACGCCAGCGGATACTATTCACTCTTTGTTGATACAGTACCAGATGATGTTAAGCGGTTGTATACTGAGTCCGCTGCGAATGATTTTGCAGCGCTGGCTCAGACAGCACACCGGCTTAAAGGGGTGTTTGCCATGCTTAATCTGGTTCCCGGCAAGCAGTTATGTGAAACGCTGGAACATCTAATTCGTGAGAAAGATGCCTCTGGCATTGAAAAATACATCAGCGACATTGACGACTACGTCAAAAGCTTGCTGTAGCAAGGTAGCCTTATACATGAACAATATGAACGTAATTATTGCCGATGACCATCCGATTGTACTGTTCGGTATTCGCAAATCGCTTGAACAGATCGAGTGGGTGAATGTAGTCGGTGAATTTGAAGACTCTACAGCACTGATCAATAACCTCCCAAAGCTTGATGCACACGTGCTCATTACCGATCTCTCCATGCCTGGAGATAAGTACGGTGATGGGATTACGCTCATCAAATATATCAAACGTCACTTCCCGGACATCTCGATCATTGTTCTGACCATGAACAACAACCCGGCGATCCTGAGCGCCGTGCTGGATCTGGACATCGAAGGGATTGTGCTGAAACAAGGCGCACCGACCGATCTGCCAAAAGCGCTCGCTGCGCTGCAGAAAGGCAAGAAGTTCACGCCTGAGAGCGTCTCTCGTCTGCTGGAAAAAATCAGCGCGGGTGGCTACGGTGACAAACGTCTGTCACCGAAAGAGAGCGAAGTTCTGCGCCTGTTCGCTGAAGGTTTCCTGGTGACCGAGATTGCCAAGAAGCTGAACCGCAGTATTAAAACCATCAGCAGCCAGAAGAAATCCGCAATGATGAAGCTGGGTGTGGACAACGATATTGCCCTGCTGAACTATCTCTCCTCCGTGACGCTGAGCGCGACGGACAAGGATTGATCACCGCAGTAAATGCCGGGTGGTGTTCGCGCAAGCGAAGCGCCGCCGGGCAAATAAAAAAGGCCCGAAAGGGCCTTTTTTATATCCTCGTTTTCCTGACGCGTTCCGCATAGACCGACAAGGTCTGCTTCAGCACGTCCAGCGTGACCGGTTTCGACAGACAGCTGTCCATGCCTGACTCCAGGCATCGCTGTTTCTCTTCCGCCAGCGCGTTCGCCGTGACGCCCACCACCGGCAACGTCAGGCCAAGCTGGCGGATACGTTGCGTCAGACGGTAGCCGTCCATGTTAGGCATGTTGACGTCACTGAGAACGATATCAATATGATTTTTACTCAGCACATTCAGCGCGTCCACACCGTCATTGGCCGTTTTGCACTGGTAGCCAAGCGACCCGAGCTGGTCTGCCAGCAGTCGGCGGTTAATCGGATGGTCATCCACGACCAGAATCATCATATCGTCATTCACTGACGCCAGACCTTCCGGTGACGGCAATTCACCGGCTCCGTCGTTCTCTTCCAGCTGCACTTTGTAGATGCGTGCCAGCAGGCTCAACAGCTCATGCGGCGTGGCGACACTGTGTACCCACTCTCCCGGCGCACGTTCAACCGGTATGCCAATGTGGCGACGACAGAAGAGTACCGTTCCTCTCCCCTGCCACGCCTGTTCCGGCATCTCGTCGGCGATCAGCACGTCATCCGCGTCCGGCGTCTGGTCTTCATAGCGGCACACCCTCACGCCGCTATGGGTAAGCAGCGCCGTCAGGTAATCATTTAGCGAAGCGTTATTCACCGCCAGCCAGCAGCGCTTATCGCTCAGCCCGTCAACCGTCGCTTTTGCCGGATACTGAGCCGAATAGAGCGGAATACGGATGGTGAACTGGCTGCCCATGCCGGGCTCGGTATCCACCGAGATATCACCGTCCATCATGCTGACGAGCTTCTCACAAATCGCCAGCCCCAGACCGGTGCCCTGGAAGTTACGCTGCACGCCGGTACCGACCTGGAAGAACGGGTCGAACAGGCGAACCACTTCTTTCGCCGGGATGCCTACACCCGTGTCACGGACGCGAATGCTCAGGTAATCCCCCGCCCGGCAGACGTGTAACACGATACAGCCAATATCGGTGAATTTGATGGCGTTGCTAAGCAGGTTAGAGATGACCTGCTGCAGGCGCATCGGATCGCCGTGCAGCGTCAGCGGCACATCCGGTTCAATAAAGCAGTAGAGACCCAGCTGTTTACGCACCACCAGCGGCAGATAGTTGGCGATGATGTGGTTCATCACTTCACGCGGCGAAAACTCCCGCGGTTCGATTTTCAACTGCTCAGACTCAATTTTAGAGAAATCGAGAATATCGCTGATGATTTTCAGCAGCAGACTGGAGGAGTTGTTCATTGCCGTCACCAGCCTGTCGACCCCTTTCGGCAGCTCTTTCGTCTGCAACAGGTCGAGGTTACCGATAATCCCGTACAGTGGCGTACGCAGCTCGTGGCTGACGGTGGCAAGGAACATAGATTTCGACTGGCTGGCCTGCTCCGCCGCCTGCGCCATCTCCTGCAGCGACTCCTCCATCTTCACGCGTGCGGAGACATCCACCAGCACGCAAATCGCCACGTTTTCATTACGATAGCGGGAGTGAACAAAGCTGATCTGCAGGTTGGTATGGGTGCTGGTGAGCACGTCGACAAAGTTTACCTGCTGACCGCAGATGATTTGCGTCAGCCTTTGACGATCCTCATGCGTCAGCATGTTCAGATAGTTGTGCGCCAGCTCGTTACTCAGGATGTTGGTCCCGTCCTGAGTACGCAGAATACAGATCCCCACCGGTGCCGAGGCGACTATCTTACGGTTAAACTGCTCGTGCTCTTCCAGACGCTGGGCGTCGCTTTCGGCGGGAATAAAGATTCTTCGCTCATACATGCGCGCCAGCGTAAACAGCGCCCCTCCCACCAGCAGGTTGAGCAGAATTGCATTCATAATCAGAATGCGTATCCGCTCCAGCACCATATCGACCGGCAGCGAGTAGACGATACTCAGCGACGACGGTGGCAGGCTTTTTTTCAGCACCAGCTCACGAAAGCCGGAGGTGTAACCAAACCACGAGCGTTCCTGCATCCAGTGCGGATCGACGTTCAAACGGTTATCCGGCCCGGCAAGCGAGATCAGCTGATGTCCGTTTTCATCCAGAATGGTCACACCCATCGGCAGGCTGCCTGGCGTGAAGAAGTTTTCCATGCGGATAGTCTGCTCAATGCCCAGCAGCGCCTGCAGGCGGTTACCGAGGTAAACCGGCGTCAGCGCGTAGAAATAGCCCACGCCCATGCGCGGCCCCTGGCTAATCCAGAAGATGTTATTCCCGCGCTCGTCCTGCGGCGCATTGCGATATTTCACAATACGCTCATGCAGGCTTTTCAGCGCATCATCACGCTCGACGGGCACGTCGCGCAGGCCGAAGTCAGCCATGCAGAGATTTTCGCTGCCAATCAGGAAGACGCGATTGAGATCGTAGGCGGCGGAAAAATTGTCGCGCCAGTAGCGCATAAACCAGGCGAGGGATTCCAGCGACCCGCGCCAGGTGTTGCTCATGGTGGAGCAGTCGGAGTCCGGGAACAGCGGCTGGAAGTCCGGCACTTCGGTTTTGTCATTACGCCCGCGAAGCGCCAGGATGCCGTTTTCCGCCGTCAGTCGGTTTTCGGCAATATACTTCAGCTCCTTCATTACATCAGATGTTCGCTGAATGTAACGCTGGGCCTGATCGGAGCTTAAATTAAACTCCTGGCGGATCTCCGCTTCTTTCTTGTGCAGCGCGTTGACGATGTAGAACACCGACAGCAGGACCACCAGCAACCAAAGCAGGAGCGCCAGCGCCCGGAACAGATAGCGAGAAACTTTCAGCGTGGTACGAAAGGAGACGAGGTATTTCAAAGGGGCGAGGCTCCGCCGTCGGGGTCAAAAGAATGTGGTTAAGGTAGCGGTAAACGCGGCTTGCCGCAACGTTCACTTGTCTGCTTACGTAAAAGAAAAGGGCCGGAATCCGGCCCTTTTTGCGTCAGGAGACATTACTCGTCAGCGTCATCCGCTGCATCATCGTCGGTGTCCGCTTCCGGCGCGATTTCATCGTCACCTTCCGCAACGCTACCGTCGATGGAATCGAGCTCTTCGTCATCCACCGGCTCAGCCACGCGCTGCAGACCCACCACGTTTTCATCTTCCGCAGTACGGATGAGGATAACGCCCTGGGTGTTACGACCCACCACGCTGATCTCAGATACGCGTGTACGCACCAGCGTACCGGCATCAGTGATCATCATGATCTGGTCGGCATCATCGACCTGTACCGCACCCACAACGGAACCGTTGCGCTCGGTAACCTTAATAGAGATAACGCCCTGCGTGCCACGTGATTTGGTCGGGTATTCGCTTTCCGCGGTACGTTTACCGTAACCGTTCTGGGTGACGGTCAGGATTGCACCTTCGCCGCGAGGAACGATCAGGGAAACAACGGAATCTTCACCCGCCAGTTTGATACCGCGTACACCGGTCGCTGTACGACCCATTGCGCGCACGGCGTTCTCTTTGAAGCGCACCACTTTACCGGCCGCAGAGAACAGCATGACTTCATCAGAACCGGAGGTCAGATCCACACCGATCAGCTCGTCGCCTTCGTTCAGGTTCACCGCGATGATCCCGGCGGAACGTGGACGGCTGAACTCGGTCAGCGCGGTTTTCTTCACGGTACCGCTGGCGGTCGCCATAAAGACGTTCACGCCCTCTTCGTACTCGCGTACCGGCAGAATGGCGGTGATACGTTCGTTCGCTTCCAGCGGCAGCAGGTTGACGATTGGACGACCACGCGCGCCACGGCTCGCTTCAGGCAGCTGATAGACTTTCATCCAGTACAGACGGCCACGGCTGGAGAAGCAGAGGATCGTGTCGTGGGTGTTGGCCACCAGCAGACGGTCAATAAAGTCTTCTTCTTTAATACGTGCCGCAGACTTGCCCTTGCCGCCACGACGCTGTGCTTCATAGTCGGTCAACGGCTGATACTTCACATAGCCCTGGTGAGACAGGGTGACCACCACATCTTCGCGGTTGATCAGATCTTCAATGTTGATATCAGAGCTGTTCGCGGTGATTTCGGTGCGGCGCTCGTCGCCAAACTGGTCGCGGACCAGCTCCAGCTCTTCGCGGATCACTTCCATCAGGCGCTCTGCGCTGCCCAGAATGTGCAGCAGCTCGGCAATCTGCTCCAGCAGCTCTTTGTATTCGTCGAGCAGTTTTTCATGCTCAAGGCCGGTCAGTTTCTGCAGACGCAGATCCAGAATCGCCTGGGCCTGCTGTTCAGTCAGGTAGTACTGACCGTCACGTACGCCGAACTCAGGTTCCAGCCACTCAGGACGCGCCGCGTCATCACCCGCACGCTCCAGCATCGCCGCCACGTTACCCAGATCCCACGGACGGGATACCAGTCCGGCTTTTGCTTCTGCCGGGGTTGGCGCGCGACGGATCAGTTCAATGATCGGGTCGATGTTGGCCAGCGCAACCGCCAGCGCTTCAAGGATGTGCGCACGGTCGCGCGCTTTGCGCAGTTCAAAGATGGTACGGCGGGTCACCACTTCGCGGCGGTGACGCACGAACGCGCTCAGGATCTCTTTCAGGTTCATGATCTTCGGCTGACCATGGTGCAGTGCCACCATGTTGATACCGAAGGAGACCTGAAGCTGAGTCTGGGAGTACAGATTGTTCAGTACAACCTCACCCACCGCGTCGCGTTTGATCTCAATCACGATGCGCATACCGTCTTTGTCAGACTCGTCACGCAGCGCGCTGATGCCTTCAACACGTTTTTCTTTTACCAGCTCGGCGATTTTTTCAATCAGACGGGCTTTGTTCACCTGATACGGGATCTCGTGAACAATAATGGTTTCACGGCCGGTTTTAGCGTCCGCTTCCACTTCGGCGCGGGCACGGATGTAAATCTTGCCGCGACCGGTGCGGTACGCTTCTTCAATACCGCGACGACCGTTGATGATCGCCGCCGTCGGGAAGTCCGGGCCCGGGATGTGCTCCATCAGCCCTTCAATGCTGATGTCTTCATCTTCGATATAGGCCAGGCAGCCGTTGATCACTTCCGTGATGTTGTGCGGCGGAATGTTAGTTGCCATACCCACGGCGATACCGGACGAGCCGTTCACCAGCAGGTTAGGGATTTTCGTCGGCATGACGTCAGGGATTTTTTCCGTGCCGTCGTAGTTATCAACGAAATCAACCGTCTCTTTTTCCAGGTCGGCCATCAGCTCATGGGCAATCTTCGCCAGACGGATTTCCGTATAACGCATTGCCGCGGCGGAGTCGCCGTCGATAGAACCAAAGTTACCCTGACCATCTACCAGCATGTAACGCAGCGAGAATGGCTGCGCCATACGGACGATAGTGTCGTACACCGCGGAATCACCATGGGGATGGTATTTACCGATTACGTCACCAACGACACGGGCAGATTTTTTGTAGGCTTTATTCCAGTCATTGCCCAATACGTTCATGGCGTATAGTACGCGACGGTGTACCGGCTTCAGGCCATCGCGGACGTCCGGCAGCGCACGGCCAACAATGACCGACATCGCATAGTCCAGATAGGAGCTCTTCAGCTCTTCCTCGATGTTAACCGGTGTAATTTCTCTCGCAAGGTCGCTCATCTAACCGCTATCCCTCTACTGTATCCCGGATTCAAAGGTCGCAAATTATAACACAGCCGCGGTGATTGAGGTAAACCTATACGCTTTATTCATGGGGATTGCCTGATATACTCCTTTGTCTTGCTAAATAAGGAGTAAAAGCGCCCATGAATGCCGAAAAATCCCCGGTGGCTCACAACGTTGACCACGAAGAGATTGCCAAATTTGAAGCGGTGGCGTCCCGCTGGTGGGATCTCGAAGGTGAGTTCAAACCGCTGCATCGCATTAACCCGCTGCGTCTGGGCTATATCGCGGAGCGTTCCGGCGGCCTGTTCGGTAAGAAGGTGCTTGATGTCGGCTGCGGCGGCGGCATCCTGGCGGAGAGCATGGCGCGCGAAGGCGCGACGGTCACCGGTCTGGATATGGGCTTTGAACCCTTGCAGGTGGCCCGTCTCCATGCGCTGGAGTCAGGGATCCAGGTTGAATACGTGCAGGAAACCGTGGAAGAACACGCGGCAAAACATGCCCACCAGTATGATGTGGTGACCTGCATGGAGATGCTGGAACACGTTCCCGATCCGCAATCCGTGGTGAACGCCTGCGCAAAACTGGTGAAACCGGGCGGTCAGGTCTTCTTCTCAACCATCAACCGTAACGGTAAAGCCTGGCTGATGGCCGTCGTCGGCGCGGAATATGTGCTGCGCATGGTGCCAAAAGGCACGCACGACGTGAAGAAATTCATTAAGCCTGCTGAATTACTGAGCTGGGTTGATCGGACGTGGCTTAAAGAGCAGCACATTACCGGCCTGCACTACAATCCGCTGACCGATAAATTCAAACTCGCCCCGGGCGTGGATGTTAACTATATGTTGCATACAACCGCCAAAAACGACTAACGTCATTCGTTATTCTTATAAAGATTGCGCGACATCATGTTGCGCAATTCTGCCCTCCCGTTGAAGAAATCAGCACTCGATCAAATTTTGAATTTTTTTTCTTAATTATTGACATGTCGTCCAGGCCTTACGGTACGAGGACTTAGCCTTTTTTACCCTTTCACAACCTCAATTTAACGTCAAAATCAACCCTTGTGCTGAAAAGATTCGATACTAGAATACTCACCATATAGCGTTTTTCTTATCGCAAACCCCCTATATGTAGTATTTATCCACAGAGTTAGTCACAAGACGATTCTGTGGATAAGCGGGGGATATTTTTTATTTCACGGACAGGTAAAACCCACATGAATCAGAGTCTGCTGGTGACAAAGCGCGACGGGACGACCGAGCGTATCAATCTGGACAAAATCCATCGAGTTCTCGACTGGGCAGCAGAAGGACTGAACAACGTATCTATCTCCCAGGTTGAACTGCGTTCCCACATTCAGTTCTACGACGGCATCAAAACGTCTGATATCCACGAAACGATTATCAAAGCAGCGGCAGATCTGATCTCCCGCGACGCACCGGATTATCAGTACCTTGCTGCACGTCTGGCGATTTTCCACCTGCGTAAAAAAGCCTACGGCCAGTTTGAGCCGCCTGCGCTTTACGACCACGTGGTGAAAATGGTTGAGCTGGGCAAATACGACACGCATCTGCTGGAAGACTATACGGAAGAAGAGTTCGAGCAGATGAACGGGTTTATCGATCACTGGCGCGATATGAATTTCTCCTATGCGGCGGTGAAGCAGCTCGAAGGCAAATACCTGGTTCAGAACCGCGTTACCGGTGAGATCTACGAAAGCGCCCAGTTCCTCTATATTCTGGTGGCCGCCTGCCTGTTCTCAAACTACCCGCGTGACACCCGTCTGGATTACGTGAAGCGTTTCTACGATGCGGTATCGACGTTCAAGATTTCTCTGCCAACGCCAATCATGTCTGGCGTGCGTACCCCTACCCGTCAGTTCAGCTCCTGCGTACTGATCGAGTGTGGCGACAGCCTGGATTCCATCAATGCGACCTCCAGCGCCATTGTGAAATACGTCTCCCAGCGCGCCGGTATCGGCATCAACGCCGGTCGTATCCGTGCACTGGGCAGCCCGATTCGCGGCGGTGAAGCGTTCCACACCGGCTGTATCCCGTTCTACAAGCACTTCCAGACGGCAGTGAAATCCTGCTCTCAGGGCGGCGTGCGCGGCGGTGCTGCGACCCTGTTCTACCCAATGTGGCACCTGGAAGTGGAAAGCCTGCTGGTGCTGAAAAACAACCGTGGCGTGGAAGGCAACCGCGTGCGTCACATGGACTACGGCGTACAGATCAACAAACTGATGTACACCCGTCTGCTGAAAGGGGAAGACATTACCCTGTTCAGCCCGTCCGACGTCCCGGGCCTGTACGACGCGTTCTTCGCCGATCAGGACGAGTTCGAGCGTCTGTACACCAAATATGAAAAAGACGACAGCATCCGCAAGCAGCGCGTGAAGGCGGTCGACCTGTTCTCCCTGATGATGCAGGAGCGTGCCTCTACCGGCCGTATCTACATCCAGAACGTTGACCACTGCAACACCCATAGCCCGTTTGATCCGGTGGTTGCGCCAGTACGCCAGTCTAACCTGTGCCTTGAGATCGCCCTGCCGACCAAGCCGCTGGAAGACGTGAACGACGAAAATGGCGAAATTGCACTGTGTACGCTGTCTGCGTTCAACCTGGGTGCAATTAAAAGCCTGGACGAGCTGGAAGAGCTGGCCGTGCTGGCGGTTCGCGCGCTCGACGCCCTGCTGGACTACCAGGATTACCCAATTCCGGCCGCTAAACGTGGCGCGATGGGTCGTCGTACCCTGGGTATCGGCGTGATTAACTTCGCCTACTGGCTGGCGAAAAACGGTAAGCGTTACTCCGACGGCAGCGCCAATAACCTGACGCACCAGACGTTCGAAGCCATTCAGTATTACCTGATGAAAGCGTCTAACGAACTGGCGAAAGAGCAAGGCGCATGCCCGTGGTTCAACGAAACCACCTATGCAAAAGGCATTCTGCCGATCGACACCTACAAGAAAGACCTGGATGCGATCGTCAGCGAGCCGCTGCACCTTGACTGGGAAGGCCTGCGCGAGTCCATCAAGACTCACGGTCTGCGCAACTCCACGCTCTCTGCCCTGATGCCGTCTGAGACCTCTTCGCAGATCTCCAACGCCACTAACGGTATTGAGCCGCCGCGCGGCCACGTCAGCATTAAAGCGTCGAAAGACGGCGTGCTGCGTCAGGTGGTACCGGACTACGAAACACTCGGGAACAACTACGAGCTGCTGTGGGAAATGCCAAACAACGACGGCTACCTGCAGCTGGTGGGTATCATGCAGAAGTTTATCGACCAGTCGATCTCTGCCAATACCAACTATGACCCGACGCGTTTCCCGTCTGGCAAGGTACCGATGCAGCAGCTGTTGAAAGACCTGCTGACCGCCTACAAATTTGGCGTGAAAACGCTGTACTATCACAACACCCGTGACGGTGCAGAAGACGCGCAGGACGACATAGTACCGTCAATTCAGGACGATGGCTGCGAAAGCGGCGCATGTAAGATCTAAGCACTTCGCCGGGTGGCACTACGCATACCCGGCCTACGGTTTTGTAGGCCCGGCAAACGCAGTGTTGCCGGGCAATAAAATCTCAACAGGACTCACCGCAATGGCATACACCACATTTTCACAGACGAAAAACGACCAGCTCAAAGAGCCGATGTTCTTTGGCCAGCCGGTCAACGTGGCACGCTACGATCAGCAAAAATATGACATCTTCGAAAAGCTGATTGAAAAGCAACTCTCCTTCTTCTGGCGTCCGGAAGAAGTAGACGTCTCCCGCGATCGCATTGATTACCAGTCGCTGCCGGATCACGAAAAGCATATCTTCATCAGCAACCTGAAGTACCAGACGCTGCTGGATTCCATTCAGGGCCGTAGCCCGAACGTAGCGCTGCTGCCGCTGATTTCCATTCCCGAGCTGGAAACCTGGGTGGAAACCTGGGCGTTCTCCGAGACGATTCACTCCCGCTCTTATACGCATATCATCCGCAACATCGTGAACGATCCGGCGGTGGTGTTTGACGATATCGTCACCAACGAGCAGATCCAGAAGCGTGCGGAAGGCATTGCGCACTATTACGACGAACTGATCGAGATGACCAGCTACTGGCACCTGCTGGGCGAAGGTACCCATAACGTGAACGGTAAAACCGTTACCGTGAACCTGCGCGCGCTGAAAAAACAGCTGTACCTGTGCCTGATGAGCGTCAACGCGCTGGAAGCGATCCGCTTCTACGTGAGCTTCGCCTGCTCCTTCGCCTTTGCCGAGCGTAAGCTGATGGAAGGCAACGCCAAAATCATCCGTCTGATCGCCCGCGACGAGGCCCTGCACCTGACCGGCACCCAGCACATGCTGAACCTGCTGCGCAGCGGCACGGATGACCCGGAGATGGCGGAAATCGCCGAAGAGTGCAAGCAGGAGTGCTATGACCTGTTCGTGCTGGCAGCTCAGCAGGAGAAAGAGTGGGCAGACTACCTGTTCCGCGACGGTTCCATGATTGGCCTGAACAAAGACATTCTCTGCCAGTACGTTGAGTACATCACCAACATCCGTATGCAGGCTGTCGGTCTCGACCTGCCGTTCCAGACGCGTTCTAACCCAATCCCGTGGATCAACACCTGGCTGGTGTCCGATAACGTGCAGGTTGCGCCTCAGGAAGTGGAGGTGAGTTCTTACCTGGTCGGTCAGATTGATTCTGAAGTCAACACTGACGACCTGAGCGACTTCCAGCTCTGATGTCACGCGTTACGTTAAGTCTTTCCGGCACTGAGGTGCTGTGTCGGGAGGAGCATCCTTCTCTGCTGGTGGCGCTTGAGGCGCATCAGGTAGAAGTAGAGTACCAGTGTCGTTCCGGCTATTGCGGCTCCTGCCGCTGCCGTCTGGTCGCCGGCCAGGTGGACTGGCTGACTGAACCGCTGGCCTTTATCAACGAAGGGGAAATTTTGCCCTGCTGCTGCCGGGCAAAAGGCGATATTGAGATCGAGATGTAATTGCCCTGGTTCCCTCTCCCTGTGGGAGAGGGTTAGTTCGTAGGCCGGGTAAGGCGCAGCCGCCACCCGGCAATTCCAGTGTTAATCCTTCAAAAAACTCACCGCTTTATCCGGGAAATCCGTAAACAACCCGTCCACGCCCGCCTGGTTATACAACACCTCATAAAGCTGATTCACGTCCGTGGCATACGGCGGCAGCTGGTCTGCACGCACGGTATACGGATGGACCTGCATCTTGCTGGCATGCGCCTCTTTCACCATCGCCGTCAGCTTGACGTGACCCGGCGTGGAGCCTTCTGCCACCAGCATGTGGTAATCCGGCCCGATGCCGTCAGCGTACTGCGCAATCTGCTTCATCGCGCCCGGCTTAAACATCCAGTCGTAGTTGTAGTTCACCCACTTCCCGTCTGGCTGTTTCTCCTGGGTTTCATTCCAGTCGGTGTAGGCAATCAACTGCACCAGATTGAGATCCATCCCCATCTTCGGCTCCAGCTCGGTTTTAATGCGCTTCAGCTCGGCGGCGTCAAAACACTGCAGGTAAACTTTGTCCTTCTTGCTGGTGTAGCCGTACTGCTTCAGGACCTCCAGGGTTTTCGCGGCAATATCCTTCCCTTCCTGATGATGGAACCACGGCGCTTTGATTTCCGGGTAGATACCGATATTTTTACCGGTCGAGTGGTTCAGCCCCTGAACAAACTCTATCTCCTCCTGGAAGGTGTGAATACGGAAGTCAGATTTGCCCATCGGGAAACGTCCCGGATAGACCTGTAACTTCTTGCCGTTTTCAATCTCGAACCCTTCGGTAAACTTCAGGGAGCGGATCTCCGCCAGGGTGAAATCAATGGCGTAGAAACGGCCATCTTTACGCGCGCGGTCCGGGAAACGCTCCGCCACGTCCGTTACGCGGTCAAGGTAGTGATCATGCAGGACGACCAGCTGGTCGTCCTTCGTCATCACCAGATCCTGCTCCAGATAATCCGCGCCCTGCGCATAGGCCATTGCTTTCGCCGGCAACGTATGCTCCGGCAGATAGCCGCTCGCGCCGCGGTGGGCAATCACGATTTTATCCGCCGCCAGCGCGGAGCCTGTCATCAGGCCCGCCAGCAGCAGACCGGTGGTTAAATGAGATAATTTCATGGTCATGTTCCTTATTGACGACGCGCCAGCACTTCAGCGTGGTGACGTTTCTCACCGATCATTACGACAATCAACAGCAGTACCGCCAGCACGCTACCGCCAATCATCACCATAAAGCCGCCGTCCCAACCGAAGAAGTCCACGGTGTAGCCCACGATGGCGCTCGCCGCGACTGAACCGCCCAGGTAGCCGAACAGACCGGTAAAGCCTGCCGCCGTGCCCGCCGCTTTTTTCGGTGCCAGTTCCAGGGCATGCAGGCCAATCAGCATGACCGGGCCATAAATCAGGAAGCCGATGACGATCATACAGGCCATGTCTACGCCCGGGTTGCCCGGCGGGTTGAGCCAGTACACCACGGTGGCGATGGTCACCAGGGTCATGAAGAATACGCCTGTTGCACCACGGTTACCTTTAAACACTTTGTCCGACATCCAGCCGCAGATCAGCGTGCCCGGGATCCCCGCGTATTCATACAGGAAGTAGGCCCAGGAGGATTTATCCAGCGCGAAGTGTTTCACCTCTTTCAGGTAGGTCGGTGACCAGTCCAGAATGCCGTAACGCAGCAGATAAACGAACACGTTGGCCACCGCGATGTACCACAGCAGTTTGTTAGGTAGCACGTACTTCATGAAGATCTGCTTCGCGGTCAGCTCTTCTTCGTGCTTCTCGCTGTAATCATCCGGATAGTCGTCTTTATACTCTTCAATCGGCGGCAGGCCGCAGGATTGCGGCGTATCGCGCATCAGCGCGAAGGCAATAATCGCCACCAGAATGGCGCCAAACGCAGGCATGTAGAGCGCAGCGTGCCAGTCGTTGAACCAGGCCATCCCCAGCAGGAACAGCAGCGGCGGAATACCGCCACCCACGTTATGCGCGCAGTTCCACACCGACACAATGCCGCCGCGCTCTTTCTGCGACCACCAGTGCACCATGGTACGTCCGCATGGCGGCCATCCCATCCCCTGGAACCAGCCACAGAGGAACAGCAGCACGAACATAACGGCAATGCTGGAGGTTGCCCACGGCACAAAACCCATGAACAACATCACCGCAGCCGCCAGAATCAGACCGGCGGGCAGAAACACGCGCGGATTCGAGCGATCTGACACGGACCCCATAATGAACTTGGAAAAACCATACGCGATAGAGATCCCCGACAGCGCGAACCCCAGATCGCCGCGTGAAAAGCCCTGCTCCACCAGATACGGCATGGCGAGCGCAAAGTTTTTACGCACAAGATAGTACGCCGCGTACCCGAAGAAGATCCCCAGGAAAATTTGCCAACGCAGACGACGGTATAGCGGATCAATCTCTGCCTCTGGCAGACGCGCCCGATGCGGCGCGGGTTTGAAAATACTGAGCATGACAGCCTCCGTGGCCTTGAATTGAATGAGCAGGTGGCTCGCACCTGAATTCCAGAGCCGGGGATGTTAAGAAATCATGGTGATTGTTACTGTGAATCAACGCACAGATTGTTACAGAAATATGACAGGATGCGCAAAAAAGCGCATGAAATCACGTTTCACTTTCGAATTTCGTGCGTTTATGTTCGAAATCAAACAAACCACAGTTTTCATGTGGCTAAATGATAAAAAAACGAACATTAAGGGAAGACAATGACAATTCACGATCCTCGCTACAGCGATGTGATTATCATTGGCGGTGGTGCCACCGGCGCCGGTATCGCTCGCGATTGCGCCCTTCGCGGATTAAGCGTCACGCTTCTGGAACGCCACGATATTGCCACGGGCGCGACCGGGCGTAACCACGGCCTGCTTCACAGCGGCGCACGATACGCCGTCACTGACGGTGAGTCGGCACGGGAATGTATTGCGGAAAACCAGATCCTCAAGCGTATCGCCCGCCACTGCATTGAACCGACCGATGGCCTCTTTATCACCCTTCCCGAAGATGACCTCGCCTTTCAGGAAACCTTTATCACCGCCTGTAACGCAGCAGGTATTCAGGCGGAGGCCATGGATCCGGCGCGGGCACGGCAGCTGGAACCGTCGGTCAACCCGGCGCTTATTGGCGCAGTGAAAGTCCCGGATGGCACCGTCGATCCGTTCCGCCTGACCGCCGCCAATATGCTGGATGCCCGGGAACATGGGGCGCGCATTCTGACCGGACATGAAGTGACCGGACTTATCCGCGAAGGCCATCGCGTCTGCGGCGTGCGGGTGTTTGATACGCAATACCACGAACACAGCGAGCTGTTTGCCTCCGTCGTCATTAATGCCGCGGGGATCTGGGGGCAGCGCATTGCAGAATACGCTGACCTGTCGGTGCGCATGTTCCCGGCGAAAGGCTCGCTGCTGATCCTCGACCATCGCATCAATAACCATGTGATCAACCGCTGCCGCAAACCGTCTGATGCCGATATCCTCGTGCCGGGCGATACCATTTCGCTGATTGGTACGACCTCAACCCACGTCGACTACAGCGACATTGACTACAACCGCGTGACCGCCGAAGAGGTGGATATCCTGCTGCGTGAAGGCGAGAAACTGGCCCCGGTGATGGCCCAGACGCGTATTCTGCGTGCCTACGCGGGCGTGCGTCCTCTTGTCGCCAGCGATAACGATCCGAGCGGACGTAACGTTAGCCGGGGCATCGTGCTGCTCGACCACGCCGAACGCGACGGCATGGACGGATTTATCACCATTACAGGCGGCAAATTAATGACCTACCGCCTGATGGCCGAATGGGCCACCGATGCAGTCTGCCGCAAGCTGGGGAATACCAAGCCGTGCGTGACGGCAGAACAACCGCTGCCAGGATCGCGTCAGTCCACCGAAAAAACGTTGCAAAAAATCATCTCCCTGCCCGCCCCGCTGCGCGGTTCCGCGATTTACCGCCACGGGGACAGAACGCCGGTCTGGCTCGGCGAAGGTCGGCTGAGCCGCAGCCTGGTGTGCGAGTGCGAAGCCGTCACCGCGGGCGAGGTGCAATACGCGGTGGAGAACCTGACGGTCAAGAGCCTGCTCGATCTCCGCCGTCGCACCCGCGTCGGCATGGGAACCTGCCAGGGTGAACTGTGCGCCTGCCGTGCGGCGGGTCTGCTGCAGCGTTTTCATACCACGACTGCCACCCAGTCGCTCGATCAGCTCAGCGCCTTTTTAAACGAGCGCTGGAAAGGCATTCAGCCTGTCGCCTGGGGCGATGCCCTGCGTGAGAGCGAGTTTACCCGCTGGGTCTACCAGGGGCTTTGCGGTCTTGAGAAGGAGCAACACGATGAAATTTGATACCGTGATTGTCGGCGGCGGGCTGGCGGGCTTGCTCTGTGGCATCAAGCTCACGAAGCAGGGGCTGCGCTGCGCCATTATCACCCGGGGGCAGAGTGCCCTGCACTTCTCGTCGGGATCGCTGGATCTGGTGGACGACACGTACCGCGACAAACTGCCGCCGGAGCACCCGTATCATCGGGTTGGCGCGCAGCATATTGACCGCTTTGCGCTGGAAACCGAAGCGCTGCTGGCTGACTGCGGTGCGCGTCTGAAGGGGAGCGCCAGGCAAAATCATCAACGCATCACGCCGCTTGGCACCCTGCGTTCCGCATGGCTCAGCCCGGAGGAGGTCCCCGTTGCCCCTGTGAGCACAGGACGGGTACGGGTCGTGGGTATTAGCGGCTTTCTGGATTTTCAGCCCCATCTTGCGGCGGCGTCACTGTGTCGCCAGGGCGTGAACGCCGAGACGGCAGAGATAGAACTGCCTGAACTGGATGTCCTGCGCGAAAACCCGAGCGAGTTTCGCGCGGTGAATATCGCCCGCTTTCTGGATAACGAAGACAGATGGCCGCTGCTGTATGAGGCGCTCAGACCGCTCGGTGAAACCTGCGATACGCTGTTGATGCCTGCCTGCTTTGGACTCAGCGATAACCGCCTGTGGCGCTGGCTGTCGGACCGTCTGCCCTGCTCGCTCGGCCTGCTGCCAACGCTTCCCCCTTCCGTGCCCGGCATTCGCCTGCATACCCAGATCCAGCGCCAGTTTGTGGCGCAGGGCGGCGTGTGGATGGCGGGTGACGAGGTGAAAAAAATCACCCTGACGGACGGCGCGGTGAGTGAAATCTGGACCCGCAACCACGGTGATATTCCGCTTCGCGCCCGCTATACGGTGCTGGCAAGCGGCAGTTTCTTCAGCAACGGGCTGCTGAGCAGCCGGGAGGGCATCCGGGAAGCCATTATGGGGCTTGATGTCCGGCAAGGCGCGTCCCGCGCGGACTGGTATCAGAGTGATTTCTTCTCGCCGCAGCCCTGGCAACAGTTCGGCGTGATGGTTGATAACCAACTGCACCCGCAACTGTCCGGTAAGCCCGTCAGGAATCTCTTTGCCATTGGCTCGCTGTTGGGCGGGTACGATCCCATAACTCAGGGGTGCGGTGGCGGGGTCTGCGCCGTCACGGCGCTGTATGTGGCAGAGCAGATTAGCCAGCGCGCGGAGGCGGAACAATGAACGATACCCGTTTTGAAAGCTGCATTAAATGCACGGTCTGCACAACCGTCTGCCCGGTCAGCGGCGTGAACCCGCGCTATCCCGGACCGAAACAGGCCGGGCCTGACGGCGAGCGTCTGCGCCTGAAGGACGGTAAGCTGTACGACGAGGCGCTGAAATACTGTATCAACTGCAAACGCTGCGAAGTTGCCTGCCCGTCGGATGTGAAAATCGGCGATATCATCCAGCGCGCCAGGGCGCGCTACAGCACGCAAAAGCCGTCCCTGCGCGATGCCATCCTCAGCCATACCGACCTGATGGGCAGCGTCTCAACGCCGTTTGCCCCGCTGGTCAATGCCGCGACCGCCCTCAAACCGGTGCGCCAGCTGCTGGATGCCACGCTGAAGATAGACCATCACCGCAGCCTGCCGAAATATTCTCACGGCACCTTCCGCCGCTGGTACAAATCCGTCGCGGCGGAGCAGGCGCAGTACGCCGACCAGGTGGCCTTTTTCCACGGCTGCTATGTGAATTACAACCACCCGCAGCTGGGCAAAGATCTGCTGAAGGTGCTAAACGCCATGGGAACGGGCATTCAGCTACTGAACAAAGAGAAGTGCTGCGGCGTACCGCTGATCGCCAACGGGTTTACCGATAAAGCGCGCAGGCAGGCTCAGAGCAATGTCACGTCACTGCGCGAAGCGATTGTCGATAAAGGTATTCCGGTGCTGGCGACCTCGTCCACCTGTACCTTCACCCTGCGCGATGAGTACCCGCATCTGCTGGACGTGGATAATACCGGCCTGCGCGAGCACATCGAGCTGGCGACACGCTTCCTGTGGCGCAAGCTCGATAGCGGGCAGACGTTGCCGCTGGGGAAATTGCCCCTGAAAGTGGTGTATCACACCCCGTGTCATATGGAGAAAATGGGCTGGTCGCTCTATACGCTTGAGCTGCTGCGGTTAATTCCCGGACTTGAGCTGACGGTGCTGGATTCGCGCTGCTGCGGGATTGCGGGAACCTACGGCTTTAAGCGCGAAAACTACGCAACCTCCCAGGCGATTGGCGCCCCGCTGTTCCGACAGATCGAAGAGAGCGGCGCGGATATCGTGGTGACCGACTGCGAAACCTGTAAATGGCAGATCGAGATGTCCACCAGCAAGCGCTGTGAGCATCCGATTACCCTGTTGGCGAACGCGCTGGGCTGAACATGGCCGGGGCGAACGCCCCGGCACAAACATTACTCGACGAACAGCGACTCAACAACGTTAATCCAGCCGTGCTCGCTGGCGACCTCTTTGCCATTGAGCCAGCGGCGCAGCATATTCAGCGCCATCATGGCGCAGACTTCCTGACGCACCGCCAGACTGT
This sequence comes from Enterobacter kobei, assembly GCF_001729765.1. NCBI lineage: Bacteria > Pseudomonadati > Pseudomonadota > Gammaproteobacteria > Enterobacterales > Enterobacteriaceae > Enterobacter > Enterobacter kobei. The sequence continues at coordinate 3,242,114 of NZ_CP017181.1, forward strand.
GGCGAGTGATGCTCATTTTGACCCTCAGAGCCCAGGTCCCCTCCGGCGTCGCCAGCGCGACGTTAAGGTGTTCCTCATCCAGCCCACCCACGAACAGCGCCAGACCGGCAAAATGTTTAACCCGTCGCTCCGAGGCCCAGCGGGCGGTTTGCGCCAGGGTCTCCTGCTGGAACGGCACCACTTCGCTGGCCAGCAGCGGCGCGCTGGCGCGCGACAATTGCAGCGCCAGCAGGCCACCGGTGAACTGCTCGCTTAAGGTCACGCTCAGCTGACGATCCTGCAGGTGCTTCGCAATCTGCGCAGGCAACCCCTCCGTCCCTTCAAAGATCAGGCTTTCGCCCGCCACGCGCTGCACTTCGGGCCACAGGGCCAGCATCGCCGCTTTCTGCGTCGCCGGTCCTGTCAGCTTGAGCTCAATGATCGGCATAGAGGAGCGATAGCCCATGGACACGCCCGGCGGCAATTGCAGGTGGTCAAGACTCTGGGCCAGATCGCTTTCAGAACGGCCAAACGTGGTCAGTCGCAGGCACAGCGGAGGTTCAGGCAGGGTAAAACGGTCGCGAAGGCGCGGCAGGATCTTCTGCTCAACCATCACTTTAAATTCGGAAGGTACGCCGGGCGTGAAGAACATCAGGCAACGGTTCAGCTGCAGGGCAAACCCGCACGCGGTGCCGACCGGGTTATCAACCAGCTCAGCACTGGCGGGGATTTCAGCTTGCTTGCGGTTGCTGGGGGCCATAACGCGGCCACGTTCGGAGAAAAAGCGTTCCATCTGTGAAAGCCATGCCTCATGCAGCACCAGCCCTTCACCTTTTGCGGTTGCGGCGGCCAGCGCGCTGAGATCGTCACTGGTAGGACCGAGTCCGCCATTCACGATCAGCACATCGCAGTGTTCGCTCCGCTCACGCAGAATGCTGACCAGCGACTCAAGATTGTCGCCTACCGTATTGCGACGCGTTAACGGTAATCCTTGCTCAAAGAAAAGATCGGCAAGCCAGGCAGCATTGGTATCAATAATTTGTCCATGCAGCACTTCGTCGCCGGTGGATAACATCTCCACGTTAATCATTGTGTTCTCCCGCTTATTTGGTGAAAACACTATAGCGCAAACGCGGGAGGGAGAAGAGAGAAACTGGCGCGACGGAACGCCGCGCCGACAGGATTAGAAGCCTGCGCTTACGCCCACATAGGGACCGTCGGCCAGCGCGTTGTCGCGGTTGCCGTCTTTGCCCGCCAGGTTCAGGTAGCGATAGCCCGCCTCGATGGTAATCGGACGCATGATGGTCCAGCGCGCGCCGGCGTTGGCTTCTTCATAGCTGTCGATACCGCTGGAGAGCGAGTCCGGAGAGTAGTAATACTCGCCAAACAGACCGAAGCTGTCGCCAATTTTCCACTGCAGGCCGCCACCCACCGCTGCCGCATACCCTTCGTCACCGTCGTTCGGGTTGGTATAGATACCTTTACCGCCGACGGTCGCCAGGAATGGACCAAGAGGAATGTTCAGACCCAGACCGAGGCTTGCCGCATCGCCGTCGTCATCGTTATGCGTCCAGCCACCGGTCATCGCCAGACCGGAAGTCTCTGTTCCCAGGCCAAAGCCCAGGTGGGTATAGTCCTGACCCGCCGAGCCGTTGAAGCTGATGGCGTTAGCCGCCGCAGATACAACCATCAGGCCGAAGCCCAGTAATGCCACTTTTTTCATTGTCATGATCCCGCGCAATTTTATAGAGAAGTCCCAAAACCGCGAGATTTTAACCTGAGTCTCCCGGGGATCAAGCACTCTGCGTGCGGCGGGGGGGAAGATTGTAACGATTTGAAACTTGCGGCTTTTTTATGCAAGCAACAGAAAGCGCATTTTGACACACAGGCCACCCAGGGATTCACTGCGGTTGAGTTGCAAATGGCTGCGGTGCAGCCGGGCAATGTCACCCGCCAGTGCCAGCCCGATCCCGGAACCGGCAGCGTCCCCAACGTTGTCCAGGCGGTGGAAAGGGAGCATTGCCTGGTGAATTTGATCCTCTTCAATGCCGGGGCCGCTGTCTTCAACGCGCAGCTCAACGGCACCGGCCTCCGCGCGCAGGAAAACGGTCACGGTCCCGCCTGCTGGCGTATATTTAATCGCGTTCTCCAGCAGGTTAGCGCACAGTTCGCCCAGTAGGACGTCATCGCCTTCGATCATGACCGGCTGCTCCACACCGTCGTAACCCAGATCGATCCCTTTGCTCCGCGCCTGCGCCAGTCGGGAGAAGCAGCAGTTCTGCACCACCTGAACCAGATCCACAGGCGAGAACTGACGATCGCCCTGCTCTCTCCCCTTCACCGCCGAAAGCTGCAACAGCCGCTCGGTGAGTACGATAGTCTCATCCAGCGTGGCGTTCATTGCCCGCAGACTCTCCTGCCACAAAGCGGGATCCTGGCGAGTAAGCGCGACAGACACCTGTGTTTTAAGTACCGCCAGTGGCGTTTTGAGCTGGTGCGATGCATCCGCGTTGAAACGTTCCTGACGCGAAAGCACGCCGCGCAGACGGTCGATATAGCGGTTAAAAGCCACAATCAGCAGCCGGGTCTCGGACCAGGGCAGCAGCTCCGGCAGCGGTGCCAGCAGGCCCGGCTCGCGCCGCACCATCAGCGAGGAGAGCTGGCGCATCGGGCGCAACACGCGGCGCAGCATCCAGGCGGTTAGCACCAGCGTCAGCAGCACCAGCAGCCCCTGCGAAACCCAGGATGAAAAGAGCAACTGGCTGGCGAGATAGCGGCGTGACTGGAGCGTCTCCGCAACGTAAATTTCCGCCATGCCAAAAATAGAATCTTGATTCACGGGCTGCAGCAGACGCGCCACCCGAATCGCCTGCCCGCGATATTCGGTATGGTAAAACCACGCCAGCGCGGGGTAGAGCGTGGTACGCGACGTTGCAGGCGGCATCTTCGGCAGATCGTCATAGCCGGAGATCACCCGCCCGTCGGGGTCGACCACCTTGTAATAGAGCCGGTCGTTCATGTTGAGCTCAAAGCTATCAAGCACCACCCAGGGCACGTCCACCGCCAGCTTGCCGTCGCGCACCTCCAGTCGTTCCGAGATGGTGCGGGCAGAGGATAACAGCGTGCGGTCGTAAGCCTGCGTGGCCGCCTGCAACGCGCTGACGTAGCTGTTAAAGGCTGACAATCCCCACAGCAACAGTAGCGGCAGGCCAAGAAAAAGCAGCAGTTGCAGGTAGAGCGACTGCGGCTTAAACCCTCTCATCGCCGCACTCCAGCACGTATCCCAGCCCCCGCAACGTGGTGATCCGCACGCCGCTGCCGGTGAGCTTCTTTCGCAGGCGGTGAATATAAAGATCGATACTTTCAGGGCTGACGTCGTCGTTCAGGCTGAACACCTGGTCAAAAAGCTGCTGCCGCGAAACCGGACGGGTGCGGCGGTGCATCAGCACTTTCAGCAGAGAGAGCTCGCGCGGCGTCAGGGAAAGCGGTTCATCGCGGAGCAGGAAAAAGCCCTCGTCGTCATACTCCAGCTCCCCAAGACGCTGGCGTTCCTGCGTGCGCCCCTCGCTTCTGCGCAACAGGGCACGCAGCCGGGCGTCAAGCTCCTCCAGCTCAAACGGTTTTGGCAGATAATCATCCGCCCCGGCGTTCAGGCCCTTTACCCGGTCCGCCACGTTGCTGCGCGCAGTCAGGAACAGGACGGGCAGCGTCTGCCCCCGTTTTCTGAGGCGATGGACCACTTCCAGGCCGTCAAAACCGGGCATGCCGATGTCCAGAATAGCAACCGCGTAATGTTCTCCCTGCAGCAGATGGTCGGCGGCACGCCCGTCAGACACGCAATCCACGGCGAAGCCCTCCTGCACCAGCGCTTTCTCCAGCCAGTGAGCCAGCTCACGATTATCTTCTGCGAGTAAGAGACGCATGTCACATCCTGTAAAGTTGGTTCCCCATTGAAAGGGAAATGAAAGGTTATTGTTTTAACAATCACGCAACGGAACCGCTACAAGGCGGTTCACATAATCAGAAAAAAGACCCATACCCGTACCCCGGCGTGAGGATAAACGATGAAAAAACACTTACTTTCTACCCTTGCTGCAAGCGCATTCCTGTTGAGTACCTCTGTCGTTCAGGCGCAGGACGCCCCGTCCCGTACCGAATGTATCGCCCCGGCCAAACCGGGTGGCGGTTTCGATCTCACCTGCAAATTGATTCAGGTCAGCATGCTGGAGACGAAGGCCATCGAGAAACCGATGCGCGTGACCTACATGCCCGGCGGCGTGGGCGCGGTGGCCTATAACGCCATCGTCGCACAACGACCTGCGGAAGCGGGGACGGTGGTGGCCTTCTCCGGTGGTTCACTGCTGAACCTGTCTCAGGGCAAGTTTGGCCGTTATGGCGTGGATGACGTGCGCTGGCTGGCGACCGTCGGTACCGACTACGGGATGATTGCCGTGCGTGCCGACTCACCGTGGAAGTCCCTGAAAGACCTGCTCACCGCCATGGAAAAAGATCCGAACAGCGTGGTGATTGGCGCAGGCGCGTCGATCGGTAGCCAGGACTGGATGAAAGCCGCCCTTCTCGCGCAACAGGCGAAGGTTGACCCACACAAAATGCGCTACGTGGCCTTTGAAGGCGGCGGCGAGCCGGTTACGGCACTGATGGGCAACCATGTTCAGGCCGTTTCCGGCGATCTCAGCGAGATGGTGCCCTACCTGAACGGGGACAAAATCCGCGTGCTGGCGGTCTTCTCGGAAAACCGTCTGCCGGGACAGCTGGCTAACGTGCCGACCGCCAAAGAGCAGGGTTACAACCTGGTCTGGCCGATCATCCGCGGGTTCTTCGTCGGGCCAAAAGTGACCGATGCCGAGTACCAGTGGTGGGTCGACGCGTTCAACACACTCCAGCAGACCGAAGCGTTTAAGAAACAGCGCGATCTGCGCGGGCTGTTTGAATTTAACCTGACCGGTAAGCCACTGGATGAGTACGTCAAAAAACAGGTGAATGACTACCGCGAGCAGGCGAAAGCCTTTGGCCTGGCGAAATAACCGGAGGCGCTATGAGCGATCGTATTTTTGCCGGGATATGGCTGCTGCTCTGCGTTGGCGGGATGTTTGTCGCCTGGCAGATCCACAGCGAATACAGCTATGAACCCGTAGGGCCACGCCCCTTCCCGATGGGCATTGTCGGCCTGATGCTGCTCTGCTCGGTGGCGCTGCTGTTGCGCCACCCGGACACCGTCGAGTGGCCACCGCGTCGCATTCTGCAGCGTCTGCTGGTGATGGTCATTGTCCTGCTGATGTACGCCTGGGGCTTTGAATGGCTCGGCTTCCCGGTGGCGACCGCCATCCTGACGATGGTGATCGGCATGCTGTTTAACGCCACCCTGCCTGCGGCAGGGATCTCAGGCGTGGTGATGGGGATTTTACTGTGGTACGCCTTTGACCGCCTGCTGGACGTGACGTTACCGCTCGGCGCCTGGCTTAATTAACGGAGCACGCTATGGATACCTGGATTTACCTCTCACAGGGGTTCGCCGTGGCGATGACCCCGGAAAACCTGGTGATCGCCCTGATCGGCTGTTTCGTGGGCACGATTGTCGGCCTGCTGCCGGGTCTTGGGCCGATCAACGGGGTAGCAATTTTACTTCCGCTGGCCTTTGCCCTGCATCTGCCTGCGGAATCGGCGCTGATCCTGCTGGCAACGGTCTATATCGGCTGTGAATATGGCGGGCGCATCTCGTCGATCCTGCTTAACGTGCCGGGAGATGCGGCGGCGATCATGACCGCGCTGGATGGCTATCCGATGGCGCGACAGGGTCGTGGGGGCGTGGCGCTCTCCATTTCAGCGGTCAGTTCGTTCTTTGGCTCGCTGGTTGCCATTGGCGGCATCATTCTGTTTGCACCTGCGCTGGCCCAGTGGTCTCTGGCGTTTGGTCCGGCAGAATATTTTGCCCTGATGGTGTTTGCCATTGCCTGTCTCGGCAGCATGATGGCGCAAAATCCGCTCAAGTCGTTTTTGTCCGCGCTGATTGGCTTAGGGTTAGCCACCGTCGGCGTGGATGCCAACACCGGGGTCTATCGCTTTACCTTCGACAGCGTTCACCTGTCCGACGGCGTGCAGTTTATCGTGGTCGTGATTGGTCTGTTCTCTGTCTCTGAAATCTTACTGATGCTGGAACATACCAGCAGCGGGCAGACGCTGGTGCGCAAAACCGGCCGGATGCTCTTTAGCGCTAAAGAGGGCGCGCAGTGCATCGGCACCACGCTGCGCTCATCGGTAATTGGCTTCTTTGTCGGCATCCTGCCGGGCGCCGGGGCCACCATCGCCAGCGCCATTACCTACATGACCGAGAAAAAGCTCAGCGGCAACAGCGACAGCTTTGGTAAAGGCGATATTCGCGGCGTGGCGGCGCCTGAGGCGGCCAATAACGCCTCGGCCTGTGGCTCGTTTATCCCGATGCTGACCCTTGGCGTACCGGGCTCCGGCACCACGGCGGTGATGATGGGCGCCCTGACGCTCTACAACATCACGCCGGGACCGGCAATGTTTACCGAGCAGCCGGATATTGTCTGGGGGCTGATTGCCGCCCTGCTGATCGCTAACGTGATGCTGCTGGTGATGAATATCCCGCTGATTGGGCTGTTCACCCGCATGTTGACCATTCCCCTGTGGTTCCTGGTCCCGGCGATTGCCGCCGTCTCTGCTGTAGGGGTGTACGCGGTGCACAGCACCACGTATGACCTGGTGCTGATGGTGGTCCTGGGCGTGCTGGGATACATACTCCGTAAGATGCACTTCCCGATGTCACCGCTGATTCTGGGGTTCGTGCTTGGCGAGATGCTGGAGCAGAACCTGCGCCGCGCGCTGTCCATCAGTAACGGCAATATGTCGATCCTGTGGGACAGCAGCGTCGCGAAGGTCCTGTTAGCGCTGGCAATCATGGTGATTGTGGTGCCGCCGGTATTACGCCTGCTGCGCCGTCGCCAGCGCAAACCGGAGCCGGATATCGGATAATTACGCCGACAGCTGGGCATTCACCCACTGTTTTAACGCCTGGCGGGAGATCTTAATCCCGCCATTTTTTAGCTCAGCCGGCAGTACCAGCCAGTGGACCGGCTGCTCAAAGCGCGCCAGTCTGCCCTGAATCCAGTCAGGAAATTGCGCGATATCCGTTCCCGGCTCGCACTCCACCACCGCCACCGGACGTTGTCCAAACTCGGCATCGTCCAGCGGGACGATAAACACCTGGTTAATCTGCGGGTGTGCGGCGATAACACGTTCCAGCGATTCCGGCTGGATCCCCTCTCCTCCGCTGAAAAAGAGATTGTCTATGCGGCCTAAAATCGTCAGTCGCCCGTTATGCCATTCCCCACGGTCGCGGGTGGCGAACCATCCCTGCGCATTGGTCAACGGCATCAGCGCACCGTCCCGCCAGTAGCCGGAAGCCATACTTTCCGCCCTAATCCAGACTTCACCTTCAACGACCTGCACCTCTCTGCCCGGCAGCGCATACCCTACGTCCGGCTCGCCGTCTGCCTCTTTCGCACAGACGGTAGAGGCAAACTCGGTGAGGCCGTAACCGCAGAAGGAGTGAATACCCTGTTCGCGCGCCTGCTGTGTTAAATCAACGGGGATTGCAGCCCCTCCCAACAGCACCGCTTTCAGTGCAACAGGCTTGTGACGATTAAGCAGACGCCAGAGCTGGGTCGGCACCAGCGAGGCGTGGGTGCAGCCGCGTAACGCCTGTTCCAGAGGTTGTTTCTCGCGCACCGTTAAGCGTGCCCCGGCCACCAGCCAGCGCCATAAAATTCCCTGACCGGAAACGTGAAACAGCGGCAGCGAAAGGAGCCAGTCGTCGTTGTCCCCATAGGGCATCAGCGATAACACGCCGCGTGCGCTGGCAAGGTGGGCGGCACAGGTATGCACCGCCGCCTTCGGTAGCCCGGTCGAGCCGGAGGTGAGCGTCATCGAGGCCAGCCGCGCCGGTTGCCATGCAACGCGGTACGCGTCGGCTGGCTCACGCATGCTCAGGGCAGGAAGAGCGTCGTAGCTGCCGTCCAGCACCAGCGCAAAGCGCAGGGTCATCTGGGGGAGCAGCACGTCCAGCAGCGGACGCGGCAGCTGTGGATTCACTGGAAGAATACGCGCGCCGCACTGGAGCAGCGCTAGCCATGCCATCAGCGTTTGCGAGTGGTTATAGGCCAGCAGCAGAACACAGTCACCCTCCTCCACCCCCTGCTGATGAAAGCCCGCGGCAAGGCGATCGATACGCGTGCACAGCTGTTGCCAGCTCAGCGCGTCGTCGTTCAGCCTGAGAGCAGGTTTATCGGCAAACTGCGCACACCAGTGCCGCCATGGCCAGTCGGTAAAACTCATAGCAGCGGCTCCAGCGCCTCAACGCTGAGGCACGGCAGCGCGCTGTCCGGCCACTGGCGGAGAAGCTGAGCCTGCATCAGGTTCAGCGTATCGAGGCCGGGGACAGCGTCAGGCGTTAACCAGGCGGCAATACGTGCCAGCTGGGTCAGCCCAAGGCTGGACTCAATCGACGAACTGATCACCGCCGTCAGACCCAGCGCATGCGCCGCGGCAACCTGCTCGCGGACCTTCGCCAGGCTGCCGGTTAACGTCGGTTTAATCACCACTGCGCTGACGCCCGGCTCGGCAATAAATTCAAAATCGTCTTCGCGCAGGCTTTCATCCCAGGCGATAGCAATCCCCGTTTCACGAGCAAACGCGCGCGAATCGTCGCGGGTTTTGCACGGCTCTTCCAGGAAGGCGATGCGGCTGCGGTACGCCGGGTTGACGTATTTCGCAAACTGCTGCGCCTTAAGCGGCGTCCAGGCGCGGTTTGCGTCAAGACGCAGGTGCAAATCGGGAATCGCTTCCAGCAGCAGGTTGGCAACCATTCCGTCGCGCACCGCTTCGTAGAGACCGACCTTAATTTTCGCCACTTTCTCGCCCGGCATGGTGGAGAGCAACGCAAAGAGCTCGTCCGGGTCGCCCGTGCACAGCGGTGCCGCGCGGTAATTGCCCTCTTCCGGCAGGCTGCCCTCCAGTTCTGCCAGCGCACAGCTGATACCAAAGGCCGCAGAAGGCACGTCCGGCAACGCCGGGTTCGCGCCCTCGCGCCACGCACCTGCCCACGCCAGCAGCGCAGCCTGTGCATCATCGAGCGATTCCAGGCTAAAGCCCGGCAGCGGCGAAATCTCGCCCCAGCCTTCTCGCTCACCCTGCTGGAGATGCACAAAGAAGCCATCACGGGTTTTTAACCGCCGTTCACGCAGCACCACGCCCGCGTCCATCGGTATCTGCCAGCGGTAAACCTGCGCGCGACGCATTACGGGTTCCGTTTGTATTTGCTGAAATCAGGCTGGCGTTTTTCGTTAAACGCGTTGCGTCCTTCCTGACCCTCTTCGGTCATGTAGAACAGCATGGTGGCGTTGCCCGCCAGCTCCTGCAGGCCCGCCTGACCGTCACAGTCAGCGTTGAGTGCCGCCTTCAGGCAGCGCAGCGCCATTGGGCTGTTTTGCAGCATTTCACGGCACCAGCGGACGGTCTCTTTTTCGAGATCGGCAATCGGTACCACGGTATTCACCAGGCCCATATCCAGCGCTTCCTGGGCGTTGTACTGACGGCACAGGAACCAGATTTCACGCGCTTTTTTCTGCCCGACGATGCGCGCCATGTAGGAAGCGCCCCAGCCGCCGTCGAAAGAGCCCACTTTCGGACCGGTCTGGCCGAAGATGGCGTTCTCGGCGGCAATGGTCAGGTCACACATCATGTGCAGCACATGACCGCCGCCGATGGAGTAACCCGCCACCATCGCCACAACCGGTTTCGGGCAGGTGCGGATCTGGCGCTGGAAATCGAGCACGTTCAGGTGATGCGTACCCGCATCGTCCTGGTATCCGCCGTAGTCACCGCGCACTTTCTGATCGCCACCGGAGCAGAAGGCTTTCTCACCTTCGCCGGTCAGGACAATCACGCCGATGTTATCGTCATAGCGAGCATCCGCCAGGGCCTGGATCATCTCCTTGACGGTCAGCGGGCGGAAGGCGTTACGCACCTGCGGACGGTTGATGGTGATTTTGGCGATGCCGTCAGCGGATTTGTGGTAACGAATGTCGGTGTAGCCTTCGGAGCAGTCTTGCCATTCGACCGGCGCGTAAAGCATGTTTTCATCAGGATAGATCATAGAGTGTCCTTTGTTCGAAGACGCAGTATCTGAGCCAGACTCGCGGCGACCGCAGCGGGGTTTTCCCGGTGGGTGTTGTGTCCGGCGTTTGGAATTTCATGACGAACGGCGTGCAGTTCAGCGGCAAGGGCCGCGAACTTTTTATCACGTTCGCCATAGAGGTAATCAAAAGAGAAATGGCGGGTGCTGAGTGCGGGACGTAAATCCGGCTGCCCGGCGAGCGAGGTCGCTTCAAGCATTTTCGCCAGCGTTATGCCGTTGTTTTGGCTGCGCAGGATAATAAGCGCCTTCCGCTCAGCGTCCGGGAGAGAGGCAAACACCGGCTGCTGGTACCAGTCAGCAAAGACCTTATCCAGCGGTTCGGTGCGAAAACGTGTCGCCCAGCGGTGGTCGGATACCCGCCGCGCATGGCGATCGTCGGCGTTCTGCAGGCCCGGATGTCCGCCCTCAACCATCACGCCCAACAGCCCCTCTGGCTGCTGGCAGGCATGGAACATCGCAATGCGGCCGCCGAGGGAGTACCCCACCAGCCAGAAATTCAGTATGTTGTAACTAAGCAGAGTCCGGGTCAACAAATCGCTCATCTCCTCGAACCCCGTCACGGTAATATTCCGGGATTCACCGTGCCCCGGCAGGTCAAGATAGAGCCGGGGATACTCGCTCAGCGTCTCCCCGACAACCTGCCACTCGCGGCAGTCTCCGGAAAAACCGTGCAAAAAGACCAGCCAGGGATAGCCGGGTTCTCCGGTCTGCTGCACGCCTGCGAGGATCACAGCTGGCTCACCTGTGCCAGCAGGCTTTGCAGGCTCTGCGCACCGTCGGCATCATTCACGACCAGCTCAATCAGCGCCGCGCCCGGTTGCTTCCAGGCGCTGCTTAGCGCTGTTTCCAGCTGTTCCCAGCTCTCCGGGCGGTGATATTTCAGGCTGAACATTGCCGCAGCATGTTCAAACTGCACGTTCTGCGGCATCAGATAGAAACGCTCACGCTCGCTCTGGGGCGTTGGCAACAGAGAGAAAATCTGCCCGCCGTTGTTGTTCACGACGATCAGCACAAACGGTGCGGAAGCCTGACGCAGCAGCGCCAGCGCGTTGAGATCGTAAAGCGCGGAGAGATCACCCACGATCGCCAGCGTCGATTTCGCGCTGGCGCGCTGCACGCCCGCCGCCGTCGAGATCAGCCCGTCGATGCCGCTGGCACCGCGGTTGCTGTAAACCGGGTAGCCCGCAGGCAGCTTCGAAAAGGCATCAATCAGACGCACCACCAGGCTGTTACCGACAAACAGCTGGCCCTGTTCAGGCAGATACTGACGAATACGGTGAGCCAGACCGGCTTCGCTGAATGTCTCACAGTGCGCTTTGGTGATTTCCCACGCCTGACGAGACAATTCGGGGATTGCCACCGCCCAGGGTTGACGTTTTTCCGCCGGATGCAGTTCCAGCCAGCTCTCAATGTTGCTCACCAGACGGCGGCCGCGATGGTGCGCCGGGTCAAGCCGCCCTTCCAGCGGGTCGACCAGCCAGTACTCTTCCGGCGTGCAGGTCGCCTGCCACTGCAGCAGGCGTTTCCCGGTCAGGCTGGCGCCGATCTGGACCACAATCTGCGCCTGTGAAAGCTCAGTGACCGCCTTTGCATTCCCGAGCCAGAGATCGGCGCACGGCAGCGGCTGACCGGTCTGGGAAAGCACATCGCCAATCAGCGGCCAGCCGAGGGTTTGCGCCCATTCGGCGACCCGCCGGCCTTCGGCGGCGCTCATGCGCCCGGCAATAACCACGCCGCGTTTTTGGCGCCAGAAGAACCAGTCGCGCTGTTTCGCGCTCTCAAGATGCGTTTGCCCGCGCAGCCACGGTTTTTCACTCTGCCACCAGTTACCGAGGGAGCGCTGCCAGTCAATGCCGGTATCGTCCAGTTCGCCATACAGCGGCTCGGCAAATGGACAGTTAATGTGCAACGCCCCGCTGCGCAATGTCTCCATGGCGTGATCGACGGTGGAGACCAGCCAGCTTGCCGGAATATCCTGGGTAGGACGCGGCAGCGAAACCGTCTGCGAAGGATGCGAAGAAAAGAGTCCCGGCTGACGAATGGCCTGATTCGCTCCGCAGTCGATAAGCTCAGGAGGACGGTCGGCCGTCAGCAGGATCAGTTTTTCACCGGTTAGCCCGGCTTCAATCAGGGCCGGGTAGAGGTTCGCCACGGCGGTACCGGAGGTGACAATCACCGCCACAGGTTCTTTGCTGACCTTTGCCAGCCCAAGCGCCAGATGCCCAAGGCCACGCTCATCAAAATGGGTATGGTGAATCAACGCCCGGTTTTCGGCGGCCGCCAGCGTCAGCGGCGTTGAGCGAGAACCCGGTGCAATACACACGTGCCTGACGCCATGGCGCGTCAGGGCTTCAAGGATCACCGCCGCCCAGCGTCGGTTAAAAGAACTTACTGACATGAGATTGTCCGGTATCAAGAATGCGACACAGTATAAATAATAGAAAAAATTGGAATTTTGATATGAATCGGGATTGCGCGAATCAGTATTAATCCCTAAGGAGCAGAGAGCGCAAGCCAGCGGCTTTGTTTTCGATCTCCTGCCACTCCTGCTCCGGGTCAGATCCGCTGACGATGCCCGCCCCGGCGTAGAGCCGCAGGGCGTCATCCTGGACGCGCGCCGAGCGCAACGCCACACAGAACTCGCTTTGATCGGGCGATAAATACCCGGCCGAACCGGCGTACCATTCGCGATTGAAAGGCTCGACGTTGTGGATAAACGCACGCGCGGGCTGTCGCGGAAGCCCGGCAACGGCGGCTGTCGGCTGGAGCACATGCAGACACAGCTCGTCATCGGCCTGTTTTAGCTCCGTCCAGATAAAGCGTCGTAAATGCTGGACTTTACGCAGCCGGACGACCTGAGCAGGCAATACCTCAAGCGTCTGCGTATGGTGCTGAAGACGCTGGCAGATATCTTCCACGACCAGCATATTTTCACGCTGGTTTTTATCATCATTCAGCAACCACTCGCCCAGGCGCTGCGCCTGTTTATCATCCGTATGGCTGGCGACGGTACCCGCCAGCGCTTCGGTGCGCAGCAGCTTGCCACGTCGCCGCCAGAGGCGCTCGGGCGTGGAGCCGAGGAACGCGTTGCGGGCGTCGAATACCATGCAGAAATGATAGCAGTTGAGATTCAGGGCGCGGCTGGCGGCCATCAGTGCGACAGGATTAACCCGCTGTTTACACTGCAGATCGGTGGCCCGGGCAAGCACGACCTTTTCGAAATCGCCGCGCGCGATAGTCTCCGTCGCCTTGCCGATCAGGGTCAACCATTCCGGTTTTTGCGGCAGATGCGTTTCGCGCTCAACCTGGACAGACAGCGGACGAATGGCTCTGGCTGGACGGAGTTGCTGGAGTAATTCCAGGGCAGTGCGCGCGTCGTCCTGAAGCGAGCTATCGCTCCACAGCTGCAGGCGGAGAGTGGCGTTGCCAGCGGTACGTCGCCAGAGCAGGCGCGGCAGAAAAAGACTGCCCTGCTCCGGGCTGAATGCGTTGAGGCCGCAGATGCGAGTCTCTTTTGGCGCATGTTCTGCACGCAAAAACTGTGAGGCCAGCGCCAGAGAGGAAAATTGGGTGACCGCCCCCAGCGCAGCCAGCTCTTCATCACCGTTACGCTGCTGCCAGTAAAATTGCGGATAGCACTGCTGCTCGCCAAGCCAGGCGAGAGGATCGAAGGCGTCGTTTAACGGGAATGAGACGTCGAAATGACGCAGGCCGGGTGTGGCGGGTAACGCTTGCGAAAGCTGGGTATGCAGTTGCTCCAGCGCAAGGAAAATCGAATTCACGCGAACCTCTCCCTGTTAAAACCGCATATTATACGGGGTACTGAACATAAATAGCAGTACCCACGTATAGGGAGTGGTTAAGCGGCTTAACGACGGGCCAGCAGCAGACCCAGCACCAGCCCTACGGCAGCACCCACCCCAATGCCCTGCCACGGTTTTTCATGGACATAGTCATCGGCACGATAAACCGCTTTTTTGGCACGGTAGTAGTAAGTATCAGACGCATGGCTGACGCGGTTTTTCACTTCATGCAGCGCCTGTTCAGCACGGGCTTTTAACTCAATATATTTCTGATCGGCAGGGTCGCCCGAGGAACGTAACACCTCTTCCAGCGTTTCGCTCAGCAAAGCCAGGTCGTCGTCGATACGGGTATCCCAGGATTGAAATGACATATTTTTCTCCATGTTAGTACACCAGTCCGCTAACTATAGACAACGACGTGCCATTACGCCTGTTTCACTTCCCGTGCCATGCCGATGTGCGGGATGCCATCTTCGTCATAAACGTCGGTAACCGGCGTAAAACCAAAATGGCCGTAGAAGGGTTGCAGGTGCGCCTGCGCGCCCAGGTATAACGCCTTGTCCGGCCACTGTTTCCGGCACGCATCCAGCGTTTTTTCCATCAGCTGATAGCCGAGTTTTTCGCCCCGTGCTTTGTTGCTGACAATGACGCGACCTATCACGACGGGCTCAAAATCGTCCTCGCTTTTCAGAATCCTCGCATACGCCACCAGCTCGTTATCCTTCCAGCCGAGGATATGACGGTTTTCCCCTGTGAGATCAGCACCGTCGATATCCTGATACGGACAGGTTTGTTCAACCACAAACACTTCGCAGCGCAGTTTGAGCAACGCGTAGAGCGACTGAACGGTGAGCTCACTATGGTGTAAATCTTGCCACTGGATCATCTCTTTCTCCTTCCTGGGGTTCATCACGTTATACTAAACCCCTCCCCGTTCGGCAAAGGGCTGATTGCATTATGGAACTGATTTTTCTGGGGACGTCTGCTGGCGTGCCAACCCGATCACGAAATGTGACCGCGATACTGCTGGATCTTAAACATCCCACCCGTGGCGGGCTATGGCTGTTTGACTGTGGTGAAGGGACACAACATCAGCTTTTACATACCGCTTATCACCCCGGCAAGCTGGATAAAATTTTCATCACTCACCTGCATGGCGACCATCTTTTTGGCCTTCCCGGTTTGCTTTGCAGCCGCTCAATGGCCGGTAATGCCAACCCGCTGACAATTTATGGGCCTGTGGGAATCCGGGAATTTGTTGAAACCACGCTACGCCTCAGCGGCTCCTGGACCGACTATCCGCTTGAGGTCGTTGAGATTACCGAAGGCCTGGTTTTCGACGATGGGGATTATCAGGTCACCGCCCGACCGCTTAATCATCCGGTGGAGTGCTATGGCTACCGCATTGAGGAACACGACAAACCCGGCGCACTGGATGCCGCCGCGCTCATCGCCGATGGCGTAAAGCCTGGACCGCTGTTCCAGCGCCTGAAGCACGGACAGCACGTTACGCTGGAGGACGGGCGCATCATCAACGGCCAGGATTATCTCGCCGCACCGCAGCCGGGCAAAAAACTGGCCATTTTTGGTGACACGGCACCGTGCCCTGCCGCCGTTCAGCTTGCTCAGGGCGTGGACGTGATGGTGCATGAAGCCACGCTGGAGACGGCGATGGAAGAGAAAGCCAACAGTCGGGGCCATAGCTCAACGCGTCAGGCGACGCTGCTTGCCCGTGACGCAGCTGTCGGCAGGCTCATTATCACCCATGTCAGCTCGCGTTACGACGCGCGGGGGTGCGAAAGCCTGCTGGCAGAGTGTCGGGCGCTGTTCCCGGAATGTGAGCTGGCCGAAGATTTCGCTAAGGTCAGCGTTTAGCCCTTCATTTTTCCCTCAGGATGCCGATAACGATTAAAAGGCCAGCATTTCTCTCGAGGGTAGAATGGATAATTTCCAGAAAGATATTGATGACAGGGCGAATCTGACCCTGTCGAACCGTTTTGAACTGTTGCTGTTCCGTCTTGGCACCTCTCTGAACGACAACAAATCCGAGCTGTTTGGTATTAACGTTTTCAAGCTGCGCGAAATTGTACCGATGCCGGAGTTCACGAAACCTGCCGGGATGAAGTCTCCGCTGATGGGGATGGTGAATATTCGCGATCAGGTGATCCCGGTTATCGATCTGGCCGCCGTGGCGGGCTGTAAACCCACCACCGGGCTGAACATCCTGCTGATTACCGAATATGCCCGCAGCGTGCAGGCGTTTGCCGTGGAGTCGGTTGAGAACATCATGCGTCTGGACTGGAAGCAGGTGCACGCGGCGGAAACTGCCGTCAGCGGGCGCTACATCACCAGTATTGCCTGCCTGGACGAGAAGGCCGATACCAACGAACTGGCGATGGTGCTGGACGTTGAGCAGATCCTGTATGACATCACCCCGGCGAACCACGACCTGCACGCCACGAATCTGAAGACCACTAAATTCAACATCAAGCCGGGTTCCGTGGCGATTGTGGCGGAAGATTCCAAAGTGGCGCGCTCGATGCTGGAGAAAGGTTTGCAGGCGATGGAGATCCCGGCGCAGCTGCATATCACCGGCAAAGATGCGTGGGAAAAAATTAGCCTGCTGGCCGCTCAGGCGCAGGCCGAAGGTGTGCCGATCACCGATAAGATTGCCCTGGTGCTGACCGACCTCGAAATGCCGGAGATGGACGGTTTTACGCTGACGCGCAAAATCAAAACCGACCCGGTACTGAAGGATATTCCGGTGGTGATCCACTCTTCCCTTTCCGGCAACGCCAACGAAGACCATATTCGCAAGGTGAAGGCGGACGGGTACGTGGCGAAGTTTGAGCTGAACGAGCTGTCGTCGGTGATTGAAGAGGTGCTGGATCGCTTGATGAAGAAGATTGATGGGCCGTTGATTAGCCGGAAGCAGCTGGCTTAGGTCTGGTGCGGGCTGGTGCCCTCACCCCGTCCCTCTCCCACAGGGAGAGGGAGAAAACCATAAAAAAACCCGCCGAGGCGGGTTTTACTTTTACATTAATGGCATCGCTCGCTGCACGATATCAATCAGCGGCTGCGGATAGATACCGAAGATCAGCACCAGCAGGGCTGAGATAAGCACTACGATACCACCGGCGCTGTACTGCCAGTTAGATGGCGCATCGCGGTTGAGCTGCTGAGGCGCGCTCAGGTAGAGGCTCACGGCAACGCGCAGGTAGTAGTAGAGACCAATCGCGGAACCGATAACCACACCGGCAGTCAGCCACCACAGGTGTGCCTGCACACCGACGGCCAGCACGTAGAATTTACCGATAAAGCCCAGCGTCATCGGGATACCCGCCAGAGAGAGCATCATCACGGTCATCACCGCGGACAGGATCGGACGGTGCCAGAACAGACCACGGTAAGAGAACAGTGAGTCGGCATCCGGGCCACGGTATGGGCTGGACATCAGGCTCACCACGCCGAAGGCGCCGAGGCTGCTGAACAGGTAACCGGCCAGATACACGCCCACGGCTTCCATCGACATTTCACCGCTCTGCAGCGCAATCAGCGCCACCATCAGGTAGCCCAGATGAGAGATGGACGAGTAGCCCAGCAGACGCTTGATGTTGGTCTGGCTCAGCGCCATCAGGTTACCGAAGATGATGGAGACGAACGCGATGATGCCCAGCACCACGCGAACCGCTTCACTGTCACCCACCGGCGCGTACAGGAACAGACGCATGACCACACCGAAGATAGCGATTTTGCTCGCTGTCGCCAGGAAGGTCGACACCGGCGCAGGCGCGCCCTGGTATACGTCTGGTGTCCACAGGTGGAACGGAACCAGTGAGAGTTTAAAGCCAAGGCCTACAATCATCATGCCCAGACCCGCCAGCAGCAGCGGCTCGTGGAGCATGCCGTCGCCGAGGCTCTTGCCGAGCGCCATGAAAGAGAGGTTACCGGACTGTGCGTACAGCAGCGCAATACCAAACAGCAGGAACGAGGACGCAGCAGCAGACAGGATGGTGTACTTGATGCTTGCTTCCAGAGAGCGCTTTTGACGGAAGGCGTAACCAATCAGACCGAACAGCGGCAGAGAGATCAGCTCAATACCGAGGAACAGCGCGGCCAGATGGTTAGCATTCGCCAGCAGAATGCCGCCCAGCGCGGCAATCAGAACCAGCAGATAAAACTCTTCTTTGTTGTCGTTGTAGCCTTCGAGCCATGGGTACGCAAAGGTACAGGTCGCCAGGCTCGCCAGCAGCACCAGACCGGTGTAGAGCATGGCATAGCCGTCAACGCGCATCAGCGGCGTGACGTCCATCGCACCGCCCTGGCCAACAAACCAGAGAGAGACTAACGCGGCGTTCAGGCCGATGACCGACAGCGTGGCATTCAGGAAGTGATTGCGTCGCCACGCAATGGAGAGCATCACAACCACCACCGTCAATCCGACGATGAGCAGCGGTAGCAGCGCAATCAGTTGTTGTGGAGTTATTGTCATGGCGATTTACGGCCTTGTAGTAGAAGCAGAATTAACAAACCACTGCTGGATGTTGCCCATCGCACTGTGCGAGGTATCCAGAATCGGCTGCGGGAAGAAGCCCAGCAGCACCAGCAGTACGACCAGCAGCAGGATGATGAACAGCTCACGCAGCGACATCCCCGGCAGTTCTTGTGCAGCAATTTCGCTCTTCGCTTTACCGAAGTAAGCGCGGTGCAGCATCGCCAGCGAGTAGACGGAAGCGAACACCAGACCAAAGGTGGAGATCACGGTGATCACCGGCACCACTTTGAAGCTGCCGAACAGAATCATAAATTCGCCGACGAAGTTACCGGTGCCTGGCATCCCCAGGGTGGCAACCGCGAAGAACATGGAGAGCGCTGGCAGCCATTTAATTTTGCTCCACAGACCGCCCATCATGCGCATGTCACGCGTGTGCAGACGTTCGTACAGCTGACCACACAGGATGAAGAGGCCGGCAGCGGACAGACCGTGCGCAATCATCTGGATCACCGCGCCCTGGTACGCCAGCTGGCTGCCGGTGTAGATGGCAATCAGCACGAAGCCCATGTGGGAAACGGAGGTGTAGGCAATCAGACGCTTGATGTCGTACTGCGTGAAGGCCATCCAGGCACCGTAGAAGATACCGATCACACCGAGCCACATGGCAATCGGGGCAAACTCAGCGGACGCATTCGGGAACAGCGGCAGCGCGAAGCGCAGCAGACCGTAGGCCGCGGTTTTCAGCAAGATGCCCGCCAGGTCAACGGAACCCGCAGTGGGTGCCTGAGAGTGCGCGTCTGGCAGCCAGCCGTGCAGCGGAACCACCGGCATTTTCACCGCGAATGCGATGAAGAAGCCCAGCATCAGCAGGTATTCAACGCCGTGTGACATCGGGGTTTTCAGCAGATCTTCGTAGTTGAAGGTCCAGATGCCCGTTGCGTTATGGTGAACAAACACCAGTGCCAGAATGGCAATCAACATCACCAGACCGCTCGCCTGGGTGTAGATGAAGAACTTGGTCGCCGCCGTGATACGCGTTTTACCGTCGGATGCCTTGTGGCCCCACAGCGCGATCAGGAAGTACATCGGCACCAGCATCATCTCCCAGAAGAAGAAGAACAGGAACATGTCGATGGCAAGGAACACGCCGATCACGCCGCCCAGGATCCACATCAGGTTCAGGTGGAAAAAGCCCTGGTATTTTTCGATTTCTCGCCAGGAGCAGAGTACCGCCAGAACACCGAGCAGACCGGTCAGCACCACCATCAGCAGCGACAGACCGTCAATCGCCAGGTGGATGGTGATACCGAAACGTGGGATCCAAGGCAGGATGAACTCAGACTGCCACTGCGGGATGCCCGCAGACTGGGTCAGTGAGTAACCGCCCTGCAACCACAGTTGCAGGCCAAGCGCGAGCGTCAATCCCATGGTGATCAGCGCGATCCAGCGCGGCATCTTCACGCCAAAGCGTTCAGTCTGCCAGCACAGGAAGCCGCCGATGAAGGGAATTAATATTAGCCAGGGTAGTAACATGGCGATTTACATTCCTTTTTAAGGCCCCCAGCAGGGGCCTGATTTTCAACGAATTCGAATAAAATTCACTTAACGATCAACGCAACACCATCAGCAGCGCCAGCACGACAACCGCACCGATGCTCATGGACGCCACATACCAGCGCAGGTAACCGTTCTCGCTGTACAGCAGGCCTTTACCTGCAAAGCGGGAGAGGATCGCCGGGATATTCATCAGGCTGTTCAGTGGGTCGCGCTTCAGCAGCCACGCAATGCCCAGGAACGGCTTAACGAAGATCATGTCGTACAGCCAGTCGAAGCCCCACGCGTTGTACCACCAGGTGCCCAGCAGACGGCCAGGCGCGCTGTTGGCAACGGCGGTCACCAGCGTGCGTTTGCCCAGCCACAGCCATGCCGCAATCAGGATGCCCGCAATAGCGACTACACCGGAGGTGATTTCAAGCGTCAGAACGCGACCGTGCTCAAGCTCGGTGGTGTCTGGCAGTACGCCCTGCAGCGGCGGCACAATCATTGCGCCAACGAAGGTGGACAGTACCAGCAGCACAATCAGCGGCAGGTGGTGGGTAATCCCCTTCCCTGCGTGAGCGTGAATTTGTTCTTTACCGTGGAATACGATGAAAATCATACGGAAGGTATACAGGGAGGTCATGAATGCACCGACCAGACCCGCAACCATCAGATTGATATGACCATTCGCCATGGCACCCGCAAGGATTTCGTCCTTACTGAAGAAGCCCGCGGTGATCAGCGGCAGTGCCGCCAGCGCCGCGCCGCCCACCAGGAAGCAGACATACACCAGCGGAATGGACTTACGCAGTCCGCCCATCTTGAAGATGTTCTGCTCGTGGTGGCAGGCCAGAATCACCGAACCGGATGAGAGGAACAGCAGCGCTTTAAAGAACGCGTGCGTCATCAGGTGGAAAATGGCCGCGTCCCACGCCTGAACGCCCAGCGCCAGGAACATATAACCAATCTGGCTCATGGTGGAGTACGCGAGAACGCGTTTGATGTCGGTCTGTACCAGCGCAGCAAAGCCTGCCAGCACCAGCGTGACCGCACCGACGATACCCACCAGATGCAGAATTTCCGGGGTCATCAGGAACAGGCCATGGGTACGCGCAATCAGGTAGACACCGGCGGTGACCATGGTCGCGGCGTGGATCAGCGCGGAGACAGGGGTTGGACCCGCCATCGCGTCGGCCAGCCATGTCTGCAACGGCAGCTGTGCGGATTTACCCACAGCGCCACCCAGCAGCATCAGCGTTGCCCACCACAGCATGTTGTTGCCTGCAGCGAAGTGCGCTGGCGCCAGTTCCACCATTTCGCGGAAGTTCAGCGTGCCCAGTTCGTTGTAAAGAATGAACAGCGCGAAAGCGAGGAAGACGTCACCCACGCGGGTCACGACGAACGCTTTCATGGCCGCTGCGCCATTCTTCGGATCGGTGTAGTAGAAGCCAATCAGCAGGTAAGAACACAGACCCACGCCTTCCCAGCCCAGATACATCAGCAGCAGGTTATCGGCCAGCACCAGAACCACCATGCTGGCGATAAACAGGTTGGTGTAGGCGAAGAAGCGGGAGTAACCCTCTTCACCGCGCATATACCAGGAGGCGAACATGTGGATCAGGAAGCCAACGCCGGTGACCACGGAGAGCATGGTCAGCGAGAGGCCGTCCAGCACCAGGTTGAAGCCGATGTTGAAATCACCGACCGACATCCAGGTCCACAGCGGCACGCTGAAAGGCTGACGTCCGTTGTTAAAGAAGTCGATCCCCGCATACGCTGTGACCAGCGCAGCCAGACCGATTGAGCCAATGCCCACGGTCGCAGACAGATTCTCAGACCAGCGGCCGCGAGAAAACGCCAGCAGCACGAAGCCAATCAGCGGAAAAATAATGGTTAAGGCAAGCATGTTCATCCACGCAACTCACTTACTGAATCGATGTTCAGATTCTGGCGGCGACGATGGAGCTGCAGCAACAGCGCCAGGCCAATACTCGCTTCGGCAGCCGCGAGGCTGATGGCGAGAATGTACATCACCTGACCATCGGTCTGGCCCCAGTAGCTTCCGGCGACCACGAAGGCCAGCGCGGAGGCGTTAATCATGATTTCCAGACCGATCAGCATAAACAGCAGATTGCGGCGGATAACCAGACCGGTCAGACCCAGAACGAATAAAATCGCAGCGAGGATCAGTCCATGTGTTAAGGGGATCATGCGCGCTCCTCCGTTTTTCTTTTCGCGCGGTCGTCAGTGCGGTTGCTCAGCACCTCGCCAGCACGCTCTTCGCGACCAACGTGGAAAGCAACCACCAGGCCTGCCAGCAGCAGCATAGAGGCCAGTTCCACCGCCAGAACGTATGGGCCAAAGAGCGTGATACCCACCTCTTTAGCGCCGATCGGCGTGCCGTCGATGCCCTGATCGTTCACGCCCAGAATGGCGTAAACAATCACCACCAGCATGATGGCCGACAAAATTGCCGGGCCAATCCACACCTGCGGTTTTAACCACTGACGTTCCTGCTCAATTTCAGAGCCGCCCAGGTTCAGCATCATCACCACGAACACGAACAGCACCATAATGGCCCCGGCGTAGACGATGATTTCCAGCGCACCGGCGAAGTGCGCGCCCAGTGCGAAGAACACCCCGGAGATAGCCAGCAGGGAGATGATTAAGTACAGCAGCGCATGCACCGGATTGGTGTGCGTAATCACTCGCAGCGTTGCCAGGATGGCGATAAGGCCACAGATATAAAAAGCGAATTCCATTGCCCTCTCCTTACGGTAACAGGCTCTTGACGTCGATAGGCTTAGCTTCGTTCTCTGCTTCGCCCTTATCTTTGCCGTCGATTGCCATACCCGCCATCCGGTAGAAGTTATATTCCGGGTATTTGCCCGGACCGGAAATCAGCAGATCCTCTTTCTCGTACACCAGGTCCTGACGCTTGTACTCACCCAGCTCGAAGTCTGGAGTCAGCTGAATCGCCGTGGTTGGGCACGCTTCTTCACACAGACCGCAGAAAATGCAGCGTGAGAAGTTGATGCGGAAGAACTCAGGGTACCAGCGGCCATCTACCGTCTCTGCTTTCTGCAGAGAGATACAGCCGACCGGACACGCTACCGCACACAGGTTACAGGCAACGCAGCGCTCGGAACCGTCCGGGTCGCGCGTCAGCACAATACGGCCACGGTAGCGCGGCGGCAGATATACCGGCTCTTCCGGGTACATCCGGGTTTCGCGTTTGGCAAACGCGTGCAGGCCGATCATCCAGATACTGCGTACCTGGGTACCGAAGCCTACCAGTAATTCTTTTAAGGTCATGGTCTATAGCCCCTTATGGCTGCTGCCAGAGAATGACAGCTGCCGTTACCAACAAGTTGACGAGCGTCAGCGGCAGGCACACTTTCCAGCCGAAGGACATTACCTGGTCATAACGTGGACGCGGTAACGCTGCGCGAATCAAAATGAACATCATCATGAAGAACGCGGTTTTCAGCGCGAACCAGATGAACGGCGGTAAGAACGGGCCATGCCAGCCACCAAAGAACAGCGTTACCATCAACGCGGAAATGGTGACGATACCGATGTACTCGCCCACGAAGAACAGACCGAACTTCATACCGGAATATTCGATGTGGTAACCGTCGGCCAGTTCCTGTTCGGCTTCTGGCTGGTCAAACGGGTGACGGTGACACACTGCCACGCCCGCGATAGCAAAGGTAATAAAACCAAAGAACTGCGGGATAACGTTCCAGATGTCAGCCTGGTTGTTGACGATGTCGGTCATGTTGAATGAACCGGCCTGCGCCACCACGCCCATCAGGGAGAGTCCCAGGAACACTTCGTAGCTCAGCGTCTGCGCGGAAGCACGCATCGCACCCAGCAGCGAGTATTTGTTGTTACTGGACCAGCCTGCGAACAGGACCGCGTAAACCGCGAGGCCTGCCATCATCAGGAAGAACAGAATGCCGATGTTCAGGTCAGCGACCACCCAGGTCGGGCTAACGGGAACGATAGCAAATGCCAGCAGCAGCGAGGTGAAGGCGATCATCGGCGCCAGCGTAAAGATCACGCGGTCCGAGAAGCGCGGGATCCAGTCCTCTTTAAAGAACATCTTGATCATGTCCGCGACCAGCTGGAGTGAACCACCCCAGCCCACGCGGTTCGGTCCGTAACGGTTCTGGAACAGACCGAGCAGACGACGTTCACCGAAGCTCATGAACGCGCCGCAGGTGACCACCACCAGCAGGATAACAATCGCTTTCAGAATGCTCAGCAGGATGTCGATAAGATCCGGCGTTAACCAACTCATGCTTTTGCCTCCTGCAGATTATCAAGACGCGCACCCGCCAGAACCGGCGCGATGCCTGGCATACCCATCGGCAGACCCACCTGCCCTGCTGTCAGACTTTCAGAGATAATCAGCGGCAGGCTGATGGTCTGGCCGTCATAGCTAAAGGCAATGTTCGCACCCGCGTTAACGCCAAGCTTTGCGGCATCCGCCGGGTTGAGCTTGATGTACGGCTGCGGCATACGGGTCTGGAAGACAGGTGAACGCTGGGACAGCTCGTCGCTACCGAACAGATGGTAGTACGGCGCAATACGCCAGCTACCGTCCTGGGCCTGGAAGCTTGCTGGCACGGTCGTGAAGAAATCCAGACCGGTTTCAGACGCTTCAATCAGACGCACGCCCGGATCGCCGTGGCGCAGGGAACCGCCCACTTCAGCCTGGAACTTGTTCCACGCCTGCGGGGAGTTCCAGCCCGGAGCCCATGCGAACGGGATTTGCGAACGCGGCGCAGACGGCTGGTTGTTCCCTTCCATTGAGAAGGCGAACATGGTGTCTTTATCCTGCGGCTGACGCGGTTCGTGTACGCTGATGTTGGCACGCATTGCGGTACGGCCACTGTAGCGGTGCGGTTCACGTGCCAGTTTCTGGCCGCGAATACGGAAGCTTGCTTCAGGGGCTGCATCTTTAATGCCCGCCAGCTGAGGCAGTTTTTCCACCACCGCGTCGATAACGTGGTCAAGCTGCGTCCAGTCCACTTCACGGCTCTGTACGGTGCTGTGCAGGGAGTGCAGCCAGCGCCAGCTTTCCAGCATCACGGTGTTGCTGTCGTAGTACGCCGGATCATAGACCTGGAAGAAACGCTGTGCGCGACCTTCGTTGTTAATAACGGTACCGTCACTTTCTGCGAAGCTTGCCGCAGAGAGCACCAGGTGTGCTTTGTCCATGATCGCGGTGCGCTGATGGTCGATGACCATGACCAGCGGCGCTTTGGAGAGCGCGGCGTCAACGCGAGCGGCAGAAGCATGGCGATGCAGGTCATTTTCCAGCACCACAACGGCATCCGCAGAACCAGACTCCAGTTCGCTTAACGCCGCTTCCAGCGAGCCGCCGCCAATCATACCCAGACCAATGCTGTTCACCGCACGGGCAATCATGGTCACACCAACATCTGCACCACGGCCTTTCAGCGCTTTAGCCACGTTAGCTGCCGCCTGAATGATCTCCGCGCTACCGGCGTTGGTACCGGAAATAATCAGCGGTTTCTTCGCACCTGCCAGGGCCTGAACAATCACGTCAACCTTGTTTTGCAGATCGCGATCCAGTTCAACGGCGGGAGAGTTGTTGTCCAGCGCGTGGGCGATGGCAAAGCCAAGGCGTGCCTGATCTTCAACCGGCGCGCAGTAGGTCCACGCAGCGATATCGTCCAGACGGGTGTTGTCGACGTTGGTCACAAACAGAGGATGCTTCGCACGCTGACCGATGTTCAGGATCGCCGCAATCTGCCAGTCAGCCACTTTCTGCGCCGCAGCCATTTCACGTGCTTTTCCTTTCACCGCCTGACGAACCGCCAGAGCCGCGCGTGCGCCGGTCTGCGTCAGGTCTTCACCCAGCACCAGAACCGCATCGTAGGATTCAATTTCGCGCAGCGCAGGGGTATGAATACCGCCTTCACGCAGCACTTTCAGAACCAGCTGCAGACGTTCCTGCTCGCCCTCGGCGATGCCGGTATAGAAGTTCTCAGCCCCAACCAGCTCACGCAGCGCGAAGTTGCTTTCGATGCTGGCGCGCGGGGAACCGATACCGATCACTTTCTTAGACTGACGCAGAATATCTGCCGCGCCCTGCATCGCCTGCTCAGCGTTCAGGGTAATGAAGTCGTCACCACGGCGCTGAACCGGCTGACGCGGACGGTCTTTCAGGTTCACATAGCCATAGCCGAAACGACCGCGGTCGCACAGGAAGTAGTGGTTAACGGTACCGTTGTAACGGTTTTCGATACGACGCAGTTCGCCGTAACGCTCACCCGGGCTGGTGTTACAGCCGAGGGAACACTGCTGGCAGATGCTAGGCGCAAACTGCATGTCCCATTTACGGTTGTAACGCTCGGAGTGGGTTTTATCCGTGAATACGCCGGTCGGGCAGATTTCTACCAGGTTACCGGAGAACTCGCTTTCCAGCGTTCCGTCTTCCGGGCGACCGAAGTAGACGTTGTCATGCGCGCCATACACGCCCAGATCCTGACCGTCTGCGTAGTCTTTGTAGTAACGCACGCAGCGGTAGCAGGCGATGCAGCGGTTCATTTCGTGAGAGATGAACGGCCCCAGATCCTGGTTACGGTGGGTACGTTTAGTAAAGCGATAGCGACGGAAGCTGTGACCGGTCATTACGGTCATATCCTGAAGGTGGCAGTTACCGCCCTCTTCACAGACCGGACAGTCGTGCGGGTGGTTGGTCATCAACCATTCCACCACGCTTTCGCGGAACTGTTTGGCTTCTTCGTCATCAATCGAAATAAAGGTGCCTTCGGTGGCTGGCGTCATACAGGACATCACCAGGCGACCACGCGTGTCTTCCGCGTTTTGATATTGCTTCACCGCACACTGGCGGCAAGCACCGACGCTGCCCAGCGCCGGATGCCAGCAAAAGTACGGAATATCGAGGCCAAGAGACAGACAAGCTTCCAGAAGGTTGTCCGCCCCGTTGACTTCGTATTCTTTGCCGTCTACATGAATCGTAGCCATTAGCATGCTTCCAGTTGGCTCGGTCGTAACCGAGCGTTAATCAAAATTCTGTCTTTACCAGCGTGCTTTCAGCAGGTTCGGCTGAATCCCATTGATAGAATGGGTATTGCTGAACGGCTGCTTGATGCCTGCTTCGAATTCGTCGCGGAAATATTTAATCGCGCTCTGCAGCGGCTCGACGGCACCCGGTGCGTGGGCACAGAAGGTTTTACCCGGGCCAAGGAATCGACACAGTTGCTCAAGTGTCTCGATATCGCCCGGCTGACCTTCGCCGCGTTCGATAGCACGCAGGATCTTCACGCTCCACGGCAGTCCGTCACGGCAAGGTGTACACCAGCCGCAGGACTCGCGGGCAAAGAACTCTTCCAGGTTACGCACCAGCGAAACCATGCCGATCTCGTGGTCGACGGCCATCGCCAGCGCCGTACCCAGACGGCTGCCTGCTTTACCAATGCTTTCGAATTCCATTGGCAGGTCAAGATGGGCTTCGGTCAGGAAGTCTGTCCCTGCACCACCTGGCTGCCAGGCTTTGAATTTCAGGCCATCACGCATGCCGCCCGCGTAGTCTTCAAGAATTTCGCGTGCGGTGGTACCGAACGGCAGTTCCCAGACACCCGGGTTTTTCACGCGACCGGAGAAGCCCATCAGCTTGGTACCGGCATCCTTACTTGAAGAGATGCCCTGATACCACTCCACGCCGTTGGCGAGGATAGCCGGAACGTTACACAGGGTTTCAACGTTATTGACGCAGGTCGGTTTACCCCATACGCCGGAGCTTGCCGGGAACGGTGGCTTGGAACGCGGGTTCGCGCGGCGGCCTTCCAGGGAGTTAATCAGCGCGGTCTCTTCACCGCAGATATAACGCCCTGCACCGGTGTGCACAAACAGTTCGAAGTCAAAACCCGTGCCCAGGATGTTTTTACCCAGCAGACCGGCTTCGGTGGCTTCGGCAATCGCACGACGCAGGTTTTCCGCCGCTTCGATGTACTCACCGCGCAGGAAGATGTAGCCACGGTAGGCTTTCAGCGCAAACGCGGAGATCAGCATGCCTTCCACCAGCAGGTGCGGCAGCTGTTCCATCAGCAGGCGGTCTTTATAGGTGCCCGGCTCCATTTCATCAGCGTTACACAGCAGGTAACGGATGTTCATGGATTCGTCTTTCGGCATCAGGCTCCACTTCAGACCGGTGGAGAAGCCCGCACCGCCGCGACCTTTCAGGCCAGAGTCT
This sequence comes from Enterobacter kobei, assembly GCF_001729765.1. NCBI lineage: Bacteria > Pseudomonadati > Pseudomonadota > Gammaproteobacteria > Enterobacterales > Enterobacteriaceae > Enterobacter > Enterobacter kobei. The sequence continues at coordinate 3,270,421 of NZ_CP017181.1, forward strand.
TTCACCGCGTTAACGATGTCGTCCGGCGCCATGCCGCCAAGGGCTTTACGCGCACCGGCATAGCCGTTTTTGCTCTGGTATTCGTCAAGCCATACCGGCTGTTTGTCATCACGCAGACGCCAGGTCAGCGGATGCGTCTCAGCAGTACGAATTACAGTTTTCATTTGTACTGCTCCAGCAGGTCAGGAATCGCTTCCGGCGTCAGATGGCTGTGAGTATCCTCATCAATCATCATGGTCGGCCCCTTGTCGCAGTTACCCAGGCAGCAGGTTGGCAGCAGAGTAAAGCGACCATCGAACGTGGTCTGGCCCGGCTTGATATTGAGTTTCTTCTCAATGGCAGCCTGAATGCCCTGATAACCGGTAATGTGGCAGACCACGCTGTCACAGTAGCGGATCACATGGCGGCCCACCGGCTGACGGAAGATCTGGCTGTAGAACGTGGCTACGCCTTCTACGTCACTGGCCGGAATACCCAGCACTTTTGCGATCGCGTAGATCGCCCCATCCGGCACCCAACCACGCTGTTTCTGTACGATTTTCAGCGCTTCAATGGACGCCGCACGCGGGTCTTCGTAGTGGTGCATCTCGTGCTCAATGGCGGCACGCTCTGCGTCACTCAGCTCAAAAGCCTCGGTTTGTGGTTGTTGATTCTCGTGCATAATTAGCGGTCCACATCTGACATAACAAAATCGATACTACCCAGATACACAATCAGGTCGGAGACCAGACTGCCGCGAATGGCGGACGGGATCTGCTGCAGGTGCGCAAAGCTCGGCGTACGCACGCGGGTACGGTAGCTCATGGTGCTGCCGTCACTGGTCAGGTAGTAACTGTTAATACCCTTGGTCGCTTCAATCATCTGGAAGGATTCTTGCGCCGGCATGACCGGGCCCCAGGAAACCTGCAGGAAGTGAGTGATCAGGGTTTCGATATGTTGCAGCGTGCGCTCTTTCGGTGGCGGCGTGGTCAGCGGGTGATCCGCTTTGAACGGGCCTTCCGGCATATTGTTGAGGCACTGCTCAAGGATGCGCAGACTCTGGCGCAGTTCTTCCACTTTCAGCATCACGCGGGTGTAGCAGTCGGAAACACCGCCGCCCACCGGGACTTCAAAGTCGAAGTTCTCATAGCCAGAGTAAGGACGGGCTTTACGCACGTCGAAATCAATACCGGTCGCACGCAGACTTGCACCTGTCGTCCCCCACTCCAGCGCTTCTTTTGCGCCGTAGGCAGCAACGCCCTGGGAACGGCCTTTCAGGATGGTGTTGCGCAGTGCGGCTTTCTCGTAAGAGGCCAGACGTTTCGGCATCCAGTCGAGGAATTCACGCAGCAGACGATCCCAGCCGCGCGGCAGATCGTGTGCCACACCGCCGATACGGAACCAGGCCGGGTGCATACGGAAACCGGTAATCGCTTCCACCAGATCGTAGATTTTCTGACGATCGGTAAAGGCGAAGAAGACCGGGGTCATCGCGCCGACGTCCTGAATGAACGTGGAGATGTACAGCAGGTGGCTGTTAATACGGAACAGTTCTGACAGCATTACGCGAATCACGTTAACGCGATCCGGCGTAACGATACCCGCCAGTTTCTCAACGGCCAGCACGTAAGGCATTTCGTTGACGCAACCGCCGAGGTACTCGATACGGTCGGTATACGGAATGTAGCTGTGCCAGGACTGACGCTCGCCCATCTTCTCAGCACCACGGTGGTGGTAACCGATGTCAGGAACGCAGTCGACAATCTCTTCGCCATCAAGCTGAAGAATAATACGGAATGCACCGTGCGCAGACGGGTGGTTCGGACCGAGGTTGAGGAACATGAAGTCCTCGTTTTCGGTACCGCGCTTCATGCCCCAGTCTTCCGGCTTGAAGGTCAGTGCTTCCATCTCCAGATCCTGCTTGGCTTTGGTCAGCTCAAACGGGTCGAATTCGGTTGCACGTGCCGGGTAGTCTTTACGCAGCGGGTGGCCGGTCCAGGTCTGCGGCATCATGATGCGCGTCAGATGTGGGTGGCCGTCGAAGGTCATGCCGAACATTTCCCAGGTTTCACGCTCATACCAGTTCGCGTTCGGGAAAAGTTTGGTGATCGTCGGCAGATGCATGTCGTTTTCAGACAATGCCACCTTGAGCATGATATCCGTGTTGCGGTCTATTGAGATCAGGTGGTAGAAAACGGAAAAATCCGCAGCAGGGAGACCCTGGCGGTGAGTACGCAGACGCTCATCCATGCCGTGTAAGTCAAACAGCATGACGTAAGGTTTTGGCAATTTCTTGAGGAAATCGACCACTTCCAGTAATTGTTCACGCTTCACCCAAACAACGGGTACCCCGGTGCGGGTCGCCTGAACGGTAAAGGCATCCGGCCCAAAACGGTTGCGCAGTTCGCCAATGACGGGGTCATCCAGATGATCCCGTGTCTGCCATGCGGCTTCTTGCGCGGTTAAGTCGGTCATATTGTTCACCATTGCAAATGGTCCGTGGTGACTGTTAAGCCTGGCTTCGCGCTATTTGAGTAGTGATATGCGAAGGTGTTCTCCAGGCCCACAGGCGCAAATTAAATTTCGTCAGGCGTACGCAGGTTGGTGACGGCAATACGTTCACCACGTTTACGCTCGCGCTCAGATTGCATGTTCGCGCGGTAGACACCCTGATCGCCAACAACCCATGAAAGCGGACGACGCTCTTTACCGATAGACTCCTGCAGCAGCATCAGCGCCTGCATATAGGCTTCTGGACGCGGCGGGCAGCCCGGGATGTAAACATCCACCGGAATGAACTTATCAACGCCCTGCACAACGGAATAAATGTCGTACATGCCGCCAGAGTTTGCACATGCGCCCATGGAAATAACCCATTTTGGCTCCAGCATCTGGTCATAAAGACGCTGAATAACAGGTGCCATCTTGGTAAAGCAGGTACCGGCTACCACCATCAGGTCAGCCTGACGCGGGGATGCACGCAGTACCTCGGCGCCAAAACGCGCAACGTCATGCACCGCAGTGAATGACGTCACCATTTCAACGTAGCAGCAAGAAAGGCCAAAGTTGTAGGGCCAGATAGAGTTCTTACGACCCCAGTTGACCATATCGTGCATGGCATGTTCGAGTTTGCCCATGTACACGCTTTTGTTGACTTCTTGCTCCAGGGGGTCGGTTACGATCTCCTGTTTTTGCAGGGGGTAACGGTCATTCTCACCGTTAGGATCTATGCGGGTGAGCGTATAATCCATCTTATTGCCTCGCTGTTACTGCTGACGATTAGAGATACTGTTTTCCGGGTTGATGTGTTCACGACGTGAACGCGCAGGCGTCCATTCAAGCGCGCCAATACGCACCAGATAAACCAGACCGGCCAGTAACACTAAAATGAAAATTGCGGCCTCGACAAAGCCCACCCAACCACTTTCGCGGATGGAGGTCGACCATGCGAACAGGTAGAGCGCTTCCACGTCGAAGATGACGAAGAACATCGCTACCAGATAGAACTTGGCAGACAGGCGTAAGCGAGCGGAACCTACTGAATCAATACCTGATTCGAAAGGTGTGTTTTTGTGCCTTGCACGGGCGCGACCGCCCAGGAACCAGCCGCCGACTAACATCAGGCAGCACAGGCCAATGGCTACAATAAGAAAGATTGCGAATGCCCAGTGATGAGCGATGACTTCTGTGGATGTTGACATACTCATTGCTTACTCATCAAAAGTGATACCGCCGACACTGCTCTTGCTGGCAGATAGGCATCACATCGATTCATGGGGAGGAACAAATAACCTTACACTAACTGTCTGAAATGAGACGTAGACAGCAAAATGATGGGGTTTTTTACTCCTTTCTATAACCTTTTGTCAACTTTAACAAAGGTTTCTTCACATTAAATTACATCGAGCGATTCTCATTAACATTTGGTGCCCTTTAACCCTGGTGGGTACATGACTTTCCGTCAAATGCAGGTTGTTGAATCGTGTCCGTTTTGGAAGTAAAAAAAATAACCCTCCTATTTTGACAGGATTTGCCAACGATTCCTCCCCCCAAATAGGAGTATTTTCTTGATCTGAGACACGCTTTTGTTAATTCAACCAAAAAACCAGCAACATATTTGCTGTTTTTTTAACATCGTTAGGTTATGGATGAAGTTAGAACTTAAAACGAACAGAATTTAAGCAAAAGCATTTATGGCATTGATAAATAGAGCCTATTTATGAAGCCCCTTCGTCAAACAGGGATAATTTTGACAAAAAAAAGCCACTGCGTGCGAAAACGACACGAGTGGCTTTTTTTTACACTTACATTTTGTTACCAGAATTTTGAGCGTTTGATCACTCAAAGTCACCTTCAACGATCAGGGAATCATCCCCTCCTTCGGAGGTAACATGCTCGTACTGCCACGGGTTATGGTAGTTTTCCATCGCCTCGAACACCACTTTCGCCAGCTCGTTATGACTGGACGCATTATGGCAAAGCAGATACTCAGTATCTGGCAGCGCAGGAAGACCATCAGATTTACCGAGAACGCGCAGGTCAGGGCTCATCATCTCCACCGGACGGGCCGTTACGCCAAGTCCTGCTTTGACGGCGGCACGCACCGCAGGCAGCGTGGACGCTACATACGCCAGACGCCATGGAATATTGGCTTCATTTAATGCCGTCAGCACCATATCGCGGAAAGGGCTCGGATCGTCCAGTAAAACCAGTGGAACGGGCTCCCCTTTTTGCAACACATATTCAGCCGCGCAATACCAGTGCGTTGGCGATCTGCGCAACGTCAGGCAATCAAACTGCCCGGGACGATGCGTGGTGACCACCAGATCGACCTTATTCTCATTTAACATCTCAACCATAAAAGCATTGCGCTTGACGCTCACATCCAGCGCAAGTTTCGGATAAACCGAACTAATTCGGTTGAGAAGAAACGGTAATATCGTATCCGCTGACTCATCAGATGCCCCTAAGGTTAACACCCCCTGAAGGTTGCTAAACATAAGTGACATACATGCTTCATCATTAAAGCGAAGAATTTTCCTGGCATAACCCAGTAGCTGAATACCGTGTTCCGTTAAGAGCTTATTGCGTCCGTGACGGGCAAAAAGCTCTTTACCGACCAGTTGCTCCAGCCGCTGCATTTGCTGGCTAACGGCGGACTGAGTTCGGCAGACGGCGGCAGCAGCTGCTGCAAAAGTGTTGAGATCGGCGACCGCAACAAACGTTCTCAGCAGATCGAGGTCGAGATTCATTATCGGACGATTTGCATTTATCATATCTATTCACTTTCAGGTTGCTCGTGCGGAGCTGCCCGGGTTGAAGCTGTGTGTGTAACAGTTAAGCAATTCCCTCTGAAGATTTTCCCTCGCATCCCGGCCCGGCAGACTGCCTGACAGATAGTTATTGTGCTGCTTTATATCAACAGTCAGAAAGCACGTTTCATGACGATATTTTTATTCTCTTAAACGTTCAGGATATTTAGATGTTCGCAGGTTTATGTAAATTACATTAAAGGCGTGACACCTTTTCTGCCATCTTTATCGCAGCGCTGTCAACGTAGCAGGAGATGTTTTACACATTCCAGCCAGAGATAACTCTAACAATAACAATCAATTAAATCGGAAAACCAGTTTCAGATATACAACATTTGGGTATCTTTCATCTGCTTTACCTAAAGACATCTTAACCCAAATCCACTTTATTTATAAGTCTTATTGCAATATTAAGGAGTAAAGCGCTTTGTTAAGCTTCTCAACTAATTTTATTAAAATTAACTAAAGTTGCATTTTGTTGGTTAATAATAAATAAATTTTAATTTCGATTAAGGTCATTCATTAATAACACTTAACATTATTTTCACATGAGTAACTTTTAGCCGCTGCAGGGTATTACTGCAAGATTTTTTCAACACTCAGGTTTTACGAAAAGTCACGCAGCGTGACTTCCGTCTCTCCTCTACGGGTCATTTATTTTACACCGGGATAATATCCATTTTTTACAATGATTTTCAGCACAATCACCCTTAACAAACGCATTTGACCTTACGTTACGACAGTAAAAGCGTCAACAAACAGCAAAAAAGATTCACCAGAATTTCACAACATGCACAAAATCTTCTACTGCACACCCTTCAAAACGAAGCGTGGGGGGAGTACATTATTCCGTGCTGACTTCCACGGCAGGGAGTGGCAATAATAGCGAAAAGGTTAAAGGTTCATGTCCCCTATCGAAAAATCCAGCAAGCTAGATAACGTCTGTTATGACATCCGTGGCCCGGTTCTGAAAGAGGCAAAACGCCTTGAGGAAGAAGGCAATAAGGTTCTGAAGCTCAACATTGGTAACCCTGCGCCATTTGGTTTTGAAGCGCCGGATGAGATTCTGGTTGATGTGATCCGCAACCTGCCCACAGCGCAAGGCTATTGCGACTCAAAAGGACTTTATTCCGCACGTAAAGCCATTATGCAGCACTACCAGGCTCGCGGCATGCGTGACGTTACCGTAGAAGATATCTACATTGGCAACGGTGTCTCTGAACTGATCGTCCAGGCCATGCAGGCGCTGCTGAACAGCGGTGACGAAATGCTGGTTCCCGCGCCAGACTATCCGCTGTGGACGGCTGCCGTATCACTGTCCAGCGGTAAAGCTGTCCATTATCTTTGCGACGAATCCTCTGACTGGTTCCCGGATCTGGATGATATTCGCGCGAAGATTACCCCTCGCACGCGCGGCATCGTAATTATCAACCCGAACAACCCGACGGGCGCGGTCTACTCAAAAGAGCTGTTGATGGAGATCGTTGAGATCGCCCGCCAGCACAACCTGATCATTTTTGCCGACGAAATTTACGACAAGATCCTCTATGACGCGGCGCAACACCACTCCATTGCCGCGCTGGCCCCGGACCTGTTGACCGTTACCTTTAACGGCCTGTCTAAAACCTACCGTGTGGCCGGTTTCCGCCAGGGCTGGATGGTACTCAACGGCCCGAAAAAGCACGCCAAAGGCTATATTGAAGGGCTGGAAATGCTGGCGTCTATGCGTCTTTGCGCCAACGTGCCGGCACAACATGCAATCCAGACCGCGCTCGGTGGCTATCAGAGCATCAGCGAGTTTATCGTCCCTGGAGGCCGCCTGTACGAACAGCGTAACCGCGCGTGGGAGCTGATCAACGATATCCCGGGCGTCTCCTGCGTGAAGCCAAATGGGGCTCTCTATATGTTCCCGAAAATCGACGCGAAGCGCTTCAATATTCACGACGATCAGAAGATGGTGCTCGATTTCCTGTTGCAGGAAAAAGTGCTGCTGGTTCAGGGGACGGCATTTAACTGGCCGTGGCCGGACCATGTGCGTATCGTGACGCTGCCGCGCGAGGACGATCTCGAAATGGCTATCAGCCGCTTCGGGCGATTCCTCTCAGGTTATCATCAGTAACGTAGCCATTCTGCCGGGTAGCGCTGCTGTATGACCGGATACATAGGTGACAGATCAGACCGGGAACATAGGTAACACTTTTAGTCTATCCGGAGCACACTCTGGGTTTTTCGGTCGTAGTACGCAAGCGTTATCCCATTAAAGATGATGGCCTCAAGGCCATCATCTTGTTCTTCCAGCATGATGTACTCCCCAGTCAGTGCTTCACTCAGGAACACCGTACCTTTTTTTCCATATAGAGGGTCCCCCTCGATTTCACCCTGTAGACTGTACCTCCTTCCGGATAAGCATATTCAGGAACACGGCCATCCCAGTGTCGGTTTGAGGGTTGCCATACCGTTCCGGGCGTTGCTCCCGCCAGTGCTTCATGCGGCCTTTCGTAGTTAAATTCTTTCCGGTAGTCACTGAACCACCGCTGTTGTTCTTCCATCGTCATGAAGGTGTTGCCCTGTTTCACCGCACTTTTCAGGGAGCGGTGCATTCGCTCATGGCGGCCATTTTCTTCCGGATGCCCCTTTCTGATACGCTCCGGCCTGATGCCCAGCTTGATTAGCCAGACGGCAAGACGACTTAATCCGGCTATTCCTGTTCCCGCGAAGGGCTGGCCGTTATCGGTTCTAAGCACTTCCGGCAGACCATATTCCAGGAACGCATCCGTCAGGCACTCTCTGACAAAGGGTTCACTCTCACGGTGTGTTCCCCGGCAGCTGAGCAGATACCGGCTGTGATTATCGGTCAGGGTGAAAGGATGGCAGTACTCTCTGCTGAGCAGCCTGAACTTGCCTTTAAAATCAGCGCTCCAGACCTGATTGTTCTCACTGATGATGGTCAGGGGCTGGCGATTGCCTGGTGTTCTGCGTTTTCGTTTTTTATCCGGAACCAGGCCTTCGCGCTTGAGGATATCGCCGATAGTGCTGGCGGCAGGTACGGTAAAATCGACGTGATGATTGAGCAACCACATCCGCAGTTTTTTTGGCCCCCAGTCAGGGTGTTTTTGACGCAGGGCAGTCAGGTGTCCGGCGATATCATCAGGAACCGTCCGGGAGTGGGAGCGTGGCGCACGCGACCGGTCCGAGAGAGATGACAGGTCAGAAGGGTCAAAACGCTGAAGCCATTTATAGCCGGTTTTACGGCTGATGCCAAAAAGACGGCAAAGCGCGGAGAAGGAGTCCGTACCTGCATGGCAGGCACGGATAAAATCAAGGCGTTGCATAGGTCGGGTCTCAGTCCAGGGCATAGCGAGTCTCCTCTTCTATGCCAGTTATAACTGTTACCCATGTATCCGGTCTAAAGTGTTACCCATGTTTCCGGTTCATACCCTGCGCTTACCCGGCCTACAAAATCCGCAAATTTGCATCTTGCCTCCCCTCCCCGCACAATGAAGTCCTGTCGCAGTGAAGACAAAAGGTAACCTATGAGTCAGAGTCATTTCTTTGCCCACCTCTCCCGCCTGAAACTCATCAACCGCTGGCCGCTGATGCGCAACGTGCGCACAGAGAACGTATCAGAGCACAGTCTTCAGGTTGCCATGGTCGCGCACGCGCTGGCCGCCATTAAAAACCGCAAATTTAACGGGCAGGTGAATGCCGAGCGCATCGCATTGCTGGCGATGTACCACGACGCGTCAGAAGTGTTAACCGGTGATCTGCCGACGCCGGTGAAATATTTCAACTCACAGATTGCGCAGGAATATAAGGCCATTGAGAAAATCGCCCAGCAGAAGTTGATCGACATGGTGCCGGAGGAGCTGCGCGATATCTTTGAACCGCTCATCGACGAGCATCAGTATACGGAAGATGAAAAGTCGCTGGTCAAACAGGCCGACGCGCTGTGCGCCTATCTGAAGTGTCTTGAAGAGTTGTCTGCGGGCAATAACGAGTTTTTACTGGCGAAAACGCGTCTGGAAAAAACCCTGGCATCCCGCCGCAGCGACGAGATGGATTATTTTATGCAGGTATTTGTGCCGAGCTTCCATTTATCGCTGGATGAGATTAGCCAGGATTCACCGTTGTAATTTTAGCCGGGTGGCGGCTTCGCCTTACCCGGCCTACGTTTCTGCGCTCACGCTAAAACGGGAATAAAACCGGAATTAACACCACGCACACCACCATCACCAGCACGGTGAATGGCACGCCAATCTTCACAAAATCGCTGAATTTATAATTTCCTGGCCCCAGCACCAGCGTATTGACCGGGGATGAAACCGGCGTCATAAATGCCGCGGAAGCCGCCATCGCCACCATCATCGCAAACGGGTAGGGTGACACGCCCATGGATTTCGCCATCGCCAGCGCAATGGGCGCCATCAGCACCGCCGTGGCGGTATTGGAGATAAACAACCCGATCGTGGCGCACATAATGAACAGGCACACCATCATCAAATACGGTCCGTACCCGCCGCCCATGTCCATGAGCCCTTTAACGATTAAATCTACCCCGCCGGTTTTTTGCAGCGCGAGGGCAAAAGGCATCATCCCCACGATAAGAATGATGCTCGGCCAGTGAATGGCTTTATAAGCGCTCTCGGCGTCGATACAGCGGAATTTCCCCATCAGCAGACAGGCAATGATGGCGGCTATGGGGTTTGGAATTTCATCGGTCAGCATCAGCGCGACCATCAGCACCAGACAAAAAATCGCGTGCGGCGCCTGGCTGTGCGCCGGAGACGCATCGCTCTCCTCAACCGGCATGTTGAGCACCACAAAATCACGCCCTTTTTGCCCGAGTTGGCTAATCAACTTCCAGTTTCCCACCACAAGGAAGATATCCCCCAGCAGGATCGGTTCATCCACGACGGCCCCTTCCATCGCCACGCCGTCGCGCTTCAGCCCCACGACGTTCAGGCCATACCGGGTGCGGAACCCCATTTCGCGCACGGTTTTGCCCAACAGTTCGGACTCGGGGATCAGCGAGACTTCAGCCATACCGACATCCAGCGCCTGATCGGAGAAATACTCCCCGCGCAGCACCATTGGCTCCAGCAGTTGTTCGCTGCAGAACTCGCGCAAATCCACATCCGCAGTGGACATATCGATCAGCAGGACGTCACGCGCCCGAAATTCCGATACGCCATTGACGTTGACGATCACCCGGCGAAAACGGCGCCAGCGTTCCACGCCGATCACGTTCGCCCCATAGCGCTCGCGCAGTTTCAGGTCGTCAAGACGCTGGCCGACCATCGGCGAGCCGGGGCGAATGGCCAGACGCCGTGCCCGCCCGGTGAGGCGGTACTCTTTGATGAGATCGCGGAAAGTGCGCCGCTTCCACCCGTCTTTGTTTTTGTCCTGGTTCTCGCCTTTCAGGGCAAAACGGGTCAGCAGCATATAGACCACGCCCATCGCCAGAATCACCAGACCCAACGGGGTGACGCTGAAAAAGCTGAAGCCCTGAAAACCTTCCCGGAGCAGCTCACTGTTGACGACCAGGTTCGGCGGCGTCGCCACCAGCGTCATCATACCGCTTATCAAACCGGCAAAACTCAGAGGCATCATCAGTCGCGACGGCGAGCTTTGCATCCGCATGGAGACGCTCAGTACCACCGGGATAAAAATAGCGACCACGCCCGTTGAGCTCATAAACGCCCCCAGCCCGGCAACCGTCAGCATCAGATAGATCAGCATTTTGGTTTCACTGCTGCCGGCCACTTTAACCAGCCACGCGCCCATGATGGTCGCCACACCGGTGCGCACCAGGCCGTCGCCAATAATAAACAGGGCGGCAATCAGGATAACGTTAGGATCGCTGAACCCGGAGAAAGCTTCCGGTAGCGTAAGCGTGCCGCTTAGCACAAACGCGACGATGACAAACAGGGCAACGGCATCCATGCGCACCTTGCCTGTGGCGAAGAGAATAATGGCGATTAAAAGCAGGCTCAGGACCCAAATCAGTTCACCGTTCACAACCTATCCTTGTCAGTGGAAGATGAGGAATTTTGCCATAAAAAAGCCCCAGCAACGTGGGGCTAAATCATGGGATTACATTTTTAGCGAGACGGTTACAACGCCATCGGGCGCCTTAGACACCGCCAGTGCCGTCAGGGAATCCAGCACAAAGTCCGCCTCACTCAGCCGGGGAGACCCCGCCGGAACGTTAACGGCAATGACGTGACTCCCGGCGTTCAGCCCGGCCAGCACGCCGGCCGCCGCGTCTTCCACGACCACGCACTCAGCGGGAGCGAGGCCCAGCAGTTCAGCGCCAAGCAGAAACGCATCCGGCTCTGGCTTGCCGCGTTTAACGCGTTCAGCGGTAATGAACACCTCGGGCTTCGGTAAACCGGCCGCTTTGTGACGGGCATGCGCGACCGGAACAGAGCCGGACGTGACGATAGCCCACGGGATCTGCGCTTCGTTAAGATTTTCAAGCAGTTCGCGTGCGCCAGGCAGTGCAGTGATACCCTCCGTATCGGTGGCCTCAATCTGCTCCAGGTATGTGAACTCCGCCTGAATCTCCTCCTCAGAACGCCCCGCTAAGAAGTGCCGCAATGAGGTTATGGCCTGCTTGCCATGGATGAAATTCAGTACGTCCTGATGGTCGATACCCTGTCTGTCAGCCCAATGGCACCATGAACGCTCCACAACCGGCAGCGAATCCACCAGCGTACCGTCCAGATCAAACAGAAAACCTCTACACTGCACACGCACCTCCGTCAGGCATTAATGATTTGTTGAATTTCGTTGCTGCTTAAATGGTACTGACGCGGGCAGGCGTGCCACGCGCTCAGCATACGCTGGTATTTATCCCACATTGGGGTCTGCGCGTTAAAGCCGTGGGTACCCGCATCGAAGTGGGTATAACGCCCTTCGGTATTCACCATAAAGCGGACATAGCTCAGATAACGCGCTTCCGTCGCTGCATCAAAGCCTAAGAAGGTGACACGGCGCTCGTCAATGGACTGCTGATCTTTGAGATTAGTCCAGGAAACATGCAGGGCGTGGTACATCTCCATAATGTCGATCACGATGCGGCAGGTTTCTTCTTTCAGCTCACCAAACTCGCGGTCCAGTTCGCGCATTTGCAAACCAAACCCCCGTTCGACGATAGTCTGCAGGCGGCTGTAGCGCGCAGCGTTATCGGGATCAAGCATTGTCATCATTTTGTACTGGTTAGACAAAATCAGACGTTGAGCATGGGTCATTTCCATCTTTCGACTCCTGTAGCGCATTGCACTGTAAAAAAAAGACACGGTAACGGTTTGTTACTGTGCCTTTTTTTGTTAGTCGTTTCGATGATCAATCACAAGTCATCGAGGAATGTTTTATCCAACTGCTTAAAAGCGCGCTTTAACGTGTCCGCCAGCGCCTGGTAATCCGGCTTGCCTTCAACCGGAGCAAGCGCCTGCCCGGCCTCCTCCAGTTTTCCACGGACTTCATAAAACCAGTGTAAAATAGAAGGTGGCAGTGGCGTGATGGACCGTTTTCCTAACCACCACAGCCCCTGCATCGGCAGGCTTAACGCAAAGAGTGCTGTCGCCACGGCCGGGCCAAGCTGTCCGCCTAACGCTATTTGCCAGCACAGGGTAAAAATGGCGACAGGGGGCATAAAGCGAATCGCGTAGCGCGTGGCGCGGATGGTGCGATTCTCAATAAACATTGGCGCAAGGCGCTTTTCCATCGGCCACGTCTTTGCGTAATGCTGTCCCCGACGAAACAGACTGAAGAAATTCACGGTAGGGGTTTCGGGTGTCGACATGGCTGTACCTCAACTTCACGTATAAAAATTAAAATTTTTGTGCAAAACCACAACAGGCTATGACAACGTTCAAAATATTTTGTCATCGCTACCCCGTATCGGGTATCCTGTGCCAGCCTGATTGGGCCATAGACGAGAATCATTCACTCGTCAAATTATCGCACATTATGCCATTGGCTGAAAATTGTGCTAAATGGCATAAAATCATAGTTATTTCTTCCATCATGCCACAATGTTCGTTTGGCATGATGTTAATCATAAATGTCCGAGTCATCATGCGTTACGCTGTTAGACTCACTGACGTTTTTTTAGCCACGTATCAATAATAGGTACTTCCATGTCGAGTAAGTTAGTACTGGTTCTGAACTGCGGTAGCTCCTCACTGAAATTCGCCATCATCGATGCGCTCAACGGTGACGAGTACCTCTCTGGTTTGGCCGAATGTTTCCATCTGCCTGAAGCACGTATCAAGTGGAAGATGGACGGCAGCAAACAAGAAGCGGCTTTAGGTGCAGGCGCCGCTCACAGTGAAGCGCTGAACTTTATCGTTAACACTATTCTGGCACAAAAACCAGAACTGTCTGCTCAGCTGACTGCGATTGGTCACCGTATCGTCCACGGCGGCGAAAAATACACCAGTTCCGTCGTGATCGACGAATCTGTTATCCAGGGCATCAAAGATTCTGCTTCTTTTGCTCCGCTGCACAACCCGGCGCACCTGATCGGTATCGCTGAAGCGCTGAAATCCTTCCCGAATCTGAAAGACAAAAACGTGGCCGTGTTCGACACCGCGTTCCATCAGACCATGCCGGAAGAGTCTTACCTCTATGCCCTGCCATACAGCCTGTACAAAGAGCACGGCGTACGTCGTTACGGCGCGCACGGCACCAGCCACTTCTTTGTGACTCAGGAAGCCGCAAAAATCCTGAACAAACCTGTTGAAGAAGTGAACATCATCACCTGCCATCTGGGCAACGGTGGTTCTGTTTCTGCTATCCGCAACGGTAAATGTGTTGATACCTCCATGGGTCTGACCCCGCTGGAAGGTCTGGTGATGGGTACCCGTTCCGGTGACATCGACCCGGCGATCATCTTCCACCTGCACGACACTCTGGGCATGAGCGTTGACGACATCAACAAAATGCTGACTAAAGAGTCTGGCCTGCTGGGTCTGACCGAAGTCACCAGCGACTGCCGCTATGTTGAAGACAACTACGCAGAGAAAGCAGACGCTAAACGTGCAATGGACGTTTACTGCCACCGTCTGGCGAAATACATCGGTTCTTACACTGCGCTGATGGACGGTCGTCTGGACGCGGTTATCTTCACCGGTGGTATCGGTGAGAACGCGGCTATGGTTCGTGAACTGTCCCTGGGCAAACTGGGCGTTCTGGGCTTCGACGTTGATCACGAGCGTAACCTGGCTGCGCGTTTCGGCAAGTCTGGCTTCATCAACAAAGAAGGCACCCGTCCGGCTATAGTTATCCCAACTAACGAAGAGCTGGTCATCGCGCAAGACGCACACCGCCTGACTGCCTGATTCCACACCGCCAGCAATGCTGGCGGTGCTGTTTTGTAACCCGCCCCGTGTCGGCGGTAACGAAAGAGGATAAACCGTGTCCCGTACTATTATGCTGATCCCTACCGGAACCAGCGTCGGCCTGACCAGCGTCAGCCTTGGCGTAATCCGTGCTATGGAACGCAAAGGCGTTCGTCTGAGCGTCTTTAAGCCAATCGCCCAGCCTCGTGCCGGTGGCGATGCGCCTGACCAGACCACCACCATCGTTCGCAAAAACTCCAATCTGCCAGCGGCTGAACCGCTGAAGATGAGTCACGTTGAGTCGCTGCTCTCCAGCAACCAAAAAGACGTGCTGATGGAAGAGATCATCGCCAACTACCATGCAAATGCGCAGGACGCAGAAGTGGTGCTGGTTGAAGGTCTGGTCCCGACGCGCAAACACCAGTTTGCTCAGTCTCTGAACTTTGAAATCGCGAAAACCCTGAACGCAGAGATCGTTTTCGTCATGTCCCAGGGCACTGATACCCCGGAACAGCTGAACGAGCGTATCGAACTGACACGCAGCAGCTTCGGTGGCACGAAAAACACCAACATCACCGGCGTGATCGTGAACAAACTGAACGCCCCGGTTGACGATCAGGGCCGTACTCGCCCAGACCTGTCTGAGATCTTCGACGACTCTTCCAAAGCGAAGGTCATCAAAGTTGATCCGGCTAAACTGCAGGATTCCAGCCCGCTGCCTGTTCTCGGCGCGGTACCCTGGAGCTTCGATCTGATTGCCACCCGTGCAATCGATATGGCGCGTCACCTGAACGCGACCATCGTTAACGAAGGCGATATCAATACCCGCCGCGTGAAGTCCGTGACCTTCTGTGCGCGTAGCATTCCGCACATGCTGGAACACTTCCGCGCTGGTTCCCTGCTGGTAACGTCAGCCGATCGTCCTGACGTGCTGGTTGCAGCGTGTCTGGCGGCGATGAACGGCGTAGAGATCGGTGCCATCCTGCTGACCGGCGCTTACGAGATGGACCCACGCGTGAGCAAGCTGTGCGAACGCGCGTTTGCCACTGGCCTGCCAGTCTTCATGGTGAATACCAACACCTGGCAGACCTCCCTGAGCCTGCAGAGCTTCAACCTGGAAGTGCCGGTTGATGACCACGAGCGTATCGAGAAAGTTCAGGAATACGTTGCAGGTTACATCAACGCAGACTGGATCGAATCCCTGACCGCGACCTCCGAGCGCAGCCGCCGTCTGTCTCCTCCTGCATTCCGTTACCAGCTGACCGAGCTGGCGCGTAAAGCGGGCAAACGCGTTGTTCTGCCAGAAGGTGACGAGCCACGTACCGTTAAAGCGGCGGCTATCTGTGCAGAGCGCGGCATCGCGACCTGTGTGCTGCTGGGTAACCCGGATGAGATCAACCGCGTTGCGGCGTCTCAGGGCGTTGAGCTGGGTGCGGGCATCGAAATCGTTGACCCTGAAGTGGTTCGTGAAAGCTACGTTGCCCGTCTGGTTGAACTGCGTAAGAGCAAGGGCATGACCGAAGCCGTTGCGCGCGAGCAGCTGGAAGACAACGTGGTGCTGGGTACGCTGATGCTGGAGCAGGACGAAGTTGACGGTCTGGTTTCCGGTGCAGTTCACACCACCGCAAACACCATCCGTCCACCGCTGCAGCTGATCAAAACCGCACCGGGCAGTTCTCTGGTCTCCTCCGTGTTCTTCATGCTGCTGCCTGAACAGGTTTATGTTTACGGCGACTGCGCGATCAACCCGGATCCAACCGCAGAGCAGCTGGCTGAGATCGCTATTCAGTCCGCAGATTCCGCGACTGCCTTCGGCATCGAGCCGCGCGTTGCGATGCTCTCCTACTCCACCGGTACTTCTGGTGCAGGTAGCGACGTAGAGAAAGTGCGTGAAGCGACCCGTATTGCTCAGGAAAAACGTCCGGATCTGATGATCGACGGCCCGCTGCAGTACGACGCCGCCGTGATGGCTGACGTGGCAAAATCCAAAGCGCCGAACTCTCCGGTTGCAGGTCGCGCTACCGTGTTCATCTTCCCGGATCTGAACACCGGTAACACCACCTATAAAGCGGTACAGCGTTCAGCAGACCTGATCTCCATCGGGCCAATGCTGCAGGGTATGCGCAAACCTGTGAACGACCTGTCCCGTGGTGCGCTGGTTGACGATATCGTCTATACCATCGCGCTGACGGCGATCCAGTCTTCGCAGCAGCAGTAATTGTAAGGTCTTGCCGGATGGCGCTTCGGTATGAACCGGAAACATGGGTAACACTTTAGACCGGATACATGGGTAACAGTTATAACTGGCATAGAAGAGGAGACTCGCTATGCCCTGGACTGAGACCCGACCTATGCAACGCCTTGATTTTATCCGTGCCTGCCATGCAGGTACGGACTCCTTCTCCGCGCTTTGCCGTCTTTTTGGCATCAGCCGTAAAACCGGCTATAAATGGCTTCAGCGTTTTGACCCTTCTGACCTGTCATCTCTCTCGGACCGGTCGCGTGCGCCACGCTCCCACTCCCGGACGGTTCCTGATGATATCGCCGGACACCTGACTGCCCTGCGTCAAAAACACCCTGACTGGGGGCCAAAAAAACTGCGGATGTGGTTGCTCAATCATCACGTCGATTTTACCGTACCTGCCGCCAGCACTATCGGCGATATCCTCAAGCGCGAAGGCCTGGTTCCGGATAAAAAACGAAAACGCAGAACACCAGGCAATCGCCAGCCCCTGACCATCATCAGTGAGAACAATCAGGTCTGGAGCGCTGATTTTAAAGGCAAGTTCAGGCTGCTCAGCAGAGAGTACTGCCATCCTTTCACCCTGACCGATAATCACAGCCGGTATCTGCTCAGCTGCCGGGGAACACACCGTGAGAGTGAACCCTTTGTCAGAGAGTGCCTGACGGATGCGTTCCTGGAATATGGTCTGCCGGAAGTGCTTAGAACCGATAACGGCCAGCCCTTCGCGGGAACAGGAATAGCCGGATTAAGTCGTCTTGCCGTCTGGCTAATCAAGCTGGGCATCAGGCCGGAGCGTATCAGAAAGGGGCATCCGGAAGAAAATGGCCGCCATGAGCGAATGCACCGCTCCCTGAAAAGTGCGGTGAAACAGGGCAACACCTTCATGACGATGGAAGAACAACAGCGGTGGTTCAGTGACTACCGGAAAGAATTTAACTACGAAAGGCCGCATGAAGCACTGGCGGGAGCAACGCCCGGAACGGTATGGCAACCCTCAAACCGACACTGGGATGGCCGTGTTCCTGAATATGCTTATCCGGAAGGAGGTACAGTCTACAGGGTGAAATCGAGGGGGACCCTCTATATGGGAAAAAAGGGTACGGTGTTCCTGAGTGAAGCACTGACTGGGGAGTACATCATGCTGGAAGAACAAGATGATGGCCTTGAGGCCATCATCTTTAATGGGATAACGCTTGCGTACTACGACCGAAAAACCCAGAGTGTGCTCCGGATAGACTAAAAGTGTTACCTATGTTCCCGGTCTGATCTGTCACCTATGTATCCGGTCATACACTTCGCTTATCCGGCCTACAGGACCGTAGGCCCGGTAAGCGCTAGCGCCACCGGGCAACAAAAAGGCGACCACAAAGGGTCGCCTTTTTTATTACAGCAGCTCTCGCGCCGCCGACACGATGTCATGTGCCGTCAGGCCGTACTCCTTCTGCAGGAAGTCCTGCGTCCCCACCTGACCGTAACGCTCTTTCACCCCCACGCGTCGCATTGGCACCGGGCAGGTTTCCACCAGCACTTCCGCCACCGCCGAGCCAAGACCGTTGTGAATGCTGTGGTTTTCACAGGTCACGATGCGCCCGGTTTTCTCAGCGTAGTTTTTCACCAGCATTCGGTCGATGGGCTTCAGGGTGAACATATCAATAACCGCTGCACTGACCCCCTCCTGCTCCAGCTGACGCGCCGCCTCCAGCGCTTCCGCTACCATAATGCCATTGACGATAAGCGTAATATCGCTTCCCTCACGCAGCACGTTGCCTTTGCCGATGGTGAAGGTTGAGCCCGGCGCATACACGCTCGGCGCCTGCTTACGGATGGTGCGTACCCAGTAGAAGCCTTCCAGATCGATAAGCTGGCGCAGCACATCGTCAAACATCACCGCGTCGGTCACCTCCAGCACCACCGAGTGCACCAGACCGCGCACGATGCCCATATCCTCGAACGACATATGCGTCCCGCCGTTGTGACAGGCCGTCACGCCAGCATCCGAGGCTATCACCTTCACGTTGTTACGCTGATAGTCCAGGGACATAAACAGCTGGTCGAAGCAGCGTCGGCTGGCAAACGCGGTGAACGTATGCACGAACGGTTTGCGACCGGTGAGCGACAGCCCGGCAGCTGTACCGATCACGTTGGCCTCCATGATGCCGCAGTTAATCACGTGCTGCGGATAATCGCGCGCCACGCCGTCCATCGCCATCGAACTCATCAGGTCCGCTTCCAGGGCGATAATCTCGCTTCCGGCCTCAATCTGCTTTGCCACGAAGCCCGCGTAGACCTTACGCATCTCAACGGCGTCTTTCTGTCCTGCCGGTGCAACCTTAATCATGTGAAGCCTCCAGTTGGCGAATCGTCTCGTTGAGGGCCGCTTTGCTCTCCGCGGTCAATCGCAGGTGGTGCGAATTGCTGAGCTGTTCGAGATACCGCACCCCCTGCCCTTTAATGCTGTCGAGGATCACCACCTGCGGGCGGGCGTCTTTCGCCGGCACGCGCGACGTCACGTCCAGCAGCGCCGAAATGTCGTCTCCCTTCACGGTCACCACGTCAAAACCAAAGGCACGGAATTTCCCTTCGAGGTCAAACGCGCAAATGATTTCATCCAGTTCGCCATCCAGCTGCTGTTTGTTCCAGTCGACGAATACCGTCAGATTGTTCAGACGATGGTGGGCAATAAACTGGAAGGCTTCCCAGCACTGTCCCTCGTTCAGCTCGCCGTCACCGACAATGCAGAAAACCCGATTCGGTCGCCCCGCGAGCTTGTGCGAGAGCGCCATCCCGCCAGCAATGGAAATCCCCTGCCCCAGCGAACCGGTGGTCGCATCCACGCCGCGTGTTTTCAGGCGATCCGGATGGCTCGGCAGGCGCGTACCGTTCTGATTCAGGGTGCTCAGCTCCTCCACCGGGAAGTAGCCCTTGATCGCCAGCGTGCTGTACAGCGCCGGGCCCGCATGGCCCTTTGACAGGACAAAATAATCTCGCTCTGGCCAGTCCGGATCTGCCGGGTCGATTTTCATCACCGCGCCGTACAGCACGGCCAGCGTTTCGACCACCGACATGCTGCCGCCGTAGTGTCCAAATCCGAGCTGCGTCAGCGATTTCAGCGTCTCAAGGCGAATCTGGCGCGCCAGCTCGGTTATCTCATTCTCATTCATGATTTGGCTCCGGTATTTTCCTGCGCGTTACCGCCCGCAGGTTTGTTTTTCGCAAACAGGTTGTAGGCCACCAGCAGCGCGAACAGCGCCACGACCAGCCCGGTGATGGCAAGCGGTGACAGGAAGCGCGCCAGGTTACCGAGCACAATCCCCACCGCGCCGAAATCGGCGTCCGAGAAGGTGGTGTTCGCAAAGCCAATCGCGCCCAGCACCGGCAGCAGCAGAACCGGCAGGAAGGTAATCAGCAGACCATTGGCGAAGGCGCCTATCATTGCCCCGCGACGTCCGCCGGTGGCATTACCGAACACGCCCGCCGTTGCACCGGTAAAGAAGTGCGGCACGACGCCCGGGAGGATCAGCACCCAGCTGAACTGCCCGCAGATGAACAACCCGACAATTCCCCCGAGGAAGCTGAACAGGAAGCCAATCAGCACGGCATTTGGCGCATAGGGGTAGACCACCGGGCAGTCCAGCGCGGGGCGTGCGTTCGGCACCAGTTTTTCAGAGAAGCCGGTAAAGGCCGGGACGATTTCCGCCAGAATCAGGCGCACGCCCTGCAGGATGATGAAAACGCCCGCCGCGAAGGTGATCGCCATGATAATGGCGTAAACCAGGTAGTTCTGACCGCCGCTGAAGGTGGCTTCGACGTACTCCCGCCCGGCGCTCACCGCCATGATCAGGTAGATAATCATCATCGTCAGGGAGATAGAGATCGAACTGTCGCGCAGGAAGCTCAGGTTCTTCGGCAGGTTCATCTCTTCGGTTGAACGAGAGCCTTTGCCGACCTTGCTGCCAATCCAGCCGGACAGCACGTAGCCCAGGGTGCCGAAGTGGCCGAAGGCGATCTCATCGTTACCGGTGATGCGCTTCATGTAACGCTGCGCAATGGCCGGGAAGAAAGCCATAATCAGGCCGAGGATCAGCGATCCGGTAAAGACCAGCCCTACCCCCTCAAAGCCCGCCACGGTGAGAATTACGCCAATCATGCACGCCATGTAAAACGTGTGGTGCCCGGTCAGGAAGATGTACTTCAGACGGGTAAAGCGCGCGACGATAATATTCGCTACCATCCCAAACGCCATAATCAGCGCGGTAGAGGCACCGTATTTTTCCAGCGCAATCGAAACAATCGCTTCATTATTGGGAATGATGCCCTGAATATTAAAGGCGTGCTCGAACATCCCCCCCAATGGATTTAATGACCCCACCAGCACCGTGGCGCCACCACCCAGCACAATAAAACCAAGAATCGTTTTAATGGTTCCCTTCACCACATCTGAAAACGCTTTTTTCTGCGCAACCAGACCGATCAAGGCAATTAATCCGACCAGCACCGAAGGGACTTTTAAAATATCAACAACGAAATTCAGCGTTTCAAGGATAAACATATCCACCTCGCCTTATCAGGATTATTGTCTTTCGAACCAGGCGCGCAGTTGCGCTTCAAGTTCGTTGATATCAATGATGTTATTGATCACCACCAGTTGGCTTTCCGGTACGCTGGCGCTGGCGGCAATATCTTTTGCCATCACGAACAGGTCAGCCGCGCCCGGCGTGGCGGAGGAGAGATCGGAGTGTTCAACCTCGGCGTCAATTTCCAGCTTTTTGAGCACCTTTTTAATGTTCATTTCGACCATAAAACTGCTGCCCAGGCCAGACCCACAAATAGCCATGATTTTCATTGTTGTCCCCTTTTATGAGTAGAGCACGCCCCATCACGCTGGCGCGTAATGTTGTGAATAATCGGATTAAAGAATTAAATCAGAAGCGGTCAATAATGGTTTTAATGTCCTCCAGGGTATTCGCCTGATGTAATTTTTCCATATCTTCGTCGCTGGAAAATAACTCTGCCAGCGATGAGATCATCTCGATATGGCTATGTTTGTCCGGTGCCGCGAGCATAATAATGACATCGACAGGGTCAAACTCCCCGGCACCAAAAGAGACACCCTGTTTTAGTTTTAGTAATGACAACCCCAGTCCTTTGGCGCCTTCTTCCGGCCGCGCATGCGGCATGGCCAGCCCTGGTGCCAGCACATAATACGGTCCTAAAGCATGGTGCTGCTGAATGATTGCCGTCACGTATTCCGGTTCAATCACCTGCAGCTCCAGTAACGGTTTCGCGCATATCTCCAGCGCCTGAGGCCAGCTTTCAACGCTCTCCTGAAGCGTGATGGTTGTATCATATATCCACTTTTTGAGCACTTTTCACTCCGTCGTCACGCCAAAGATGAGCAAACTTTATTCAACCCATCAATCCTTGACTGCGATCCCTGTCACAAAGATAGCGCTACCAACGATTAACATGCAGAAGTGTGATAGCGCTATCAAAATGCCATCATCGTGTGAAATCACAGCAAAAAAAGGGATTTAAGGCGTATACTGCCTGTCACCTGGAGTGAAGGAATAAGAACGCGTCTGGTCAGCAGGAAGGTGTATGTCTTTAACCCGAAAACGGCGCAGTACCGGAAAAGTCACGCTCGCGGATGTCGCACAGCTTGCCGGAGTTGGCACGATGACCGTCTCCCGTGCGCTCCGCACGCCGGAACAGGTTTCCGATAAACTGCGTGAAAAAATTGAAGCTGCGGTGCAGGAACTGGGTTATATGCCCAATCTCGCCGCCAGCGCACTGGCATCGGCGTCGTCATGGACGATCGCAATGGTTGTTCCTAATCTTTCCGAAGCTGGGTGTTCAGAGATGTTTGCCGGGCTACAGCAGGTGCTTCAGCCTGCCGGATACCAGATCATGCTGGCCGAGTCTCAGCATCGTCTTGAACAGGAGGAAAAGCTGCTGGAAACGCTGCTGGCGTCAAATATTGCCGCCGCGATCCTGCTCAGCGTGGAGCATACCGACACCGTTCGCCACTGGCTGAAAAATGCCTCCATCCCGGTGATGGAGATGGGTGCTATGCGCGCCGACCCGATTGATATGAATATCGGGATTGATAACGTGGCGGCCATGTATGAGCTAACAGAAATGGTTATTAAGCGCGGCTACCAGAATATCGGCCTGCTGTGCGCCAACCAGGAACAGTGGATTTTCCAGCAGCATTTGCAGGGCTGGTACAAAGCGATGCTGCGCCATCATCTGTCGCCGAACCGGGTAATTAACGCCGCCATGCCGCCGAGCTTCTCGACCGGTGCGGCGCAGCTGCCTGAGTTTCTGCTGGCGTGGCCGGAGCTGGATGCGCTGGTATGCGTTTCAGACGAACTGGCCTGCGGTGCGCTGTATGAGTGTCAGCGTCGGCGAATCAAAGTGCCGGACGATCTTGCCGTCGTAGGCTTTGGGGATAGCGACGTCAGCCGCGTCTGTCAGCCGCCGCTGACGACCATGGCGGTACCGCATCGAAAGATTGGAATTGAGGCCGGGAAAGCGTTACTGGAACGTCTGAATGATGGAGACTGGCGCGACCATAAACCTATCGCGTCCAGCCTGTGTCTGCGGGAAAGCTGTTAAGGCTTATTCAGCCTCTTCCTCTTTTTCCGCTTTATTTTCCGGCTTAGCGGATTCGTTTTTGGCGTTGCGGGTCATCCATAGCGCCAGTGCTTTTAACGAATCCGGCGTGAACTCGTCGCAACGCGCGGTAATCTCTTCCGGCGTCATCCAGCAGACTTCGCTCACTTCTTCTTCCTGCAGGGCGAAAGGCCCGTGGGAAACGCAGCTAAACAGTCCGCCCCAGACGCGGCAATGTTCGTCTTCGAAATAGAACTGCCCGTGTTCAGCAAATGGCACACCGGCAATCCCTAACTCTTCTTCCGCTTCACGACGCGCGGAATCCAGCAGCACTTCATCGGCCTGCACGACACCACCCGCTGTGGCATCCAGCATACCTGGGAGAAAATCTTTCGTGTCCGTGCGACGCTGAACCAGAATCTTGCCCATGCCGTCATGCACAACAATGTAGGTTGCACGGTGACGCAGACGCTCTGCACGCATTTGTTCGCGGCTGGCCTGCGCGATCACTTCATTTTCTTCGCTGACAATGTCAACCCATTCAGTACTTGCCAAATGATTCTGCTCCACCATCGGGAAACCTTCTCGTCTAAGCGCTCTTTCGGCGCGTTTGCAGTTGGGGTGTAACTTACGGATTAATCGCTACCTGCGCAATAACTTGCTGATCATTAAGTGCGATTACGCTCAGGGTATTTCCATCCAGCATGCCATAGCTCGCAGGATATCCGCCTTTGGGTATGCTGACCGACCCCGGGTTAACGTGATAAATTTCACCGCGTTTTTCAGCCACCGGAATATGAGTATGACCGTAAACCAGGACATCGCCAGCCGCGAGTGCCGGGAGATTATCCGGGCCGAAAAGGTGCCCGTGGGTCAGGAACAGGCGGCTGTTTTCCAGCAGTACCTGTTGCCACGGAGCGGTAAGGGGAAAGTGCAGTAGCATCTGGTCGACTTCGCTGTCGCAGTTACCGCGCACGGCAATGATGCGCGAGGCAAACGGATTAAGCTTCTCCGCGACCTGCGCAGGGGCATAGCCTTCTGGCAGCGCATTGCGCGGGCCATGGTTTAACACATCCCCCAGAATCACCAGCCATTGCGCGCCGCTTTGCGCAAACAGAGAAAGCACGCGCTCGGTCGCGGGCAGCGATCCATGGATATCCGACGCAAACATCAATTTCATTCGTCTCTCCCTCGGAAAACTCACTGCCCTTATCATACCTGAAGCGTCAGGGCTTATCAGCCCGCGCGCTTAGCGGAGAGTGCCACATAGCGCTGCACAGAGGCGCGCTGCCACTGGAACGCTGCATAATCCACCAGCAGCTGAGGGACTTCATCGCCGTTGAGGATCAGGCGGTTCAGCATCAGCGCCAGGTCGGTATCGGCAATGCACCATTCACCAAACAGGTTCGGATTGCCGTGCGCGAGAAGCGACGTGGCCGTTTCAATCAGTTTTTGGGCGCTGTGCGTACCTTCCGCGCTCAGAGCTGGCTTTTTCACCCCGGCAAACACGACATCTGTCGAGCGCTCTACACGAATCGGCACCAGGTCGCTACGTAGCCACGCCTGGATCTGCCGCGCACGGGCGCGTTTTTGCAGATCGTGAGGATAGATCCGTTCCCACTCGGGCGGCGCAAAACGATCTTCCAGGTATTCATCGATCGCTGATGATTCGCTCAGCGCAAAGCCGTCAACCTCCAGCACCGGCACGCGTCGGGTGAGATCGTAACCCTGCCACTGCGGTTTGAGATGTTCCCCGCCGTCGAGATCAACGGTCTTCAGCGTAAAAGTAAGCCCTTTTTCAGCCAGCGCAACGTACACGCTCATGACATAGGGGGAAAAGAAATTCGCATCGGACCACAACGTGATTAGGGGCTGGTTCATAACATCCTCATCGGCTGATCGGTTTTTTACTCAACATATAATCTCTTTGCCCCGCTGTCACTTGATGAAAACTCACGATTTACAACAATTACCTATACTCAGTTGTCGTGGCACTACTATTCGCATGGACAGGAGTTGAGAATGATTGACCTTTATTACGCCCCTACCCCAAACGGCCATAAGATCACCCTCTTTCTCGAAGAAGCCGAACTGGATTACAGAATCATTCGCGTGGATATCAGCAAAGGTGAACAGTTCAGTCCTCTCTTTCTGGCTATCTCGCCGAACAATAAAATTCCGGCCATTATTGACAATCAGCCGGCCGACGGAGGAAGACCGTTGAGCCTGATTGAATCCGGCGAAATTTTGCTCTATCTGGCGGAGAAAACCGGCAAACTCCTGAGCGGGGAGCTGCGTGAACGTCACCATACCTTGCAATGGCTCTTCTGGCAGGCGAGCGGACTTGGGCCCATGCTGGGACAGAACCACCATTTTACCGCTTACGCCCCGCAGCCCATCCCTTATGCGATAGAACGCTATCAGGTGGAGACGCAACGTTTGTATGGCGTGCTAAACCAGCGGCTGGAAAAAACGCCGTGGCTTGGGGGAGATCATTACAGCATTGCCGATATCGCCTGCTGGCCGTGGGTGAATACCCATGAAAAACACCGGATTGATCTCGCGTCCTACCCGGCGGTGAACAACTGGTTTGAACGTATCCGTACCCGCCCGGCCACCGAACGCGCACTGCAAAAAATCCAGCAGATTTAACCTTATAGGAGGCTGTGTGCCTGCAAGCCTCTCATGTATTATGGGCGGCAATTACTGACACGGAGAAGACCTGCAATGTCACAGCCAGACGCTATTATTCGTATAAAAAATTTACGCTTGCGTACCTTCATCGGTATCAAAGAGGAAGAGATTGCCAACCGTCAGGATATTGTCATTAATGTGGTTATTCACTATCCCGCCGACAAAGCGCGGGCCAGCGAAGACATCAATGACGCGCTGAACTATCGCACGATAACCAAAAACATCATTCAGTACGTGGAGAACAACCGCTTCTCTCTGCTGGAGAAATTAACTCAGGATGTGCTCGATATCGCACGCGATCATCACTGGGTCACTTATGCTGAAGTAGAGATCGATAAACTTCACGCCCTGCGCTACGCCGACTCCGTCTCTATGACGTTAAGCTGGCGATGCCAGGGATAAACCTGGAGGTTGTATGAAGATTTTGCTGACCGGCGGTACGGGTCTGATTGGTCGCCATCTCATTGCGCGTCTTCAGGCGCTGCATCATGACATCACCGTGGTGACGCGCAGCCCGGAAAAAGCGCGTCAGGTGCTGGGCGCAGGCGTCGACATCTGGAAAGGGCTGGCTGAGCAGCAGAATCTGGACGGCTTTGATGCCGTCATCAACCTCGCGGGTGAACCCATTGCCGATAAGCGCTGGACCGAAGAGCAGAAACAGCGGCTCTGCAGCAGCCGCTGGAACATCACCGAGAAGCTGGTTGAGCTGATTCGCAACAGCCACACGCCGCCGTCGGTGCTGATTTCGGGCTCAGCGACGGGCTATTACGGCGATCTTGGCGAAGTGGTGGTGACCGAGGAAGAGCCGCCCCACAACGAATTTACCCATAAACTCTGTGCCCAGTGGGAACGCATCGCCTGTGCGGCGCAAAGCGATCGTACCCGCGTCTGCCTGCTGCGTACCGGTGTGGTACTGGCGCCGAACGGCGGTATTTTGGGCAAAATGCTCCCGCCTTTTAAGCTGGGACTCGGTGGACCGATTGGCAACGGCCGTCAGTATCTGGCGTGGATCCATATCGACGATATGGTCAACGGCATTCTCTGGCTGCTGGATAACGACCTGCGCGGACCGTTTAATATGGTCGCGCCATATCCCGTGCGTAATGAACAGTTTGCTCACGCTCTGGGGCACGCCCTGCATCGCCCGGCGATATTGCGCGTACCTGCCACGGTGATTCGCCTGATGATGGGTGAAGCGTCCGTGCTGGTATTAGGCGGACAACGGGCGCTACCCAAACGGCTGGAAGCGGCGGGGTTCGCGTTCCGCTGGTATGACTTAGAAGAGGCGCTGGGGGATGTGGTGCGGTGAATATGTTACAGTTGTACGCCATGTTCCGATGAAATGGCGTAACAATGGCAACCATCACCACTCCCCGGCTTCATCTCACCCCTTTCGAACCCACCGACTGGGCCTTCTTCCGCTCGCTGCGTGAAAACCGCGACATCATGCGCTATATGTCCGCCATCGCGCCGGAAAAAGAGACCCGACGCGTGTTTGCCGCGCGCCTGATGGCCGAGCATGTTTTCGTGATCCGTTTTCGGGATGAGGAGACCCCGCTTGGCGATATTGGCCTGCAAATCAGCCCGGCGAATCATGAAGAGGCAGATATCGGCTATACGGTTGTGCCTGCTGCGCAGGGGAAAGGTATTGCCAGCGAGGCGCTGCGCGCGGTGTGTGATTACGCCTTTAACCAGACCGGCGTGAAGGCCATTAACGCGTTTGTGCTGGCGGATAACGGCGGGTCGGTGCGCGTGCTGGAGAAAGCCGGTTTTGTGCGTACGCAGGTACTGGAAAAGGCATATGAAATTAATGGGGTGCGGTATGACGACTGGGTCTATCGGCTGGAGTGTGGTGCGGTCTGAATGCCGGGCGGCACTACGGTTTTTGTAGGCCCGGTAAGCGAAGCGCCACCGGGCGATTGGGCTGTACTGCGGTCTGATGCCCTCGTCCCAACCCTCTCCCACAGGGAGAGGGAAAACCCCCGTTATTTCAGGGAGCCTTTCAGGAACTGCTGCAGACGCGGGCTTTGCGGATTCGCTAAGACGTCGTCCGGATGGCCCTGCTCTTCAATTTTGCCCTGATGCAGGAAGATGACGTGGTTAGAAACGTTACGGGCAAAGCCCATCTCGTGCGTCACCACCACCATCGTTTTGCCCTCTTCGGCCAGCTTCTGCATGATGCGCAGCACTTCGCCAACGAGTTCAGGATCCAGCGCTGAGGTCGGTTCATCGAACAGCAGCACTTCGGGTTCCATCGCCAGCGCGCGGGCGATGGAGACACGTTGCTGCTGACCGCCGGAGAGGTGCACCGGGTATTTCATCTGCTGACGCTCGTCGATACCCACTTTCGCCAGGTATTTCACCGCGCGCTCGCGGGCTTCCTGTTTGCTCAGGCCCAGCACCTGAATCGGCGCTTCCATCACGTTCTCCAGCACCGTCATATGGCTCCAGAGGTTGAAGTGCTGGAACACCATGGTCAGACGCGTGCGCAGCAGACGCAGCTGATTCTTATCCGCCACCTTCAGCTGGCCGTCTTTATCGCGTATCAGATTAATATTCTGCCCGCTCACCACAATCGAGCCTTCACTCGGTTTTTCGAGGAAGTTAATGCAGCGCAGGAAGGTACTTTTACCCGAGCCGGATGAGCCGATGATACTGATTACGTCGCCTGCATTCGCCTGCAGCGACACCCCTTTCAGCACTTCATGTTCGCCGTAGCGTTTGTGCAAATCAATAACGTTTAATTTGTTCTCAGCCATCATCTTTCTCAGTGCGTCGAAGAAGGTTTTATATGCTGCAACCAGCGTTTTTCAGCCTTGCGGAACAGGCTAATCAAGACATAAGAGATAATTAAATAGAGCACCGCCGCAATGCCAAACGCGGTAAACGGCTGATAGGTCGCGGAGTTAATATCGCGCGCGATTTTGAGCAGATCCGGCACCGTCGCGGTAAAGGCAAGCGCAGTGGAGTGCAGCATCAGAATCACTTCGTTGCTGTACGCAGGCAGCGCAATACGCAGCGCCGATGGCAGAATAATGCAGCGGTAAAGTTTTACCGACGAAAAGCCATACGCCCGCGCCGCTTCAATCTCGCCATAAGGCACGGAACGAATAGCCCCGGCGAAGATCTCGGTGGTATAGGCACAGGTGTTGAGCGTCAACGCCAGCACCGTACAGTTCAGGCCGCTACGGAAGAACGCATTCAGCATTTCCGTGCCTTTTACGATTTCCAGCGTGTACATGCCTGAATAGAAGACCAGCAGCTGCACGTACAGCGGCGTACCGCGAAAGACATAGGTAAACAGCCAAATGGGGAACTGAATAAATTTATTGTTCGACACGCGGCCAATGGCGAGAAACACCGCCAGAATGCCGCCCATCACCACGGACGAAATCAGCAGCCACAGCGTGATCGCCACGCCGGTAAAGCGATAGCCATCTGTCCACAGCAGGGATTTCCAGTATTCCTGAATAATCTCAATCACAGGTCAGCCCTCTTCACACCCACGGAGTAGCGACGCTCAAGCAGAAGCAGCACACCATTGGAGACGGTCGTAAAGACCAGATAGATCACGCCACAAACCACCGCAAAGTAGAAGGGCTCCCAGGTGCTTTTACCCGCCAGCTGAGTGGCTTTGACCACATCTTCCAGACCGAGCAAAGAGACCAGCGCCGTCGCTTTGAGGATAACCTGCCAGTTGTTACCAATGCCCGGCAGCGCATAGCGCATCATGGCCGGGAACATGATCCGGCGAAACGTTTGTGAAGAGGTAAAACCAAATGCGGTTGCCGCCTCAATGTGACCTTTCGGCACGGCCATATAAGCACCGCGAAAGGTTTCGGTGAAGTAGGCACCGTAGATAAAACCGAGGGTAATAATACCGGCCACCATCGGGTCGATATCAATTTGTCCCAGTCCCATCGCATCCGTTACGCTGTTTAACGCAATCTGCAGACCATAAAAGATGAGCAGCATCAGCACCAGATCGGGTACGCCGCGAATGAGCGTGGTATAGCCTTCAAAAATGAGCGCCAGCGGTTTGTTAGCCGAAAGCTTCGCCCCTGCGCCCGCCAGACCTATCAGCACCGCCAGCACCACGGAGCTGATAGCCAGCTCAAGGGTGACAAGCGCGCCCTGTAAAATGACGCCAGAAAATCCGTACAGCATACCGCGAGCCCTGTCGTATCGTGAGTGGTGAAACCGTGTCTTTTCCCCTCCCGCATCGGGAGGGGCCGCACGTTATTTGACGGAGCGATTAGCCGCCGTACACATTGAAATCAAAGTACTTTTTCGCCAGCTTGTCATAGGTACCGTCAGCGCGCATTTCCGCAAACGCTTTGTTCAGCGCTTCGCGCAGTTCGTTGTCTTCTTTGCGCAGGCCCATACCGGTACCCACACCGAACAACTTCACATCCTTAATGGACGGACCGCCGAACTTGTAATCTTTGCCCATCGGCGTTTTCAGGAAGCCTTCGCTTGCCGCGACTTCATCCTGGAATGCCGCATCAATACGGCCGGCCGTCAGGTCTGCGTAAATATTTTCCTGGCCCTGATAGGAGACAATTTCGATCCCCTTCGGCGCCCAGTGCTCGTTACCGTAGGTTTCCTGGGTGGTGCCCTGCAGCACGCCCACGCGTTTGCCCTTCAGCGACTCAAGCGTTGGCTGAATATCAGAAGACTTCGCCACCACCAGACGTGAATCGGCCGCGTAGAGTTTGTCGGTGAAGGCAATCTCCTGCTGGCGTTTTTCAGTGATGGAGAGCGAGGACATAATTACGTCGATTTTTTTTGCTTTAAGGGATGGGATCAGCGCGTCCAGCGGGTTCTCAACGTAGGTACATTGCGCTTTGATGCGTTTGCACAGCTCATTGGCCAGATCGATGTCAAAACCCACCAGCTCACCCTTTGAATTCTTCGATTCAAACGGCGCATAGGTTGGATCGGTACCAATACGGATTTTCTGCGGAATGGCTGCGAATGCCGCGGTGGCGCTGGAAAAGGCCAGCACCAGAGATAGTGACAACACGAGTTTTTTCATATTTGTCCTCAACAAACTGTCTTCATACGGGATTTTTACGACGACGGGGTGGTGCTAATGTGCCATTAATCCCCACTTTCAGGCAAAGATTAATGCCTTCGGGCCGGGATATTTTGCATTATAAATGCGTAAGTATGCACAAAGCGATCCAATATAGTGCATTTAACGCACCATACTGGATCACCCCTTCGCCTGATGCCTCTTTTCAGTGCATCACCGTCAGGTCTCAGTCACCGTAGACGTTGAAGTCGAAGTATTTCTTCGCCAGTTTGTCGTAAGTACCGTCTTTACGCAGCTCTGTAAACGCTTTGTCAAAGGCGGCTTTCAGCTCGGTATCATCCTTACGCAGGCCAATACCGGTGCCGTCACCAAAGTATTTTTTGTCTTTCACGGACGGGCCTGCAAAAGCGTAGTCTTTCCCGGCTGGCTGCTTCAGGAAGCCTTCGCTCGCGGCGACTTCATCCTGGAATGCAGCATCCAGACGGCCCGCCGACAGGTCAGAGTAAATCAGATCCTGATTCTGATAGGCAACCACGTCGACACCCTTCTCGCGCCAGTTGGCATTGGCATAACCTTCCTGCGTTGACCCCTGGAGCACGCCAACATGCTTGCCTTTCAGCGAGTCGATGGTCGGCTGGATCGGGGAGCCTTTAGCAGCAATCAGACGTGAATCAGCGGCGTAGAGCTTGTCAGAGAAGGCAATCTCCTGCTGACGTTTTTCGGTGATAGAGAGAGAAGAGATAATGGCGTCGATTTTCTTGGCTTTCAGCGACGGAATTAATGCGTCAAAGTCGCTGCCCACCCATGTGCATTTTACCTGCATGCGTTTGCACATTTCATTTCCCAGATCGATATCAAACCCCACGAAATCGCCTTTCGCATCCTTGGAAGAGAATGGCGCGTAGGTTGCGTCTGTACCGATACGAACCGTCTGTGGAAGCGCCGCATAGCTACCTGCCGCCGCACTTAACCCCACCAGCAAAGACAGAGCCAGAACCGTCTTCTTCATACATTTACCCTCAAGTACCGTGATTTTATTATGTATTGTGTTGTGTGTTGTGTTGCAGGCTTCTCTTGCAGGTCTTATGCCACATTGCCGTCTGGTCAAAACTTCGACGTTAAATATGTTAATAAAACGTTGCGATATTGCCTTAATGGTGAAAGATAGCAGGTCTGCCGAACGAACCGGAGAGAGAAAAAGGGAAAAAACGAATTAAATGTCGAGGATATGATCGCCGTTGCATAATTGCCCTGAAACAGGGCAACGTCTCTTTTCATGCACAGCATGTGTGCACAGAATCAGGCTCCCTGCCAGCGGGTGAAGAGATCTTCCGGCAGGTCGATATCAAACTGATCCAGCACGCGGTTGACGGTCTGGTTGATCACATCATCCAGCGACTGCGGGCGATGATAAAACGCCGGTACCGGCGGCATGATCACGGCGCCCAGCTCGGCGGCCTGGGTCATCAGGCGCAAATGCCCCAGATGTAGCGGCGTTTCCCGCACGCAAAGCACCAGCGGGCGACGTTCCTTCAGCACGACATCCGCCGCGCGCGTCACCAGCGTGTCGGTATAGCTGTTCACAATGCCGGAGAGCGTTTTAATTGAACAGGGCAGGATCACCATGCCAGCGGTTTTAAACGAGCCTGAGGAGATGCTGGCGGCGATATCGCGCGCGTCGTGCACGACGTCGGCCAGTGCCTGAACATCACGCAGGGAGAGATCGGTTTCAAGGGAGAGGGTTTGTCGCGCCGCCTGGCTCATCACCAGATGGGTTTCGACTTCCGCTACGTCGCGCAAAACCTGCAGCAGACGTACGCCGTAAATGGCGCCACTGGCACCGCTGAGCCCAACAATGAGTCGTTTCATGATTTTCGCCCTTACTGATTTCAGGGCAGACTGTGCAGGATTTCGCGGGGAGTTGCAAGTGAGGGCGAACGCCCTCACTTGCAGAGAGATTAACCTTCGTTGTGCATCTCTAAACTTTCGAGATCGTTTTGCAGCTGAACGGCTTTCGCATCGTCGTTGCGCAGCGAATCAAGATAGTCAAGGTACTGCTGGTCGACGTCTTTCGTCACATAGACGCCGTTAAACACGGAGCATTCGAACTGCTGAATCTCCGGGTTCTCGGCGCGCACCGCGTCGATAAGATCGTTCAGATCCTGGAAAATCAGGCCATCGGCGCCGATAATCTGACGAATTTCGTCCACTTCGCGACCGTGCGCAATCAGCTCATTGGCGGTTGGCATATCGATGCCGTACACGTTCGGGAAGCGAATTTCCGGTGCGGCAGACGCCAGATACACTTTCTTCGCCCCCGCTTCGCGCGCCATCTCGATAATCTGCTCAGAGGTGGTACCACGCACGATGGAGTCATCCACCAGCAGAACGTTCTTATCACGGAATTCGGCGCGGTTGGCGTTCAGTTTACGACGTACAGACTTACGGCGCAGGTGCTGGCCCGGCATGATGAAGGTGCGGCCAACGTAGCGGTTCTTCACGAAGCCCTGACGGTAAGGTTTATCCAGAATACGGGCAATTTCCAGAGCGATATCGCAGGAGGTTTCCGGGATAGGAATAACCACGTCGATGTCGAGATCGTCCCATTCGCGAGCAATCTTCTCGCCGAGCTTCGTGCCCATATTTACGCGCGCGCTGTAGACGGAAATCTTGTCGATGAAGGAGTCCGGGCGGGCGAAATAGACGTATTCAAACAGGCACGGGTTGCTGACCGGGTTGTCGGCACACTGACGGGTAAACAGCTGGCCCTTCTCGGTGATATACACCGCTTCGCCCGGCGCAACGTCACGCAGGAATTCGAAGCCCAGGGTATCCAGCGCCACGCTCTCAGAGGCAACCATATATTCGGTACGGCCATCGCCAAGGTCGCGCTTGCCCAGCACCAGCGGACGAATGCCGTTTGGATCGCGGAAGGCAACCATACCGTGACCGATAATCATCGCCACGCAGGCGTATGCACCGCGGATCTGGCGGTTGGTCGCAGCAATGGCAGCAAAGATATTGTCTGCTTCCAGCGGGTAGTGACGGAAGTTATCCAGCTCGCTGGCGAACACGTTGAGCAGGATTTCAGAATCAGAGGTGGTGTTAATGTGGCGACGTTTCTCTTCGAACAGCTTTTTACGCAGCTCATGGGCGTTGGTCAGGTTGCCGTTATGGGCAAGGGTGATGCCATACGGTGAGTTGACGTAGAAAGGCTGTGCCTCAGAGGCGCTGGAACTGCCAGCAGTAGGATAACGAACGTGACCGATCCCCATATTACCTTGCAGACGCTGCATATGGCGGGCTTCAAACACATCGTTTACCAGGCCATTCGCCTTACGTAAACGGAAGCAGTTGTTTGCATCAATGGTGATGATACCCGCAGCATCCTGCCCACGGTGCTGAAGCACCGTTAACGCGTCATAAATCGACTGGTTTACCGGCATGAAACCGGCGATACCGACAATACCGCACATTCGTCTTTTCCTCGTTAAGCCACATCTCAGGGTTTATGCCCTGGGCAAAAAACTCGACGAGCTTTGCAGATAGTCAAAGAACCATCTGATGATGAAGCTGAACTCAGGAATGAGCTGCGATTTCTGCCAGTCTTCACTTTTGGAGAACCCGGTGAAGGTATCCAGGAAGAACAGGATGGCGGCCACAATCAGCACACCTCGCAACGCCCCGAAACAGATCCCGAGTACCCTGTCCGTTCCTGACAGACCGGTTTTCTCGACCAGCTGACCTATCACGTAATTGACGATAGCACCAACAATCAGCGTCGCGATAAACAGCACCGCGATGGCGATTCCATTTCGGACCAGTTCATCTTCAAAGCCCGTGAACCAGACAGACAGGTAAGTGTAGTAATGACTGGCAACAAAGAAAGCACAACCCCAAGTCACCAGCGATAACGCTTCACGAACAAAGCCACGGATCAGGCTAACCAGACAGGAAAAACCAATCACCGCAATGATGGCGTAATCAATCCAGACCATATGTGTCCCACGATTTAACGCCCTGTCATCCAGTTCGGGGCGAATTCTAACAGAAAAAGAAAACGTTTGCGTAGGGATTTCCTTCCCGCGCGTAAATAAAAAAGGCGCTGAAAAAATAATCAACGCCACGGTCCTTTTGACATCTCTGTGGACGTCTTCTCCCCCTCACCCCGGCCCTCTCCCTTGAGGGGCGAGGGTTAGGGTGAGGGGGAGATCTTATCAGTTCGCGCTATAGTTCATCACCACACCGCTCAGACCGGAGATCTGCTTCAGCTCACCCAGCGAGCCTTTCAGCTTATCTTTAGACGCTTCCGGCCCCACAAGGATACGGGTAATTTTACCCTGCACCGGCGTGGAAGGTGAAGTGTAAACACGATAGCCCGCGCTGCGCAGTTTACCCACGACCTCGTTAACTTTATCGGCGTTTTTCAACGCGCCCAGTTGCACAACATAGGCTTTGCCGGTCGGGGCTGCGTCTTGCTTCGCTGGCGGAGGGGTTTCTGACGCAGCAGCCAGTTGCTCTTCCGCTTTATCACGCGTTGGCTTCGGCTGCGGTTTCTCTACCGGCTTCGGTTTTTCAACAGGCTTAGGCTTCTCTACCGGTACCGGATCAATCTCGATGTTGTTATTCGCCGCCAGACGCGACGGGTCGAGCGACGGCGCAGCGGCATCGCCCGCGCGAACTTCTTCAGCCGCCCCTTCCGGCGGCTGGGCAGGCAGCGCCTGTGTCGCCGCAGGCAGCATATCCGGTTCATCACGGTCGCCCGGTTTTGGCACCAGCGGAATGGCTGCAAACTCGTCCTGATAATGCTTTTTCTGCCCGTCGAGCAGCCCGGGAAGAATAATCACCCCGAGCGCGACCAGCACAATGGTTCCTGTTAAACGGTTCTGAAACTTACTCGCCACCGGTTCTCCCCGCGTCCATCACTTCCATGACATGTGCCACCGTGTGGAAAGAGCCACACACCAGCACGGTATCTTCTGGTTTAGCATCCGCCATCGCGGCATGCCAGGCCTGAGCCACGCTACTATAGATTGCGCCTTTGCCGAGATGTTCCATCAACTGCTCGGCCGTCGCACCACGCGGCCCCTCAAGAGGAGCACAATACCAGCTATCGACCACACTCTCCATGCAGGCCAGCGTGCCACCGATATCTTTATCATGAAGCATACCGATAACCGCCAGCACGCGCCCGGTTTTTGGTAACGATTTGAGACGTCCTGCGAGGTACGCCGCTGCGTGTGGGTTGTGCGCCACGTCCAGGATCAGGCGCGGTGACTCACTCACAATCTGAAAACGTCCCGGCAGCAGCGCATTCTGAATGCCGTCGCGGATCGCCTGATCGCTGACCGCTAATCCGCTGGCGCGCAATGCCGCCAGCGCGGTTGCCGCGTTAGGCTGTGGCACCTGCGGCAGCGGCAGGTTGTCCAGCATTCCCTGCGCATCGCTAAAGCGCCAGCCGTTATCCTGAACCTCATATTGCCAGTCAACGCCACGGCGCAGCAACAGAGCCCCCTTCTCCTGGGCCACGTCAGCAATAGTGTGCGGCATATCCGGCTCACCGACCACGGCGGGTTTATTCGCCCGGAAAATACCGGCCTTCTCGCGACCAATGCTTTCGCGATCCGGCCCCAGCCAGTCGATATGGTCCAGCGCGATACTGGTGACCACCGCCACGTCCGCATCCACCATATTGGTGGCATCAAGCCGCCCGCCAAGACCCACTTCCAGAATCACCACATCCAGCTGCGCCTGTTTGAACAGCCACAATGCCGAAAGCGTGCCGTACTCGAAATAGGTTAACGAGATATCACCTCGCGCGGCTTCGATTTCCGCGAACGACGCCGTATGCGCCGATTCCGGCAGCTCGCTGTTCTGCACGCGAACCCGCTCAGTGTAACGTACCAGGTGTGGTGAGCTGTAAACGCCAACCTTGTAACCCGCCGCCATCAGGACGGATTCCAGCGTACGGCAGGTAGTGCCTTTACCGTTGGTGCCTGCGACGGTGAAAACGAAAGGCGCAGGTTTCAGCACGCCCAGACGCGCGGCAACCTGGCTTACGCGCTCAAGCCCCATATCAATGGTTTTACTGTGCAGGTTTTCCAGATAAGAAAGCCACGCGGCCAGGGGCGACGTGGCTTGAGGAATGCTTTTATTTTCCATGATGCCCGGTTGTCATTAGCAGGTTATAAAGCAAAAGGGCAGCGCCATCTGGCCCTGCCCTTTTCAGTTATCAGGCCTCGGGTTCCTGATCCGGTACCACCACGCCTTCGCGCGGCTCATCCGGGTTTGGCGCGGGCAGATTCATCAGCTTCGCCAGAACGCTTGCCAGTTTCAGGCGCATTTCCGGACGGCGGACGATCATATCGATGGCGCCTTTCTCAATGAGGAACTCACTGCGCTGGAAGCCCGGCGGCAGTTTTTCACGAACGGTTTGCTCAATGACGCGAGGACCCGCGAAACCGATCAATGCTTTTGGCTCAGCAATGTTCAGATCGCCCAGCATCGCGAAGCTTGCAGAGACGCCTCCCATGGTTGGGTCGGTCAGCACGGAAATGTAAGGCAGACCGCGTTCCTGCATTTTCGCCAGCGCCGCAGAGGTTTTCGCCATCTGCATCAGAGACATCAGCGCTTCCTGCATACGTGCTCCGCCAGAGGCAGAGAAGCAGATCAGCGGGCAGTTATCTTCCAGCGCTTGCTCAACGGCACGCACAAAACGTGCGCCCACGACAGAGCCCATTGAGCCACCCATAAAGGAGAACTCAAACGCCGCGGCGACAACCGGCATTTCATGCAGGGTGCCTTTCATGACGATCAGCGCGTCTTTCTCGCCAGTCTCTTTCTGTGCAGAGGCCAGACGATCTTTGTATTTTTTGGAATCGCGGAACTTCAGCACATCTTTTGGCTCAAGCTCGCTGCCCAGTTCTACCAGTGAACCTTCGTCCAGCAGGCTATGCAGGCGGTTACGCGCCGACATACGCATATGGTGGTCACACTTCGGACACACTTCAAGATTGCGTTCCAGCTCTGCACGGTACAGAACCTGGCCGCAGCTATCACACTTCGTCCATACCCCTTCAGGAATGCTCGCTTTGCGCGTTGGGGTAATGTTGCTTTTAATTCGTTCAATCCAGCTCATTGATAACCTTTCTGCCTGAACCTGGTCGTATGCCAGTTTTGCTATAAGAGGCGAATAATGCCATTTTTGCCTCCAACAGACCATGAATGTTGCACATTAAAACATAACAGCCCGAAACTTTGGATAAAAAAGTGGTCGAACCGCCAGCGTGCATTTACTTCGCTTGCTTTGCCGCCGCGCGTTTGTGACGAATAATCTCGATAACGCCAGGCAGTACGGAAAGCACAATAATCGCTACAATCAGTAACTTAAGGTTTTCCTGAACCACCGGCAAGTCGCCAAACAGGTAGCCTGCATAGGTAAACAACAGCACCCACAGCAGCGCGCCCACGACGTTATACATCGCAAAATGACGATAGGACATATGCCCCATTCCCGCCACAAACGGTGCAAATGTGCGCACAATAGGCACAAAACGCGCAAGGATAATGGTTTTTCCGCCATGACGTTCATAAAACGCATGGGTTTTATCTAAATAGCTGCGACGGAAAATTTTCGAATCAGGATTGCTGAACAAGCGCTCACCGAACACCCGGCCAATGGTATAGTTGACGGCATCCCCGATAATTGCGGCAATCACCATCATCACCACCATCAGATGCACGTTCAAATCATTGGTCGGTAGGGCCGATAACGCACCCGCAACAAACAGCAGGGAGTCCCCCGGCAGGAAGGGGGTAACGACCAGACCGGTTTCACAGAACAGAATGAGGAACAGGATGGCATAAACCCAGACGCCATACTGCGCGACCAGTTCCGCCAGGTGAACATCAATATGCAGAATGAAATCAATCAGAAAACGTATTACGTCCATATTGTCTAAGCCTTAATTGCACCTTTGTTTAGTCCGCTAAAAACAGCGGGCCCATTGGCGGTTTTGGCAGGTCAAACCGATCCGGATAGTCTACCGCAACCAGATACAGTCCTTCTGCTTTCGCCGTGGCTGCCGCAAGCGTTCTGTCCTTCGCTGCCAGCAGGTCTGCAATCCAGCTCTCCGGCTGGTGTCCGGCACCCACTTCCATCAGGCTGCCTACAATATTCCGCACCATATGATGTACAAAGGCATTGGCTTTGATATCCACCACCACATACGCGCCAAAACGGCTGACGTTTATGTGCATAACGTTACGCCACGGCGTACGGGACTGACATTGCACCGCACGAAACGACGTAAAGTCATTTTCACCAATCAGACACTGCGCGGCACGATGCATGCGTTCAGCATCGAGCGGTTCATAAAAATGCGTTACGCCCTGGCTTAGCACCGCCGGACGCAGACGCTGGTTGTAGATGACATAGCGGTAGCGACGCGCCGTCGCGCTGAAGCGCGCGTGAAAATCATCCGGCACAGCTTTCACCCAACGCACCGCAATGTCACCAGGTAAATTCGCATTTACACCCAGCGTCCAGGCGGCATCTTTGCGCACGGCAGTGGTTTCAAAGTGGACCACCTGCCCGGTACCGTGAACACCCGCATCCGTACGGCCTGCGCACAGAACGTTAATCGGCTCGTTTGCCACCTGAGAGAGCGCTTTCTCCAGCTTTTCCTGGACGCTTCGCACCTCATTCTGACGCTGCCAGCCATAATATTTACTGCCATCGTACTCGATACCGAGGGCAATTTTATGAACCGGCTTTTGTTCCACTTCTGACATCAGTACAGGTACTCCTGCACCAGTTTCTCAGCAATTTTGACCGCCATCAGCGCGCCGCCAAAACGAACGTTGTCCGCAACGGACCAGAACTGAACCTGCTCCGGCATACCGTAATCGTTCCGCACGCAACCGACTGAAAGATGGGCGCTACCGGTGGCGTCACCCACCTGCGTCGGAAACTCGCTCTCTTCGGAAAGTACGATATCTTTACCGCGGCCAAACGCATCGCGCGCTTCTTCCGCCGCCAGCGGGCGCAGGGCTTCAAAACCTACCATCTGCGCGTGACCGTAGAATACCGGCGACTGCACGACGTTTGCGGAGATCATCAGCCCCTCATCCTGCAGAATTTTGCGCGCTTCGTCGACGATACGGCGCTCTTCGCGCACGGAACCTTCACGATCCGGCAGCAGTGGCAGCATGTTGAACGCCAACTGGCGACCGAAGAAATCATCCTCATCAATCGGGATACCGTTCAGCAGCTTCGCGCTCTGCCCGGCCAGCGCATCGACGGCCTTTTTGCCATTTGCGGAGGCAGACAGCAGGCTGGTGACGGTGATACGCGACAGGCCACCGTCGTCAATCAGCGGTTTCAGCGCGGTCAGCAGCTGGCTGGTCAGACTGTTCGGTACCGCGATGATATTACGGTTACGGTAGTCCGCCAGGACATACGGGTTGACGTCCGGCACCACC
This sequence comes from Enterobacter kobei, assembly GCF_001729765.1. NCBI lineage: Bacteria > Pseudomonadati > Pseudomonadota > Gammaproteobacteria > Enterobacterales > Enterobacteriaceae > Enterobacter > Enterobacter kobei. The sequence goes on from NZ_CP017181.1 coordinate 3,311,134, forward strand.
AGCGGCACGTCCGGCTCCATGGCGAACAGACCGCTCAGGTCGATCACCAGGCAACCTGAATTGGTCGCCTCTTCGATGTAAGACGCCGTGGCTTCAGCACCTGCGGCGAAAAATGCCAGCTGCGCCTGGGTCCAGTCAAACGCAGCCGCATCCTGGACCATGACGGATTTACCGTTAAAGCGCAGATGCTCACCCGCGCTATCGGTACGCGCCAGCGCATAGATATCGCCCACCGGGAACTGACGCTCAGCAAGGGTTTCGAGCAGGGCTTCGCCCACGGCACCGGTGGCACCTAAAATGGCAATGTTCCAGCCTTCAGACATGGTGGTTTACTCCAGAAATAAAAAAGCGTCCCTGCCGGAGTATCCGACAGGGAGCATTAAGAAGACATTAATGCGCCGGGTGATGAACGGCGTTAAAACCCAGTTTTTTCAGCAGCGTCGCGGCCGTTGCGTCGTCGCACATCACATACAGGGACGACCACTCGCGGCGCTCAACATAGTTCTTACGCAGCTTGTCAAATTCACCCGGGATCCCCGCCACTTTACGCAGCAGCGCATCATCGCGGCGCACATCATACACCAAATGCACCAGCCTTTTCAGCGTTGCCTGATCGAGCGGGCCGTGCAGGGTAATGCGGCCAAATTCAGGTGCGGGAAGTAAGGTATCCAGCGCCACCTGCTGCGGATGGCCAATAAACGTGCTGTAGGCTTCAAACACCTGCGTTGTGCCGCGGGCTTTGCCTTCAAGCGTATAGCCCGCGATATGCGCAGTGGCTACGTCCACCTTGTTAAGCAGTTCAACGTTAAGATCCGGCTCCGGCTCCCAGACGTCCAGCACAACGCGGAGGTCTTGTCCTTCATTCAGACATTTCAGCAGCGCGGCGTTGTCCGCCACCGGGCCACGGCAGGCATTTATCAGAATAGTGCCAGCCTTCAGACGACGGATCAGTGCTTCATCGGCAAGATGCAGGGACGTATAGGGGCCCTCTTTAAACAGCGGCGTGTGGAACGTCAGCACATCACACTGTTCAACCAGCTCATCCAGCGAGCGGAAATCCCCTTCGTCACCGTTGTCTTTACGCGGTGGGTCGCACAGCAGCGTGCGAATACCTAACGCCTCCAGGCGCTTTTGCAGGCGTCCACCCACGTTACCCACCCCGACGATCCCCACGGTGCGGTCTTTCAGCACAAAACCGTCGCGCTCGGCCAGCATCAGCAAAGAGGAGAAGACATATTCCACGACGGCAATAGCATTACAGCCGGGCGCGGCGGAAAAGCCGATCCCCGCCTGCTTCAGCCATTGGTCATCCACATGATCGGTCCCTGCCGTTGCGGTTCCGACAAACTTAATCGCTTTTCCGGCGAGCAACGACGCATTTACTTTGGTCACCGAGCGCACCATCAGCGCGTCTGCGTCATCCAGTTCGTTGACCGGGATCGGGCGACCAGGGACAGCCTTAACGTTACCCAGGCGGCTAAACAGCTCACGGGCATAAGGCATATTTTCATCAACGAGGATTTTCACGTCTGAGTACCTGTTTGAGAGGAAGTAAACCTGCCAAGTGTGCCATAATCTGGCCGCCAGGCATATACGTCTGCCAGGTTTACGCTGAGTTTTGACTTTAAGGATTTTTGACGATGCAGCCCATTTCAGGTACGCCGCCACGCCCTCCGGGTGAAGGCCCTGTCACGCCAAACGTTGCCGGTGAACAACCGCTATCCACGCAACAGCGCACCGTGCTGGAGCGACTGATCACGCGCCTGATTGCGCTGACTTCACAGCAAAACGCGGAAGTCTGGGCCGGGGTAAAGCATGATTTAGGCGTAAGGAACGACGCACCGCTGCAGTCGCGACATTTCCCTGCTGCCGAGCAAAATCTCAACCAGCGTATTACGACCGCACAGCAGAACCACACCACGCGGCAGATTGTCACGCAACTGACCGAGCTGCTCGGCCAGGGAAATAACCGTCAGGCGGTCAGCGACTTTATCCGCCAGCAGTATGGCCAGACGGCCCTGAGCCAGCTGACGCCAGACCAGCTTAAAACCGTGCTGACGCTGTTGCAGAACAATCAGCTGTCGATCCCACAGCCGCAGCTGCGGCCAGCGACCGAGCGTTCGCTGCTGCCTGCTGAGCACAACACGCTGAATCAAATGGTGACCAAACTGGCCGCCGCCACCGGCGAGTCAACAAAGCTTATCTGGCAATCCATGCTCGAACTGTCCGGCGTAAAGGCGGGCGAGTTGATCCCGGCCAAACAGTTTCCCCATCTGGTGACCTGGCTACAGGCGCGCCAGACGCTCAGCACCCAGAGCGCCCCTACCCTGCATACCGTTCAGGCTGCGCTTAAACAGCCGCTGGAACCGCATGAGTTCGAGGCGATTCGGGATTACGCCCAGCAGAACTGGCAGGCGACACCGCAAACGGTACTGACCACCGCGCAGGTGCAGGATGTGCTCAATCAGATCTTCGTGCGCCGCGCCGAGCGGGAAGGCGGCGTACCGGAGGCAAGAAACATTCAGCCTATCTACAGCCCGCTTTTTGCGCCCGTTGTGGAGACGTTCAGAACGCTCTCCGCCCGTCCGGGATTGATGTTTATTGCGTTACTGATTGCGCTGGCGATTTTCTGGCTGGTTGCTTAACACTGCCGGGTGGCGGCTTCGCCTTACCCGGCCTACGGCTAGTGCGGTTGTAAGCCCGGTAAGCGAAGCGCCACCGGGCAAAAACTACGACCGACGAAACGCCACCAGCGTCACCACGGTCCCCACGACCGCAGAAATGGCACCGGCCAGGAAGACGGACGGGTATCCAAACGAGGTGGCCAGCAGTCCGGCCAGCGGTCCGGTTACTCCGTATGAGATATCCTGAAACGCCGCATAGCCGCCGAGTGCTGTGCCACGCACCTGCGGGGCCACACGCTTCACGACTTCCACGCCCAGCGCCGGGAAAATCAACGAGCAACCGCAGCCGGTGAGTGCTGCGCCAATCAGCGCGACAGAGGCGACCGGTGCGTGCCACAGCAGCAGCAGGCCAACGGTCTCTATCATCAGCGATGCCACCGCCACCTTCACGCCGCCAAAGCGATCCGGCATCCAGCCGAAGAACACGCGCATCAGCACAAACGCCCCGCCAAACGCGGTGAGCGTAAATCCGGCCATCGCCCAGCCGCGGCTCATAAAGTAGAGCGAGACGAACGTGCCAATCACCGCAAAACCTACGCCCTGCAGCGCCAGGCCCAGACCCGGCTGCCAGATTTGGCCGATCACGCTCCACAGGGAAGGACGCTCCCCTTTGTGAGCGGGTACCTTACGTACCGAGCCGTTAAACGCCCACGCCAGCAGCGGCAACACCATGGTGGTGGCTGCCAGCGCCGCAAAACCAAACTGGCTGTTGATCAGCAGTCCCAGCGGTGCACCAGCGGCCAGCGCGCCATAAATAGCCATGCCGTTCCAGGACATCACTTTGCCCGAACGAGCAGGCCCCACCAGACCCATTCCCCAGGTCAGGGTACCGGTCAGCAGCTGGCTTTCACCAAAGCCAAGGATTAAACGTCCCAGCACCAGCAGCGCAAATTTATACCCTGCGTCTACCGGCAAAAGCGCGGCTAACAGCCATGCCCCGCCCGCCAGACCACAGGCAAACATCCCCTGTAACGCCGAGCGTTTTGCACCATGCTGATCTGCCAGCCGTCCGGCGTACCCGCGGGTTAGCACCGTGGCTAAAAACTGAATGCCCACGGCAATGCCGACCATGGTGTTGCCATAGCCGAGTTCCTGATGAACGAACAGTGGGATCACCGGCAGCGGCAGGCCAACGGTCATGTAGGTCAGAAATACCGCAAAGGCGATTCGGAAAAGGGAAAGGTTACCGGAAGGGGCGCTCTTCTCTGGGATAACAGCCTTCATGCATAACTCCGTGTTGAGGCATAAAAAAAGGGAACCTTCCGGTTCCCTTCTACTATACATTCAAACGCTTATGCTTTGTACTTACGCATTACCAGCGTCGCGTTCGTGCCGCCGAAACCGAAGCTGTTAGACATGACGGTGGTCAGTGTCGCTTCCGTTGGTTTCGTCACGATATTCAGGCCAGCAGCCTGCTCGTCCATCTCATCAATGTTGATGCTTGGGGCGATAAAGCCGTTTTCCAGCATCAGCAGAGAGTAGATCGCTTCCTGCACGCCCGCAGCACCCAGAGAGTGACCGGTCATTGCTTTGGTGGCAGAAATTGCCGGGCTGTTGTCGCCGAAGACTTCGCGGATTGCACCCAGCTCTTTCACGTCGCCTACCGGAGTAGAGGTACCGTGAGAGTTCAGGTAGTCGATTGGCGTATCAACGCCGTGCATCGCCATCTTCATGCAGCGCACCGCACCTTCACCGGATGGCGCAACCATGTCAGCGCCATCAGACGTTGCGCCGTAGCCCACGATCTCAGCGTAGATATGCGCACCACGTGCCAGCGCGTGCTCCAGCTCTTCAACCACAACCATACCGCCGCCGCCTGCGATGATGAAGCCATCACGGTGCGCGTCGTAAGTACGGGACGCTTTTTCCGGGGTTTCGTTGTACTTGGTGGACAGAGCGCCCATCGCGTCGAACTCACAGGCCATTTCCCAGCCCAGCTCTTCGCCGCCGCCAGCAAAGACGATGTCCTGTTTACCCAGCTGGATCTGCTCAACCGCGTTACCGATGCAGTGTGCGGACGTCGCACACGCGGAACTGATGGAGTAGTTCACACCGTGGATTTTGAACGGAGTGGCCAGGCATGCGGAAACCGCAGAGCCCATGGCTTTGGTGACCACGTACGGACCTACCGCTTTCAGACCACGCGGGCTACGCATTGCGTCAGCACCGAATACCTGCGCTTTAGATGAGCCGCCGGAACCAGCGATAAGACCTACGCGGGGATTGTTCTGGTAAACTTCCGCGCTCAGACCTGCATCTGCAATCGCTTCCTGCATGGAGAGATAAGCATAAATAGAGGCATCGTTCATGAAACGAACCACTTTGCGGTCAATCAAACCGGTGGTGTCCAGTTTGACGTTACCCCATACGTGGCTACGCATACCTGAATCTTTAAACTCTTCAGAGAAAGTGATCCCGGAGCGTCCTTCACGCAGAGATGCCAGGACTTCCTGCTGGTTATTACCGATGCTGGAAACAATGCCCAGGCCAGTAATCACTGCACGTTTCATTCAATACCTCTGTAAGTCGCACTATAGTAAGTTTCGAGTCGCACAATAGCGTACACTTGTACGCCGAACAAGTCCGATCAGACATTTTCTGCGGAAATTTGCACCGATGGACTCACATCGTTAAGATCGTGCCACTGCCTGTCAGACGAGTAACTTACGTGAAACAAAACGCTATACAACCCGCCAACCTCGAATTCAACGCTGAGGGTACACCTGTTTCCCGAGATTTTGATGACGTCTATTTTTCTAATGATAACGGACTCGAAGAAACTCGCTATGTTTTCCTCGACGGAAACCAGCTCAGCACCCGCTTCCCGGAGCATCCGCGGAGCCTGTTTGTGGTCGCGGAAAGCGGATTCGGCACCGGGCTCAATTTTCTGACCCTCTGGCAGGCGTTTGACCAGTTTCACGCTGCCCACCCTGAGGCTACGCTACAAAGATTACATTTCATCAGTTTCGAAAAATTCCCGCTCACCGCGCACGATCTGCACCTGGCCCATCAACGCTGGCCGGAGCTGGCAACCTGGGCTGAACAGCTTCAGGCACAATGGCCGCCTCACATTGGGGGGTGCCACCGTCTGATTCTGGACGGCGAACGCGTGACGCTGGATTTGTGGCTGGGCGACATCAACGACCTTACCGATAAGCTTGATGATGCGATGAATCAGACGGTGGACGCGTGGTTCCTGGACGGTTTTGCGCCTGCCAAAAACCCGGATATGTGGAGCCAGCATCTGTTTAACGCGATGGCGCGACTGGCGCGTCCGGGCGCAACGCTCGCCACCTTCACCTCAGCAGGCTTTGTTCGCCGCGGCTTGCAGGAAGCGGGCTTTACCATGCAGAAAACCAAAGGTTTTGGCCGCAAGCGCGACATGCTGGTCGGCAGGATGGAGCAGACGCTGGACATCCCCGCCAGTGCACCCTGGTTTGCGCGCAGCGCCAGCGCGTCACGGGAAGTGGCGATAGCAGGCGGAGGGATCGCCAGCGCCCTGCTGTCTCTTGCGCTTATCCACCGTGGCTGGCAGGTGACGCTTTATTGTGCTGACGATGCGCCAGCAGGTGGGGCCTCCGGCAACCGCCAGGGGGCGCTCTATCCCCTTTTAAGCGCGCACGATCCGGCACTGTTCCAGTTTTTCCCGGCGGCCTTTACCTTTGCCCGTCGCCTGTATGATGCCCTGCCGGTGACGTTCGATCATGAATGGTGCGGCGTGACGCAACTCGGCTGGGATGAGAGAAGTCAGCAAAAAATCGCGCAGATGCTGTCCCTGGGACTGCCGGAAGACATTGCGCGGGCGGTAAGCGCGCAAGAGGCCGCCGACACCACCGGCGTTGAAACCTGCTGCGAGGGCATTCAGTATCCGCTCGGCGGCTGGCTGTGCCCGGCTGAACTGACCGCTGCGGCGATTGACCTTGCGCAGTCACGCGGGCTGACGGTCTACTATGCCCACAAGGTTGAATCGCTGTCCCGAACAGAACGCTGGAATTTGCGTTTTGCTGATGGCAAAGAGGCAAGCCATGCCAGCGTTGTGCTGGCGAACGGACATAGCATCAACCAGTTTATCCAGACAGAACCCGTGCCGGTTTATCCGGTCGGCGGCCAGGTGAGTCATATCCCTACTACGTCCGAACTGGGCAAACTGCGTCAGGTGCTGTGCTATGACGGCTATCTGACGCCACAAAATCCGTCTAATGGTCATCACTGCATCGGGGCGAGCTATCATCGTGGCGAAGCGGATATGCGCTACAGCGAGGCGGATCAACAGCAAAACCGCCAGCGCCTGATTGACTGCTTCCCGGATGCAGCGTGGGCGAAAGAGGTTGACGTCAGCGAAGGCGCGGCCCGCTGTGGCGTGCGCTGCGCAACGCGCGATCATCTGCCGATGATGGGGAATGTGCCGGACTATGAGGCAACGCTTGAAGCCTATCACGACCTTGCAAACCACCAGGAAACGGCGGTAGCTGCACCGGTTTATCCCGAACTGTTTATGCTGGGTGGGCTGGGTTCGCGTGGATTATGTTCTGCACCGCTACTGGCTGAAGCCTTAGCCGCACAAATGAGCAACGAACCGCTACCGCTGGACAGAACAACGCTTGCGGGGCTGAACCCGAATCGATTGTGGGTGCGAAAACTGCTGAAGGGGAAGAAGGTTAAGTAGGGTGCGGACGGGTGCCCTCACCCTAACCCTCTCCCACAGGGAGAGGGGATATTCGTAGGCCCGGTAAGCGCAGCGCCACCGGGCGAAATACGATGACTTAGCGTTTAGCCTGCTGGAACAAAGTGTCCCACATGCCCAGCACCAGAGACTGGTCGCGCGGGGACAGTTCACCCGCCTGAATTGCCTTTTCCAGGCTGCGGGTGACTTCATCATGCACTGCTTCGGCAGAATGATCGTCTCCTGCCTCCAGCTCGGCAACAGCCAGCGTCAGGTGACCACGCAGATAACCGCTGGCGAACAGCTCATCATCACTGGCGTGTTCCACCATGTCATCAATTAACGCCAGAATGCGTGATTCAAATTCTGCGATCATCTTTTTTCCTCAGTTAAAGATCTTCCGGCCAGGGGAAGCATTCCGCCGTGATCACCGGCGTGTGGTAATAATTCTGTAAAGCCTCGATCAGGCGTGCCGGACGTTCCGGGATGCCTTTCTCAAGATATTCCATCACCTGTGCATGCACGCGGCGCTGGAAGACGATACGGTCTGGCTCGAAGTCGCCTTCGAGGTTGTCACAGCTGACGTTGAACGGGAAACCCGCCGCGACACAGAATAGCCATTCCAGCGCCTGCGGTTTCACTTCCACATCTTCAAACTGGCCCTGGGTTGCGGCGTCGCGTCCGTCCGGACAGTACCAGTAGCCGAAGTCCACCAGCTCGCGACGCGCTTTCCCCGCAATACACCAGTGCGAAATTTCATGCAGCGCGCTGGCGTAAAAGCCGTGCGCAAAGACGATCCGGTTGTACGGCACTTCGGCATCAGCAGGAAGATAGATCGGTTCGTCGTCGCCTTTAATCAGACGGGTATTAAAATCATCAGCAAAGCAGCCGTTAAAAATCTCAATCAGCTGTTCGTAGTTATGCGTACTGTTCATTAGTTCATCCCCAACCAGTGGAGGATCTCCTGTCCATGGCTGTCATAAAGAAGCTTTGCGCTCATAACCGCCGAAACGATGACGATCATCGGGCGAATCAGCTTCTGTCCTTTGCTTAATACCAGGCGCGAGCCCGCGCGCGCGCCCAGGAACTGCCCTGCCATCATGACAAAACCGGTTGCCCAGATGACCTTGCCGCCAATGATAAACAGCAACAGGCCACCAAGGTTAGAGGTCGCATTAAGCACTTTGGCATGGGCGGTAGATTTAGCGAGGTTAAACCCGGCCAGCGTCACAAACGCCAGCGCGTAAAACGAGCCTGCGCCCGGGCCAAAGAAGCCGTCGTAAAAACCGACGCAGCCCCCGGCTATCAGGGCAAACGGCAAGCCATGCAAGCGACGCTGACGGTCTTCTTCACCGAGCTTTGGCATCAGCAGGAAGTAGAGACCGATGCAGATAACCAGAATCGGCAGGATCTGGCGCAAAATATCGGACTGTACGTGCTGCACCAGCAGCGCGCCCGACGTCGAGCCGATAAAGGTCATCAGAATATTGAGCTTCTGATCGGCGAGGCTCACCACCTTGCGGCGGATAAAATAGAGTGATGCTGAAAGCGAGCCGCCGCAGGCCTGAAGTTTGTTGGTGGCCAGTGCCTGAGCGGGGCTCATGCCCGCCGCCAGCAGTGCGGGTACCGTTAACAACCCGCCGCCGCCAGCAAGCGCATCAATAAACCCGGCTAACATGGCAACAAAAAACAGCACCACCAGCAGCAGCGGGGACACCATAAACAGATCGACGAAATTATCCATTAAAGTACATGCTCATCCAGTAGCGCCTGGCAGGAAGGCGGCAACGGAGGCGGTGTCTTCTTCTCAGGCTTAGAGGTTCCAGGTTTTGCCGGTTCAAACCAGCTCTGCAGCTCCGCACCGCAGCCATCGCCTGGCGGAGGTAACGGCTGATCTTCACATTCCAGGCTGTTTGCCGGGCAACGCAAACGAACGTGCATGTGCGCACGATGCTGGAACCACGGGCGCACTTTGCGCAGCCAGTCGCGGTCAGTTCCGGCATCCAGGCAGAGCTGTTGTTTGATGGCCGGATTCACAAAGATCCGCGTGACGTCGTTATCTTCTGCTGCCAGCTTGATCATGCTGGACACATCCCGCGTCCACAGGGAGGGCACCACGCGCTTACCGTCACTCGCCACCAGATCCAGCGCCTGCGGTTTCAGCAGTTGCGCGGACGTCCAGCGTGTTTTCGGTAGCTGCAGGAAGATATCGACATCCAGTCCGGTCTGGTGGCTGGCGTGTCCGCCGTTAAAGCGCCCGCCCGCAGGCATGCCCATATCGCCAATCAGCATCGTCCCCAGCCCCAGGTTATGTACCTGGTTTCCCAGTCGCTGAATAAACAGCACCAGGTCAGGGTGACCGAAGTAACGGCGCTGGTCGGTACGCATCACCTGATAAGTATCCGATTGCAGCGGAAGCGCCTGCGCGCCGACGATACAGCCGTTCGAAAAGGCGCCGATAGACTGCGCGCTGCCCGCCACCGGATGGGTGATCTTTTGCCACGGCGTGGCGGCCAGACTGGCTCCACTGGCGAGCAGCGCCAGCAGAGCAATTGCGGTTTTTTTCATGGTTACCAGCGTGGAATGGTGGTCGTCACATCCGCATTCTGCGCGCGCTGGCGCAGGAAGTGATCCATCAGCACGATCGCCAGCATCGCTTCTGCGATCGGCACCGCACGGATCCCCACGCAAGGATCGTGACGTCCTTTGGTGATCATCTCAACTTCTTCGCCAGAGCGGTTAATCGTGTGGCCCGGCACGGTAATGCTGGAGGTTGGCTTCAGGGCAATATTCGCAACAATCTGCTGCCCGCTGCTGATCCCGCCGAGGATGCCACCCGCATGGTTGCTCTGGAAGCCCGCTTTCGTGATTTCGTCGCGGTTCTGGCTGCCGCGAAGCTGTACCACGTCAAACCCGTCGCCAATCTCTACACCCTTCACCGCGTTGATGCTCATCAGCGCGTGCGCAATGTCAGCGTCGAGACGGTCAAACACCGGCTCGCCCCAGCCTGGCGGCACGCCGTCGGCCACCACGGTGACCTTCGCCCCAATGGAGTCACCCTCTTTTTTCAGGCCACGCATCAGCTCGTCCAGCGCATCCAGCTTGTCGGCATCGGCGCAGAAGAACGGGTTTTGCTCAACCTGGTCCCAGTCTTTAATGGCCAGCGGAATATCGCCCATCTGGGTCAGACAGCCGCGAATGACGATGCCAAATTTCTGCTGCAGGTATTTTTTGGCAATGGCACCCGCCGCCACGCGCATCGCGGTTTCACGCGCGGAAGAGCGTCCGCCGCCGCGATAGTCGCGGAAACCGTACTTTTGCTCGTAGGTATAGTCAGCGTGGCCCGGACGGAATACGTCTTTAATAGCGCCGTAGTCCTGAGAACGCTGGTCGGTGTTTTCGATAAGCAGACCAATGCTGGTCCCGGTGGTGCGGCCTTCAAAGACGCCAGAGAGAATTTTGACCTGATCCGGCTCGCGACGCTGCGTGGTGTAGCGAGAGGTGCCCGGACGACGGCGGTCAAGGTCGTGCTGCAAATCAGCTTCAGTCAGTTCGATGCCGGGCGGTACGCCGTCAACGATACAACCTAAAGCCAGCCCGTGCGACTCACCAAAGGTGGTCACGCGGAATATCTGTCCAATACTGTTTCCTGCCATCACGGCTCCGATGTTGTTGTTTGTGTTTGAGCGTTGTGAAACGGGCCGAAGCCCGCTGGATTAATCTTTATAGATACTGAAGTATTCGCGCGCGTCGAGCAGCTGCGCTTTGGTCAGCATAAAGACGCCGTCACCGCCGTTATCGAACTCAAGCCAGGTGAACGGCACATCCGGGTACTGCTCTATCAGATGTACCATGCTGTTGCCCACTTCACAAATCAGAACACCGTCGTCGGTCAGGTAATCCGGCGCGCAGGCCAGAATGCGGCGGGTCAGCTTCAGGCCGTCAGTGCCTGACGCCAGACCCAGCTCCGGCTCATGACGGTATTCATTTGGCAGATCGGACATGTCTTCCGCGTCGACGTACGGCGGGTTAGTGACGATCAGGTCGTACTGCAGCGTCGGCAGGTCGCGGAACAGATCCGAGCGGATTGGCGTAACGTGATGGATCAGGCCGTGCTCTTCAATGTTGTGCTCGGTGACGGCCAGCGCGTCGGTAGAGATATCGACGGCGTCCACTTCCGCTTCCGGGAAGGCATAGGCGCAGGCAATCGCGATGCAGCCGCTGCCGGTGCACATATCCAGAATGTGCTGCGGCTGATGGTGAATCAGGCCTTCAAAGTGGTTGTTGATCAGCTCACCAATCGGTGAACGCGGCACCAGCACGCGCTCATCAACATAGAATTCGTGGCCGCAGAACCAGGCCTTGTTGGTCAGGTAGGCGACCGGAATGCGTTCGTTGACGCGGCGGATCACCCGCTCAACAATGCGGTGTTTTTCACTGGAGGTCAGGCGCGCGGTGCGCATGTCTTCCGGAATATCCAGCGGCAGATAAAGAGACGGCAGCACCAGCTGAACGGCCTCATCCCACGGGTTATCGGTACCATGACCGTACCAGATGTTGGCGGCGCTGAAGCGGCTAACCGACCAGCGCAACATGTCCTGTATGGTATGCAGCTCGTTTACTGCTTCATCGACAAATATTTTATCCACTCTTTCCTCCAGGGCATGCTCGCATAATTTTCGGCGGCTAGTTTGCCATGAAGACGGCGATAAATCAGCAATGACGCGTCGCGCTTGAGGTTAAAAAATGCGTTTAGTCGGGTACACTATCGGAAATACGAGATGAGAGTGACGAATGAAAAAGAAAACATCGCTCAGCGAGGAGGATCAGGCTCTCTTCCGCCAGCTGATGACCGGGACGCGTAAAATCACGCAGGACACCATTGTCCATCGCCCGCAGCGTAAAAAAATCAGCGACGTTCCGGTCAAACGACTGCTGCAGGAGCAGGCGGATAACAGCCACTATTTTTCAGATGAGTTTCAACCGCTGCTGAATACGCAGGGCGCGGTGAAATACGTGCGCGAGGACGTCAGCCACTTTGAGCTGAAAAAATTACGTCGGGGAGATTATTCACCGGAGCTGTTTCTCGATCTGCACGGGTTAACGCAGATGCAGGCGAAACAGGAGCTGGGGGCACTGATCGCCGCCTGTCGCCGCGAACACGTGTTTTGCACCTGCGTGATGCACGGCCATGGGAAACATATTCTTAAGCAGCAAACGCCGCTGTGGCTGGCTCAGCATCCACATGTTATGGCGTTTCATCAGGCACCCAAAGAGTACGGCGGAGATGCCGCATTGCTGGTGTTGATAGAAGTTGAGGAGTGGCAACCGCCTGAGTTGCCCTGACAGCATGGCGGGAAGCACATTTGCACCCCGCCCTGTCGCACGTCACGTCAGATAGCTTTTGCCATCTTCAGGTTGCACGGACTCATTTGCCAGTTAAAGACCCCTTTGCCGGTTTCGTCGAGGGTGACGTTGGCAATGGCGGATGTGGTGAACATTGGCGGCGTTTCGCCCGGGCACAACTCAGAAACCAGATAGCCAACCAGTGGCAGGTGGGAAATGACCAGTGCGGAAGCGACACCTTCATTGCACAGTGCCTGAAGGTAGGCGCTGACAAGGCCGACATCACCGCATGGCGTCAGTTCAGGAAGAACATCGACACTGGATGGCAGGTTCATACACTCCCCTACCACGTCCAGCGTCTGTTCAGCACGCAGGAACGGACTCACCAGAACGCGTTCGATATCCACTTTTTGGCCTTTAAGCCAGGTTGCCATCAGACGAGATTCGTCGCAACCACAGACTGTTAAAGGACGTACTGAGTCACTGGCGGCATCGAGTGCCGCGTCGCCGTGACGCATGATAAAAACTTGCATATTGCACCGCTTTTGTTAACCAGAATCACCGGCGTTGACTACCCGCGATAAATGCTCTGAGGTAGAAAACCCGATGGCCGGGCATTGTGCCTGATCCATTCGGTGAATGAAACGCTGTTTTTTACCTCAATGGCGTAAGTATAGTCAATCTCTGTTTACAAAATCGCCAGAACAGGTTCATTCACGTCGGGATTTACCCTTCTTTGACCTCAGCTTACGAGGACAGTTTCCCTTGCAGGCCAAAATGTCTGGCCCCGTTCCGCCATCTGCAATAATTCGTCACACGGTGTAAACCGCGGGCCATATTGCGTTGCCAGACGTTGCAAAATAGCCACCACTTCACCCGCGCCGAGTGTATCCATGTAACGGAACGGGCCGCCAAGGAACGGCGGGAAACCAATACCAAATACGGCGCCGATGTCGCCATCCCGTGCGCTCTTGATCACCTGCTCACCAAAGCAGCGTGCCGCTTCATTGAGCATCATCATCACACAACGTTCAGCACACTGAACGGCGGAGAGTCTCCCCTGACCTGAGGTCGGGATAAGCCCATAAACAGAAGGGTCGACCTGTTTCTTGCTTTTACGCCCTTTCGCGCCGTAAAGATAGAAACCGCGTTCATTTTTTCTGCCTTTGCGATCGTCCTTCAAAATTGCAGAAACAATATTTGCAGGCGGCGCAAAACGATCGCCATAAGCGGCTTCCAGTACAGGTATAATTTTAGTGCCGGTGTCTATTCCCACCTCATCCAAAAGTTGGATAGGACCAACGGGGAAGCCAAACTTTACCAGTGCCTCATCGACGTGCTCAATCTTCTCCCCTTCCGTCAGCAGCCGCATCGCTTCGTTGATGTACGGCGCCAGAATACGGTTGACGTAGAAACCGGCTTTGTCCGCAACCACGATGGGGGTTTTGCCCTGTTTTTTCGCCAGCTTCACCACGGTAGCGATGGTTTGCGGGCTGGTTGTGGCGTGAGGGATCACCTCCACCAGCGGCATTTTTTCTACCGGGCTGAAAAAGTGCAGACCAATCACCTGCTCAGGACGCGCGGCTTTCGCTGCGATATCGCCGATGGGTAATGACGACGTATTCGAGGCAAAAATGGTATGCGGCGCGCAATGCTGTTCAACGTCCGCCACCATCTGCTGCTTGAGCGCCAGATCTTCAAATACGGCTTCAATCACCAGATCGCGATGCGCAAAACCGCTGTAGTCCGTCGTGCCGGAGATCATCGCCAGGGTTTTATCACGCTCGCTTGCCTTGATATGGCGGCGCTTGACCTTTTGATCAAGGTTCTGCCAGCTGTACTGCAGCGCGTGGTTGATTCCCTTAGGGTTAATGTCTTTGATGCGTACCGGCAGTTTCCCTTTACTTGCGGTAACGAAAGAAATGCCGCCGCCCATCAGTCCACCCCCGAGCACGCCAATTGCACGCAGCGGAGCAGGCTCAGCCTCGCTGCCCGGATCTTTTTTCACCTCTGTGCTGGCGAAGAAGATGCTGCGCAGCGCCCGTGACTGCGGCGTCATCGCCAGCTCGCCAAAGGCTTTGGCTTCAGCGGCATAGCCGCTACTGCTTCCCTGAGATAACCCGGTTTCAATCACCTCCAGGATTCGTTTCGCCGCCGGGTAGTTGCCTTTGGTTTTTTGTTCGGTCTTTTTGCCCACCATGTTGAACAGGATCGTCCTTCCCAGAGGACCCGCCAGCACACGCTCTCGCACCGGAAGAGGACGTTTTGGCTGGCGACCTTTCAGCGCCAGTTCTACAGCAGCTTCCAGTAAAATCGCGTGGGGAACGACATCGTCAACCAGACCGGCTTTCAGCGCCTGACGGGCGCGCAGCTGCTTGCCGGTGAGAATCATTTCCAGCGCGGTGCTAACCCCTACCAGGCGCGGCAGACGCTGCGTGCCACCAGAACCAGGCAGGAGACCTAATTGCACTTCCGGCAGGCCCAGAACGGTTTTCGCATCGTCAGTACAAATGCGGCTGTGGCAGGCCAGCGCCAGCTCCAGTCCACCACCCAAACAAGCACCGTGGATCGCGGCAATCACCGGGATCGGCAGCGCGTTGATCTCGGCCATTACCTGCTGCCCCTGACGCGCAAGATCTTCCGCTTCCTGCGCGCTTTGCGCCCGGGCGATCATGTTAATGTCGGCCCCGGCAATAAAGTTATCCGGCTTGGCCGAGATAAACACCAGACCGCGAATGGCCTTGTTTTCGCGGATCTGCCTGAGCATCGCGCGAACCTGAGTGCCAAACTCCGCCTTCAGGGTATTCATTTTTTCGTCAGGCACATCAATGGCGATTACGGCGACATTATCGAGGCGAACCGTCAGGTTAAATGCAGATGTCATTTCCATTATTCAGCCTCCAGAACCATTGCAGCACCCAGGCCACCCGCCGCACAGGCGGTCACCAGGCCAAACCCGCCACCGCGGCGACGTAGCTCGTGTAATGTCTGAGTAATCATCCTCGCCCCAGTCGCCGCAAACGGATGACCATAGGCAATCGAACCACCCAGCACGTTGAATTTGCTTTGATCCACTTCACCCGTGGCATGGGCGCGCCCCAGCACATCACGTGCAAAACGCTCGCTTGCCAGCAGCTGTACGTTTGCCAGGGTTTGTGCGGCGAAGGCTTCGTGCATATCAATCAGGGTTAAATCAGCCAGCGTCAGCCCTGCGCGATCCAGTGCCAGCGGCGTGGACCAGGCTGGACCTAACAACATGTCCTGCCAGACATCAATGGCGGTGAAGGCATAGCTGCGCAAATAGCCCAGAGGGGTGATGCCCAGCTCTTTCGCGCGGGATTCGGTCATAAGGATCACGGCGGCTGCCCCATCCGTCAACGGTGTACTGTTGGCCGCAGTCACGGTGCCATGTTTACGGTCGAACGCCGGACGCAGTTTGGCGTAATCCGCCAGCGTCGAGGTACCGCGGATATTGTTGTCTTCAACCAGAGGTTCCCGATAAGGAGGCGTGTAAGCGGTCATCACCTCGTCGGTGAGCTTGCCCTCTGACCAGGCTTTCGCCGCCAGCTGATGTGAACGATGCGCCAGCGCGTCCTGCTGCTCACGGGTAATGCCGTAGGTTTTCGCCATCTGTTCCGCGGTATCGCCCATGCGCAGGCCGGTAGAATATTCTGCGACAGCAGGGGGTACAGGCATCAGGTCGCGCAGACGTAAACGCGAGAAGAGTTTGAGCTTCTGACCGGTCGTGCGGGCTTTGTTTGCATCCACCAGAATACGGGCCAGCTTTTTACTGACGCCAATAGGCAGTACCGAAGAGGAATCGGCGCCTCCGGCGATCCCGGCGCGAATGGTGCCCGCCATGAGGCTTTCCGCCACGTTAGCCACCGCCTGGAAACTGGTCGCACAGGCGCGACTGACACTATAGGCATCCGTATGAACGCTCATCCCGGTGCCGAGGACAATTTCTCGCGCAATATTGGGAGCTTCAGGCATCTGAACCACCTGGCCGAAAACCAGCTGTTCAATGACCTCAGGCGGAATTTCGCTGCGAGCCAGCATCTCCCCCACCACCATTTTCCCCAGATCGACAGCCGGTATGCCATGAAACGCCGTTGCCTGACGCGCAAACGGCGTACGCAAACCACTGACAATGGCAATGCGATCGCCCTGACGGGTAATAAGCGGTAATGCCTGACTCATAACACTCCCCTGTAAAAAATTGACGCAAACGTTAAGTGGTCTGACCTGATAATAGTCTTAACCATTTTTTTACATTCAGCCAATTGGGGAAACGAAAAAGTGCGAGGTAAGACACAGAGAAGAAAAAGAAAATGCCCCGAGGTAAAAGCAAAACGGTAACCCGTAGGTTACCGTTTTTAGTGTTTGCACCCTCTCCCGTGGGAGAGGGTCGGGGTGAGGGCACCAGCCCGCAGGAATTAACGCAGGCCCAGCTGGAAAATCAGCGTTTCTGCTTCGCAGGCAAACACGAAGTCAATATCCAGCTTCACGCCGCCGTCCACCTCGGTGAAGGTAGATTTGATTTCGCACGGATCGGATTCAACATCACGCGCACGCTTGCTCAGCGCGGACAGGGTTTCTTCCGCTTCAGCGCGGTTGGTGAACACACGGCTGTAAGACGCTGTGCAATCGGAGTTGTCCATGATGGTGCCAACATCCATACAGCAGCAAACCGGGGTTTCATCAGCACTGCATTTACTCATAGCTCAATTTCCTCTGTATTCGCGCAGCGCGCGAGATAAACACGATGCTGCTATTTTACGCCCCGGCGCAGGCTCTCTCCAGCCGTTAATGGCGCAAAATCGGATAAGTGACCAATATCACACTAAAAAATGATCTAAAACAAAAACCACCCTTTTGACTGAGTCGCGATGGTCACATTTTTGCCAACCAGATCTCGTTTCATGAAACATGTTTGAAAATATTAATAAACAAACTTGCAACATCCCAGCTGGTCAGACCTATACTCTGGCCACTGGTCTGATTTGTCTGTCAAACCTCAGACCCTACACTTCGCGCTCCTGTTACGGTATGTAACAATTATTGAATAAAAATAACTCAATGAGGTTATGGTCATGAGCCAGAAAACCCTGTTCAACAAGACTGCGCTGGCAGTCGCAGTGGCAATCGTCTCCACTTCCGCCTGGTCAGCGGGCTTTCAGTTAAACGAATTTTCTTCCTCTGGCCTTGGCCGCGCGTATTCTGGGGAAGGTGCAATTGCTGATGATGCAGGTAACGCCAGCCGTAACCCTGCACTGATCATGATGTTCGATCGCCCGACCTTCTCTGCGGGTGCGGTATATATCGATCCTGATGTCAACATTTCTGGCAAGTCGCCTTACACAGGTGCGAGCCTGAAAGCGGACAATATTGCCCCGACCGCATGGGTACCCAACCTGCACTTCGTTGCACCTATTAATGAGCAATTTGGCTGGGGGGCGTCCGTCACGTCCAACTACGGCCTTGCAACTGAATTCAATAACAACTATCCGGCAGGTGAATACGGCGGTAAAACCGATCTTACGACGCTGAACCTGAACCTGAGCGGTGCTTATCGTCTGAACGACAGCTGGAGCTTTGGTCTGGGCTTTGATGCCGTCTACGCTGATGCAAAAATTGAGCGTTACTCCGGCGAGCAGACTGCCAGCCTGCCGAAAAACAGCAATAAAATTGCCAGCCTGAAAGGTGATGAGTGGGGCTATGGCTGGAACGCCGGTATCCTGTATGAGCTGGACAAAAACAACCGTTGGGGCCTGACCTATCGTTCCGAAGTGAAAATTGACTTCGACGGCGATTACAAGAGCGGCATCCTGGCGCCAGTCAACAACCTGGTTCCAGGCGCGGGTACCACCATTCCATGGGGTACTTCAAACCAGACAGTTCCAGGTTCACTGTCGCTGCATTTACCAGAAATGTGGGAAGTCTCCGGTTACAACCGCGTGGCACCACAATGGGCTATTCACTATAGCCTGGCCTACACCAGCTGGAGCCAGTTCCAGGAGCTGAAAGCAACCGGCAACAATGGTCAAACGCTGTTCTATAAGGATGAAAGCTTCCACGACGCCTATCGTATTGCGTTGGGTACCACCTACTACTACGATAAAAACTGGACTTTCCGCTCCGGTATCGCATTTGACGACAGCCCGGTTCCGGCAGACAAACGTTCCATTTCCATTCCGGATCAGGACCGCTTCTGGTTAAGTGCTGGTGCGACATATGCGTTCAACGAGAATGCGTCCATCGATGCGGGCGTATCTTATATGCACGGTCAGAAAGTGACGTTCCAGGAAGGTCCGTACGAGTTTACCTCTGAAGGTAAAGCCTGGCTGTTCGGTACGAACTTTAACTACGCGTTCTAAGCGCACTGAAATCGAAAAAGGTGAGCATCGCTCACCTTTTTTATTTATTCCGAATCGATATCTTTGAGTTCGTTTTCGATAGCCTTCGCGTTTGGATTCTCCTCCGGCTTCAGCTTGCCACCGTTGGCAATAAAATCGTGATTCTGGAAGTATGCTTCACGCACCATAATGTAAGGATCGGAAGACTGGCGCAGCAGACCGTCTGAGTCGAGCAGTTGCGCGCGGGTTTCAATCCCTTCCACCGTCCATTTACCCACCGACAGCGGCCAGGTCAGCCACGACAGGACCGGATACAACGTATCGACCATATCGCCACCATCATCACGCACGGTGAAGCTGCCATAGAACGGCAGGTGGACATACGGACCATAACCTACGCCATAATGCCCCAGGGTGCTGCCGAAGCGGTGCGGTTGTTCACGCTGCAGTTTCGGGTTCGCCATGCCTGCGACGTCAATAAAGCCGCCCATCCCCAGAATGGAGTTCAGGAAGAAGCGGGTAAAGTGCACCATCCCCTGATACGGGTTACCCTGCAGGAAGTAGTTCACCATAACCGCGGGCTCTTCGAGGTTGCTGGTAAAATTGCTTAGCCCATTACGCGCAGGCTGTGGAACATAATCGCGCCATGCCACTGCCACCGGCCGAACCACATACGGATCCAGCACGTTGTAGTTGAAGCTATACATGGAGCGGTTAAATCCTTCGAGAGGATCGGAGCGTCCCGTTTGCTCCCCGGAGCTGGCGCAGCCCACAAGCATCGTCATGCCCAGCGCAAGCGCCGACAGCCGAAGTTTCATAAATATCTCCCTGTTCAGTATGGCTATCGTTGATTGCCATCCGTAACGAAGCATCTGGCGCTCCGTCTGTAAACGTGCAAGTGATTGTAACAGCACGTTTACCGATGTCTATGAGCACAAGCACGGGCAATAAACACCGTGGCTCTGATCTCAGCATAGCCTGGCTTTTGGAATTCGTTTCGCTGGCAATTTTATAATGCCTTTGAAAGAGATGTCTCACCTTTGTTGTCATTGCCGCCAATTTAAGAGCATCCCCACAGGCATCCTGATAAAAGCCGCTACGCTTAAAAGAAAGATCAACCTCCGGGAGCCGTTATGAAAGAAGTGGGTGAAGACAAAATTGCAGAGAGCAAAGAGGATATTGAAATTGAGAGCGAGGAGAAAGCGCGCGGCGAGAAGATAGAAGTTGATGAAGATCGCCTCCCCTCCCGCGCGATGGCAATTCACGAACATATACGCCAGGATGGCGAAAAGGAGATGGAGCGCGATGCCATGGCCCTCTTCTGGTCAGCCATCGCTGCGGGACTGTCAATGGGCGCGTCACTGCTCGCAAAAGGGATATTTCATGTTCAACTTGAGGGTGTCCCCGGCGGTTTTTTACTGGAGAACCTCGGCTATACCTTCGGCTTTATTATTGTCATCATGGCCCGCCAGCAGCTGTTTACTGAAAACACGGTGACTGCCGTTCTGCCAGTGATGCAAAATCCAACCCTCGGCAATTTCGGTTTATTGTTGCGTTTGTGGGGCGTGGTCCTGCTGGGTAACATTATAGGCACGGGTATCGCCGCCTGGGCGTTTGAATATATGCCGATCTTTGATGAACCTACCCGGGATGCGTTTGTGAAAATTGGCATGGACGTGATGAAAAACACGCCGGCCGAAATGTTCGCAAACGCCATCATCTCCGGCTGGATTATCGCCACGATGGTGTGGATGTTTCCTTCCGCAGGCAGCGCCAAAATTGTGGTGATCATACTGATGACCTGGCTGATTGCCCTGGCGGACACCACGCATATTGTGGTCGGTACCGTTGAAATACTTTATCTGGTCTTTAATGGTACGCTTCACTGGACTGATTTTTTCTGGCCGTTCGCCCTTCCGACTCTGGCCGGGAATATCTGCGGCGGAACGTTTATCTTCGCGCTGTTAAGCCATGCACAAATCCGTAACGACATGTCTAACAAACGCAAAGCTGAGCTAAAGGCGCAGGAGAATGAGGGCAATTCGGCAAAAAAAACGGGCTGAATGGTGACTCTTTGAGCAGTCAGGCGGCGATGCGCTTAACGCAAAGTGTAAATAACGCTATACTCGTGCCGCCTCGTCCCCTTAGTTAAATGGATATAACGAGCCCCTCCTAAGGGCTAGTTGCAGGTTCGATTCCTGCAGGGGACACTTTGACCTTTCTCTCTTTTTTCAGCCAATTTCGCCCCATCAACTCATTGAACAGAGGCGTCCTGTTTTATTTGAGCATAACGCGTTGCCAGTTGTTTTAAATGCAGCTCAAGTTGAGTCTTCTCCCCTTCAGGAAGTACATTTCCAGCAGGATACTGCGACAGTCGTCGGAGCTGTTCTTCAGCCGGTATCGATTGATTAAATGACTGCATAGCGGAAAAAACCACTGACTTCAGCTCACTGACGGTCATGTATTTCCCCTTCTGCTCATCCAGACCGTTCAGGCGGTGACTCAACTTCTCCAGCGTTGCCATCCCCTGATGCCAGCCGTTCAGTTGTTCTGTTGGTAACGCCGCGGCATTCCGTTGCTGCTGCCACTGCTGAACCAGAGGCTTAGCCTGCTCCGGCCACAACATCTCAGCCTGTTCCGTGAGTTTTCGGCTGTAAGTCATACTCCAGTCGAGAGGCAATTTATCCAGCAGGGCAAGTTGCTGCTGCGTTTGCGCGATCGCTGTTTTCGGTAACGAAGATTGCTGGCGCAACGTTTTAAGCTGTTCAGGTGACAGAGGTGCAGGCAAAGGTGACAATGAGGCTGCAAGCTGAGCCTGTAGCGGGTCAGTACGGTGAAGATACTGCCACCCCCATAATGCAAGTGCGCTTATCACCAGCATGGTCCCCATGCCGGCGACGAAAGATTTCCACTTTTTCATCTGACCGGGTATTGCCGTCTGAACGTCAACATTCGCCGGGTACTCCGACTGTGCGACATACACCCATTTTACTGCTTCGTTCCGGGCGTTATCTTCTTCAACAGGACTACTGGCAGAGACGGTTGCTCCCTCGCTGTTTTCCAGCCGGACAGCACTGTTGTGCATCAGGGTACGCAACGTATCCAGCTGGCTATGATGCTTAAGCTCCAGGCGCTGCAGCACCTCCCCCAGCGCGGTGAGCCGTTGCTCAGCCTGGTACAGCTGGCTGAGGTCGCTGTAATTGAGCGGGAGCGAGCGCATCCGTTGCTGCAGACGCTGACTCAGGCTGCTGAGGATTTCCATGCGGGCATGAACCGGCTGTGGCCACATCGCCCCCCACTGATGACTAATCAGCGCCTCCAGTATCGCCAGACCTTCATTGAGCCCGAATAATCCGGCCAGCTGCGTCCGAGCCAGCGTGTACCAGGCCAGCGTCTGAAGCTCCACGCCGTTCTGCTCAAACAGTGAAAGACAAAGTTTTTCGACATGCCGCCAGTTAACGTCTGGACGCGCCGGATGGGTGAGCTTACTCAGCTCATCACGCAGGGCGGTATAGTCCGGTATGCGGTATTTTCTTGAGTGGACAAACGCAGAGTGATGGCATTACGTAGAATAGCCAGTTCCCCCCTTTCATACCCGGCCAGTTCCTGGACTACCACACGCTCTGCTTTCCAGCGACGCGGGCGTTCACTGTCCTGTCCGTTATCAAGGTTACCACCACTGGCGCTCAGCAGCGGCAATGCGGCTACCACCTCAACTGTCTCAGAGCCATTTGCGGCTGATAAATCACAGACCGGGGGAAGATTATCCGCCAGATCCGTATCAACAATCGTGCCGTCCTGGAAACGCACCACCAGACGGATAGCATTCAGACGCGCAAGCGCAAGCGCGGCATCATCAAACTCTGCAGCAATCACCCCCCAGGGATGAGAAATAACCATCCCAGCGACCATGTAGGCAACGTTTTCATCCCAGCGAGCTTGCTGCTGGAATTGTTGCGGGGCCAGAGCGGCCCCATCCTCCCAAAGTGGGCGGTAAATTTTCATCCCTGATTACCCCTCGCCTTACGATTTCGCCTTCGGCATCTGGGAAACCAGTGACAGGTTGACGTCCATGCCTTCGACCTGGAAGTGAGGGATCGCGTACAGCTTCACGCGGAAGAAGCCCGGGTTGTCTTCAATATCTTCGACAACCACTTTCGCATCACGCAGCGGGTGAGACGCCTGCAGTTCATCGCCCGGATCGGTCATTTCAGTGACCAGACTGCGAACCCAGGTATTCAGCTCCAGTTCAAGCAGACGGCGATCCTTCGTGGTACCGATGTTTTCGCGCTGAATCAGCTTCAGGTAATGGGCGATACGCGACAGCAGGAAGATATACGGCAGACGCGCGTTGATGCGGCTGTTAGCCGTTGCATCTGCGGTGTCATACAGCGCCGGTTTCTGGCTTGAGTTAGCCGAGAAAAAGCAGGCATAGTCGCGGTTTTTGTAGTAGGACAAAGGAATGAAGCCCAGATTCGCAAACTCAAATTCGCGGGTTTCGGGGATCATGACCTCACTCGGGATTTTTACCTGATTACCGGTACCGAGATCGTAAAGATGGATAGGCAAGTCCTGAACCGCACCACCGGCCTGCGGACCCCGAATCTGTACGCACCAGCCATTATTGATAAAGCTACGCACCATGTTGGAAGCAAAGGCAAACGAGGCATTCGTCCACAGGTATTTGTCGTGATCCGGACCTTTGACCTCTTCGACATAATTGAAGCTGCGAACGGGAACGGTATCTGGTCCGTACGGTAAACGTCCCAGTACGCGCGGCATGACCAGGCCGATATAGCGAGCGTCGTCGGTATCGCGGAACGATTTCCACTTGATGTACTCTGCGCGGTCAAAATAGTTACCAATATCTTTTATCGCAGCGACGTCTTCCATGGACTCTTTAAGGAAGAATTTTGGACCTGCAGAGCCGATAAACGGCATGTGCGCAGCAGCGGATACTTTAGAGATGTTGCGCAGCAGCGCGACATCCTGCGCTGAAGCATCGAACTCGTATGCGGAAATCAGTGCCGCAATTGGCTCGCCGCCTGGGGTGTCATATTCATCAATATAGGTGTGTTTATACAGACCACTCTGGATGATTTCCGGGCTGTCTTCGAAGTCCTGACGCAGGTCTTCTTTAGACATACTCAGCAACTCAATTTTCACGTTCTGGCGAAAATCTGTTTTATCAATCAGCGACTTCACTCCGCGCCACAGACCTTCAACTGCCTGAAACTCCTCATGGTGCATTACCGCGTCCAGCTGACGGCTGATCTGGTAATCGAGTTCAGCAATGTGGTGATCAATCAGGCTTTTATCCAGTTTTTCGACTTTCGCACCGGCTTTGGTCAGACATTCCAGGAAGACCTGCATACCTGCCGTCAGACGTTCATCAGCGGTCGCATCCGACATCGCCTGCGCGTCCTGCCAGATATCCAGGGCGCTCAATTCAGAGACGGGACTTAAGTTGATTTTCTCAAACAGGGAGGCGTAAACCCCACCCGCAGCAGGACGTTCCAGCACCATGCTTTCACCGCCAGCAATATTATTTTGTACAGACATGAGCATTCCTTGATTAATCCGTTAAAACATCGTGATGGTTAAGCTTTTTTGGGTGCCAGTGCGGATAATTCATTGCGCAATTCAGCGCTAAGCGACTGGTCAAGAACGATTTTTTCCAGCTCTTTTCGGAAAGTCTGGTTATCCAACAGGTTGGCCTTAAGATCGCGGAGTAAGTTGCGCATCGCCAGCATCGCCTTCAGCTGTGGTATCTGGGCAGCCACCTGCTCTGGCGTGAAATCTTTCATGCTCTGGAAAGTCAGCTCAATATTGTCCTCACCACCATCATCTGACAGGGTGTTTTTGACGCTCAGATTAACTTTTGGGGAATATTCGGAAAGAACACTGTCGAAATTATTTTTGGTGATGTTAACTTTTTCACGCTCAGATATTGGCGCAGCATCCTGACCATTACTGAAATCACCGGCAACAAGCAGTTTTAAGGGTAATTCCATTTTCTTGCTTGCTCCGCCAGTATGCAGGTCAAGCTTCAGGTTAATACGTGCCTTAGGCACTTCATTCTGAAAACTGTCAGACATGGTAATGACTCCAACTTATTGATAGTGTTTTATGTTCAGATAATGCCCGATGACTTTGTCATGCAGCTCCACCGATTTTGAGAACGACAGCGACTTCCGTCCCAGCCGTGCCAGGTGCTGCCTCAGATTCAGGTTATGCCGCTCAATTCGCTGCGTATATCGCTTGCTGATTACGTGCAGCTTTCCCTTCAGGCGGGATTCATACAGCGGCCAGCCATCCGTCATCCATATCACCACGTCAAAGGGTGACAGCAGGCTCATAAGACGCCCCAGCGTCGCCATAGTGCGTTCACCGAATACGTGCGCAACAACCGTCTTCCGGAGCCTGTCATACGCGTAAAACAGCCAGCGCTGGCGCGATTTAGCCCCGACGTATCCCCACTGTTCGTCCATTTCCGCGCAGACGATGACGTCACTGCCCGGCTGTATGCGCGAGGTTACCGACTGCGGCCTGAGTTTTTTAAATGGCGGAAAATCGTGTTGAGGCCAACGCCCATAATGCGGGCGGTTGCCCGGCATCCAACGCCATTCATGGCCATATCAATGATTTTCTGGTGCGTACCGGGTTGAGAAGCGGTGTAAGTGAACTGCAGTTGCCATGTTTTACGGCAGTGAGAGCAGAGATAGCGCTGATGTCCGGCAGTGCTTTTGCCGTTACGCACCACCCCGTCAGTAGCTGAACAGGAGGGACAGCTGATAGAAACAGAAGCCACTGGAGCACCTCAAAAACACCATCATACACTAAATCAGTAAGTTGGCAGCATCACCCTCTTTTTCTGTAAAACAAATATTTGTATCGTAAAAGAGGTTGCAGCCAGTCAGATGCTAAAAAAACAATATTGTTTTGATTTGCATCACAGCACTATATCAAAAACACAGGAGAGAACTGCTTTAGACTCGATAAAAGGAAAGATGAATAAATTATGGACTCAGGCGCTCCATTCATTGGATGAATAATAAATAAGAACTTTCACAAAGAAAATTCTTATTTATTAAACGAAGAGGTAAAAAAAAATTTGAATACGGAATCTGCCACAAAAAAATAGCGCTTTTAATCCATCCTCTCTCGAAGAGGCTTCCTGCCCGACTCAGGTGGAAGGTGTTCTCATGACTGACTGCCTATAAAAACTGTAAAATCAACCACCTCCTTGGCTGCCGCTTTTTTAATCAAAAACGAGTAATAGCACATAACGTATAACGGTGCTACATTACGCCGCCCACCCAAATCAGCAGTGGTCAGGCAACGCCGTAAAGTTCGGTAAAGCCTGAAACCATCACCTTGAAGAACGGTCTTAATGGCACGTCGTATCGCACACGCTGCGCTACCTTTACAGGCTTCACATAGGTTTTACTATCTTGTCTCAATCCAAATTTGAACGTGCGTTTTTACACCCGCGTTACTGGTTTACATGGTTTGGTCTTGGCGTACTCTGGCTGCTGGTGCAACTTCCCTACCCTGTGCTGCGTTTGCTGGGGTCGAAACTGGGCAGCGCCTCTCGCTATTTCCTGAAACGTCGCGAAGCCATCGCGCGCAAAAACATCGAGCTTTGCTTTCCTCAGTACAATGCTGAAGAGCGCGAAAAATTGATCTCTGAAAACTTTAAATCTATCGGTATGGCGCTGCTCGAAACCGGTATGGCCTGGTTCTGGTCGGATGAACGCGTCCGCAAGTGGTTTGATGTCGAAGGGCTGGACAACCTTAAACGCGCGCAGTTGCAAAACCGCGGTGTGATGGTTGTGGGCGTTCACTTTATGTCGCTGGAGTTGGGTGGCCGGGTGATGGGTCTTTGCCAGCCAATGATGGCGACCTACAGACCGCACAATAGCCCGGTAATGGAGTGGGTACAGACGCGCGGCCGCATGCGTTCCAATAAAGCGATGATCAGCCGTAATAATCTGCGTGGAATGGTCGGTGCCCTGAAGAAAGGTGAAGCCGTCTGGTTTGCCCCTGACCAGGATTATGGACGTAAAGGCAGCAGCTTTGCCCCCTTCTTTGCCGTTAAAGACGTGGCGACAACCAACGGTACCTTTGTGATTTCGCGGTTGTCAGGCGCCGCCATGCTGACCGTGACGATGGTGAGAAAAGCGGATAAATCAGGCTATCGTCTGCACATCTCTCCTGAAATGGCCAACTATCCGGAAAACGAATGCGAAGCCGCAGCGTTTATC
Source organism: Enterobacter kobei (assembly GCF_001729765.1). Classification (NCBI taxonomy): domain Bacteria; kingdom Pseudomonadati; phylum Pseudomonadota; class Gammaproteobacteria; order Enterobacterales; family Enterobacteriaceae; genus Enterobacter; species Enterobacter kobei. The sequence continues at coordinate 3,338,450 of NZ_CP017181.1, forward strand.
AACAAGGTCATCGAAACTGAAATCATGCGCGCGCCAGAGCAATATCTCTGGATGCATCGCCGTTTCAAAACGCGCCCACTTGGCGAAGCCTCGCTCTATATTTAAGTCCCGCGCGACGGTTAGTTTCGATAAGAAACTAACCTTTTCAATCACCTGTAATAACCCCGTGTAACGGTTTTTCGTCACGTCGCTCAAAGTGAATTTATTGCCTTGCGAAATCAAACTGTCGCCGTTCCACGACACCCGTAAGTGTCGGAAATTATTTAAAAAAATCTCTCTTGTCACCCCTCTTTTTTAGGCGTACATTAGCGCCGTCTGGCTACAGGAAAGCACAGAATTCTGAGCTGGAGTCGGCGGCATAGCGGGAAAATTCTCATTTCCGTTTTGGCCGGATTTCAGTTCTCTATACTCAGTTGGACTCTGTTTTAAAATGCGTACCACAAGATACGCGGAGCGATGAAACGTGAAATATTTCTTTATGGGCATTTCGGTGATCGTTTTAGTCTGGGCCGGAACCTTTGCCCTGATGATCTAGTGAAGAACATGCAGTCAAAAAGACAGGAGCCATAGGCTCCTGTCTTTTTATGTCATGATGATGCGGGGTGTTCGGAGACGCTCTTTGTTGAGAGCAGGCCATCGGCCCGGAACATACTCTTGATGCCCCTCACCGCCTGACGAATACGGTCGCTATTTTCGATTAAAGCAAAGCGCACATGGGTGTCACCGTAATCACCAAAGCCAATGCCCGGTGAAACACACACCTTCGCGTCCTGCAGCAGTTTTTTAGCAAACTCAAGCGATCCCATTGCCGCATACGGCTCCGGAATTTTCGCCCAGACGTACATGGACGCTTTCGGCATTTCCACCATCCAGCCCGCTTCATGTAACCCTTTTACCAGCACGTCGCGGCGGCGTTTATACTGGGCTGCAATGTCGTGAACGCATTGCTGATCGCCTTCAAGCGCCGCAATAGCGGCAACCTGTAGCGGCGTAAAGGTGCCGTAATCGTGATAGCTCTTGATTCGCGCCAGCGCACTCACCAGCGTTTTGTTACCCACCATAAAACCAATACGCCAGCCCGCCATGTTGTAGCTTTTCGACAGGGTAAAGAATTCTACCGCCACGTCACGCGCCCCCGGTACCTGCATGATTGAAGGCGCTTTCCAGCCGTCATAGACGATATCCGCATACGCCAAATCATGTACCACCAGCACGTCATAACGCTTAGCCAGGGCCACAACCTTCTCAAAGAAATCGAGCTCCACACACTGCGCCGTCGGGTTGGACGGGAAACCCAGGATCATCATCTTGGGTTTCGGATAGCTTTCGCGAATTGCGCGCTCCAGTTCGTTGAAGAAATCGACGCCTTCCACCAGCGGTACAGAACGTACCTGCGCCCCGGCTATCACCGCGCCGTAAATATGGATTGGGTAACTCGGATTGGGAACCAGTACCGTATCACCGTGATCCAGCGTGGCCAGCATCAGGTGCGCCAGCCCCTCTTTCGAGCCGATGGTCACAATGGCTTCACTCTCAGGATCGATATCAACCTGATAACGATCCTGATACCAGCGCGAGATCGCGCGGCGTAATCTGGGAATACCGCGCGAGGTTGAGTAGCCGTGCGTATCCGGACGCTGGGCAACCGCGCAGAGCTTCTCAACGATATGCGGTGGCGTGGGGCCGTCAGGGTTGCCCATGCTGAAATCAATGATGTCTTCGCCGCGCCGACGCGCAGCCATTTTCAGTTCAGCGGTGATATTGAAAACATAAGGGGGGAGACGATCGATACGCGTAAAACGGCGTTCAGGACTGAATTCAGCCATAGATTCCTCAGATTAACGTTAGCGCCCGGACCGTCCGAGCGACGCTGCCACTGATGTGACATGCTTAGAAAATAACCTGAAAAAAATCACGCTGTCGAGAGGGAAATGAAAAAAAAGAGAACCCCATGAAAACCGGAACACGGGTACGCCTTAAAGCGGAAGGAGGGGGACTCATATCGGCTTTCCGTTATCTATTGTTTAACACAATGATATCAAAACAGTTACCGGACGATGCGACAGCAGGAAAGAATCGGGAGGTATCAATCCTCATTCGATAATCCCCTTTCTAAAACAGGGTTTTTCCTCATTTGATAAACCTGACGGATAGCTGGTCAATATGCCCCAGGTTTTTTATCATGGTTCTTTCCCGTTTTCCCAGGTCTGCTCGTGCACGAAATATTCACTATGCTGCTGGCGGTTTTTGATCGCGCAGCATTAATGCTGATTTGCCTGTTCTTCCTTATTCGCATTCGCCTGTTTCGCGAGCTGTTGCATAAATCTGCTCACTCGCCGAAAGAACTGCTGGCCGTCACCGCTATCTTTTCGCTCTTTGCGCTGTTCAGCACCTGGTCCGGCGTGCCGGTAGAGGGCTCGCTGGTTAACGTGCGGATTATCGCCGTCATGTCTGGCGGAATTTTGTTTGGTCCGTGGGTAGGTGTCATCACCGGCGTGATTGCCGGAACCCATCGCTACCTGATTGATATCGGCGGCGTCACGGCGGTGCCGTGCTTTATCACCAGCATTATCGCCGGGGTACTATCCGGCTGGATCAGCCGTAAAATCCCGAAAAAGCAGCGCTGGCGCGCCGGGATCCTCGCAGGCATGGTGTGCGAAACGCTGACCATGATCCTGGTTGTCGTCTGGGCTCCCACGACCGCGCTGGGGCTGGATATCGTCTCGAAAATCGGTATCCCTATGATTCTGGGTAGCGTGTGCATCGGTTTTATCGTGCTGCTGGTGCAGAGTGTGGAAGGGGAAAAAGAGGCCAGTGCCGCTCGCCAGGCCAAGCTGGCGCTGGATATCGCCAACAAAACGCTGCCGCTTTTCCGCCACGTTAACGCGGAGTCGCTGCGTCAAGTCTGCGAGATTATTCGCCACGACATTCACGCGGATGCCGTCGCTATCACCAATATTGACCACGTGCTGGCTTACGTCGGCGTTGGCGAGCACAACTACCGCGACAATGATGACACGATAAGCCCGACCACCAGACAAGCGATTAACTACGGTAAAATCATTATTAAAAACAATGATGAAGCCCACCGAACGCCGGAGATCCACTCTATGCTGGTGATCCCGCTTTGGGAGAAAGGCGTGGTGACGGGCACGCTGAAAATTTATTACTGTCACGCGCATCAGATCACCTCAACGCTGCAGGAGATGGCGATAGGTCTGTCGCAGATCATCTCCACGCAGCTTGAGGTCTCCCGGGCGGAACAGTTACGCGAGATGGCAAATAAGGCAGAACTGCGCGCGCTGCAGAGCAAAATCAATCCCCATTTCCTGTTTAACGCGTTAAACGCCATCTCCTCTTCGATTCGTTTGAATCCGGACACCGCGCGCCAGCTGATTTTCAATCTGTCGCGTTATCTGCGCTACAACATTGAGTTGAAGGATGACGAGCAGATCGACATCAAAAAAGAGCTGTATCAGATTAAAGACTACATCGCGATCGAGCAGGCGCGCTTTGGCGACAAACTGACGGTCATTTACGATATTGATGAAGAGGTCAACTGCGTGATCCCGAGCCTGCTGATCCAGCCGCTGGTCGAAAACGCCATAGTTCACGGTATTCAGCCCTGTAAAGGCAAAGGTGTGGTTACCATTAGCATCACCGAAAGCGGCAACCGGGTGCGTATCGCCGTGCGCGATACCGGCCACGGGATTGACCCAAAAGTCATCCAGCGCGTGGAGTCTAATGAGATGCCGGGGAATAAAATCGGGCTGCTGAATGTGCATCACAGGGTCAAGCTGCTCTACGGCGATGGGCTGCATATTCACCGTCTTGAACCCGGCACTGAAATCGCTTTTTACGTCCCGAATGAACGCTCCCCTGTTCATGCGACGGCATCACTGTTACCTCAGGGTGAGTAATATGAAAGTCATTATCGTTGAAGATGAAATTCTGGCTCAACAGGAGCTCACCTGGCTCATCAAAACCCACAGTCAGATGGAGATTGTGGGTATCTTTGACGATGGGCTGGACGTGCTGAAATTTTTGCAGCATAACCGGGTCGACGCCATTTTTCTGGATATTAATATTCCTTCGCTGGACGGCGTCTTACTGGCGCAAAACATCAATCAGTTTGCCCACAAGCCGTTTATTGTGTTCGTTACCGCCTGGAAAGAGCATGCCGTTGAGGCCTTCGAACTGGAGGCGTTTGACTATATTCTGAAACCTTACCAGGAGTCGCGGATTGTCAGCATGCTGCAAAAGCTGGAGGCCGCATGGCAGCAACAGAGCGCTCCGGTCACCGCCAGCCCGACGGTACGGGAAAACGACACCATTAATCTGGTCAAGGATGAACGCATCATCGTGACGCCAGTGAATGATATCTACTACGCCGAAGCGCATGAGAAGATGACGTTTGTCTATACGCGGCGGGAATCGTTTGTCATGGCGATGAACATTACCGAATTCTGTGGCAAGCTGCCGTCGGCACACTTTTTCCGCTGCCACCGTTCGTTCTGCGTGAATTTAAATAAGATCCGCGAGATCGAGCCGTGGTTTAACAATACCTATATTTTGCGTCTCAAGGATCTGGATTTTCAGGTGCCGGTGAGCCGCAGCAAGGTGAAAGAGTTCCGTCAGTTGATGCACCTGTAAAACGCCCTCTCCCGGCGGAGAGGGCTCTGTGTCAGAGGATTTGCCCGAGAACCTGACGCAGATGGGCACCCGAACCCAGCAGGCCAGGGTTATCATGCACGATAAGATAAACAGGAATATCCTGCACGTAGCTTCTGAAGCGTCCTTTATCTTCAAACCCACCGCGGAAACCTGAAGCTTTAAAGAAGTCGAGGAAGCGTGGCACAATCCCGCCCGCAATATAGACCCCACCAAAGGTGCCCAGCGTTAGCGCCAGGTTGCCGCCGAAACGCCCCATGATGACGCAGAACAGCGACAGAGCACGACGGCAGTCGATGCAGCTGTCCGCCAGCGCGCGTTCGGTGACGTCTTTCGGCTGCAGGTTTTCCGGCAGACGTCCGTCCGATTTCACAATTGCACGGTACAGGTTCACCAGCCCGGGTCCAGACAGGACGCGCTCGGCAGAGACGTGACCGATCTCAGCGCGTAACTCTTCGAGAATAATGCCCTCTTCTTCGCTGTTTGGCGCAAAGTCTACATGACCGCCCTCACCCGGCAGGCTTACCCAGCGCCGATCAACATGCACCAGATGCGAAACGCCCAGGCCGGTACCGGCACCGTAAACCGCAATCGGCTTGCCTTCGACCGGTTCAGCGCCGCCGAACTGGATCAGATGCTCTGGCTTGAGCATCGGGATCGCCATAGACACGGCGGTGAAGTCATTGATGATTTCCAGATGCGCAAAACCGAGGTTCTTTTTCATCTCTGCAATAGAGAATGCCCAGGTATGGTTGGTCATGGCGACCCAGTCGCCAGTTATCGGGCAGGCAATGGCAATGCAGCCATCCTCGACGCTCACCTGATGTTCATCCAGATAGACGCGGACAACGGCCTCAAGGCTGGGATAATCCAGCCCCGAGTAGGTTTTCGCCCGGGAAATTTCACCGCTACTTACATCGCATAATGCGAGGCGCGCGTTCGTGCCGCCCACATCACCTACCAAAGCATACTTTGTCATTCTTCTACTGCTCCGCTAAAGTCAGAATAAATCTTTGGGACACTGTAAATTCAAGGCGTGATAACAACAACGACTGGAAGGTGAATGCCCATGGATTATCGATCTTCGTCACAGAATAACTTTACCGTTTCAGCACCTTTTGCACTATTGCCATAAAGCTGATTGTGCAGAGTAACGTTATACCGTTTTGTACAAGGAAATCATCATGCTCCACCCGCGAGCCAGAACCATGCTGTTGCTGGCAATTCCGGCGCTCATCATTGGCGTGGCGTCAAGCCTGGTACTCATTGTCGTGATGAAAGTCGCGTCGGTGCTGCAAGCCCTGCTATGGACGGCGCTTCCGGCGAAACTGGGGATCACCGCTGATTCTTCAGCGTGGATCATTTTGATGCTGACGTTAACCGGTATTGCGGTAGGCCTGGTGATCCGATTCAGTCCCGGCCACGCCGGACCGGACCCGGCGCTGGAGCCGCTGATTGGCGCCCCGGTTCCGCCCTCTGCGCTGCCGGGGTTGATCATCGCGTTAATTGTGGGCCTGGCGGGCGGCGTCAGCCTCGGACCCGAGCATCCCATTATGGCGGTGAATATTGGTCTGGCGGTGTTCCTGGGCTCACGCATTTTACCGCGCGTGGGTGCGCTGGACTGGACGATCCTCGCCTCCGCAGGCACCATCGGGGCGCTTTTCGGCACGCCCGTCGCTGCCGCGCTGATTTTTTCACAGACGCTTACCAGCAACAATGATGTCCCGCTCTGGGACAAACTGTTTGCTCCCCTGATGGCCGCGGCGGCGGGCGCGCTAACAACCAGTCTGTTTTTCCATCCCCACTTTTCCCTCTCTCTGCCCCACTACGGAGAGATGCGAATAGCGGATATTTTCAGCGGTGCCATCGTCGTTGCAATTGCCATCGCGCTGGGGATGGTCGCGGTATGGTGTCTGCCGCGCCTGCACCGGCTGGTACATAAACTCAAGCATCCAGTGTTGATTCTGGGCACAGGGGGATTGATCCTCGGTATTTTAGGCACCATCGGCGGGACGGTGACGCTGTTTAAAGGCCTGGACGAGATGCAGCAGCTGGCATTCAGTCAGGTATTTAGCGTTTCCGACTATCTGCTGTTTGCCGTCATCAAACTGGCGGCGCTGGTCGTCGCGGCTGCGTGCGGTTTCCGCGGTGGACGCATTTTCCCGGCAGTCTTTGTCGGCGTGGCGCTGGGGCTGATGTTGCACGAACATGTGGATGCTGTTCCGGCGGCAATTACCGTCTCCTGCTCGATTCTGGGTCTGGTTCTGGTGGTGACGCGTGACGCATGGCTGAGCCTGTTTATGGCGGCGGTTGTGGTGCCGGATTCGACGCTGTTCCCGCTGCTCTGCATCGTGATGTTGCCCGCCTGGCTCCTGCTGGCGGGCAAACCGATGATGATGGCCTGGCGAAACGATAAGTAATCAGGCGCTGTTGCGCGCTTCCAGCGCTTTGGTGAGCGCGCTCAGCAGCGGCGGTATGTCGGATTTCGGCAGCATGACCTCGATCAGCGAAAGCCGCTCGTGGTGCGCCACTTTTTCCAGCACATCCACCAGCTCGCCCGCCTCACTCACCTGCCAGCACTCGGCCTGAGGCGCGAGACTCAGCGCCTGAGGAAGGTTCGTCCAGTTCCAGAGCGCAATATCGTTATACCGTTGCTCCGGCCCATGGATGGCCCTTTCGACCGTGTACCCTTCGTTGTTCAGCACCAGAATGATCGGACGTTGTTTATCACGCAACATCGACCCGAGCTCCTGAATAGTCAGCTGCGCCGCGCCATCCCCCGTCAGCACTATCACACGCCGGTTCGGGCAAGCCGTTTGTGCGCCAAACGCTGCGGCCAGCGTGTAGCCGATAGACCCCCACAGCGGCTGGACGATAAAGTTCACGTCAGCCGGAAGGCGGAGGTCAATGGCGCCGAAGGCCGACGTTCCCTGATCGGCAAGGATGATGTCTCCTGGGCGAATAAACGTTTGCAACGTTTTCCAGAAATTCTCCTGGGTCAGCGCGCCCTCCGGCTGAGGGAAGCTCATTGCACGATGGGAAGCTGGCGCAGGTTTATCATGCACATGCTGTTTGCACAGTTCCACCAGCGTTTCGATTGACTGAAGCATCGGGATGCCGGTAAACCAGACGTCACCGACGCGGGCAGCGTGAGGCTGAACTTCTATCGTTTGGGCCGGGGTTAGCTGATGGGTGAAACCGGCGGTGAGGGTATCGGTAAAACGGGTGCCGATGCACAGTACCGTATCCGCCCCTTCAATCGCCTCTTTTACCGGGCCGGCGCTTGCCGAGCCGCTGTATGTGCCGTAAAAACCGGCATGACGTTCGTCGAATACCCCTTTACCCATTAGCATCGTGGCGTGCGCCATCGGCACGTCCTTCACCCACTTCTGTAGCGCATGCTTGTGTCCATGGCGCAGAACAAGGAAATCAGCTAACAGCGCGGTGCGCTTGCTGGTTGCCAGTTTATTTTCCGCAGCATCCCGAAACGCTTTCAGGCAGGCACTGTCGGCATGGGCATGGTGAAGTATGAGAGCGTTTACAGGAGGCGTGGCGGCTTTTTTTGCCACGTCGGCAGGTAACATCAAATAGCCGGGACGACGCTCCCGGAGCATGGTGGTCAGAACCCGGTCGATTTCATAGCAGGCGTTTTGTTCGGTCAGGATCGCCTGAGCGACGGTAATCGGCTCGCTCATATGATAAAAATGGCGGAACTCCCCATCCCCCAGCGTATGGTGCAGCAGTTCCCCTCGTTGCTGTGACGCCGTCCCCGGCGCCCCGACAATATGCAATACCGGAACGTGCTCGGCATAGCTTCCCGCGATGCCATTCATGGCACTTAACTCGCCTACACCGAATGTTGTGAGCAGCGCGGCGAAGCCCTTACAGCGGGCATATCCGTCAGCGGCATACGATGCGTTTAATTCGTTGGCACAGCCCACCCAACAGATGTCGGGGCTGTCTATTACATGGTCGAGAAACTGCAGGTTATAGTCGCCCGGCACGCCAAACAGATGATCGGCTCCACAATCAGTAAGACGGTCCAGCAGGTAATCGGCGACGCAGTATGGGGTACGCATGAACAGGTATCCTTCTAATGTTGACCTCACTTTGAGTATTAGAGAAGCGTGATGGCTGTCCAGAATCAGCGGTAAGAAGGGTATGGAAAGAATGCTTTACAAAAAAGGCTGCGCTATGCTGCTTTTTTTCACGTTAATGTAAACGCATACACTGATTTTTCTCTTCTGCGCACGAGGTCATAAAATGGGTTATCAGCCGGATAAAAATCGTTACCAGACAATGCAGTATCGTCGCTGCGGTCAAAGCGGGCTCAGGTTGCCCGTCATATCGCTGGGTCTGTGGCATAACTTTGGGGACGCCACGCGTCTCGAAAACAGCCGTCAACTTTTACAGCGCGCCTTCGACCTGGGTATTACGCATTTCGACCTTGCCAATAACTATGGTCCTCCACCGGGGTCGGCCGAGCGTAATTTTGGGCGTATTTTGCAGGAGGATTTTCTGCCCTGGCGCGACGAGCTGATTATCTCGACGAAAGCGGGATATACCATGTGGGAGGGCCCCTACGGCGACTGGGGATCGCGCAAATATCTGCTGGCAAGCCTGGATCAAAGCCTGAAACGCATGGGGCTGGAGTATGTCGATATCTTCTATCATCACCGTCCTGACCCGGAAACCCCGCTGACTGAAACCATGAAAGCGCTTGACCATCTGGTGCGCCAGGGAAAAGCGCTGTATGTCGGGTTATCCAACTATCCTGCAGAGCTGGCGCGAAAAGCGATTGATATCCTTAATGACCTTGGCACGCCCTGCCTGATCCACCAGCCGAAATACTCCATGTTTGAACGAGGACCGGAAGGGGGTTTACTGGCCGTGCTGCAGGAAAAAGGCGTCGGCTGTATTCCCTTCTCGCCGCTGGCGGGAGGACAGCTCACCAACCGATATCTGAACGGTATTCCCGCAGACTCCCGTGCGGCAAGTGGCAGTCAGTTCCTCAACCCGGATCAGATCACCGAAGAGAAGCTGGAAAAAGTGCGTAAGCTCAATGCCCTGGCGGAAGGCCGCGGCCAGAAGCTATCGCAGATGGCGCTGGCCTGGGTGTTGCGCCATGACGACGTGACGTCGGTGCTGATTGGGGCAAGTCAAGCGGCTCAAATTGATGACGCCGTTGGCATGCTGGAAAACCGCCATTTTTCCGCGGAAGAGCTGAACCTTATTGAAGAAATACTGAGCAGCTCAAAATAAAACCACTTTTAGCAAAAAGTGCTCTGAACCTGGAATTCGGAGTTGAGGCGATGAAACGAGGCTTTACCAACTCGTAATATTGCGTTAACAGGCCCCACAAAGGCCCCGATCGTGAAGGAGAAAGAGTATGTTCAGGTCACTGATTCTTGCAGCGGTATTACTGGCTTCCGCCCCGCTCATCGCCACTGCTGGCGAAATCACCCTGTTGCCATCAGTAAAATTACAAATTGGCGATCGTGACGACTACGGCAGATACTGGGACGGTGGCTACTGGCGCGACCGTGACTACTGGAACCGTCATTATGAATGGCGCGGTGACCGCTGGCGCAGGCACGATAATGGCCTGCATCGCGGCTGGTACAAAAACAATGCCTATGAACGCGGCTACCGCGAAGGCTGGAACGATCGTGACGACCGCCGCGGTGGCTGGGGTCACGGCCCAAAAGGACACGGTGGTCACGGCCACGGTCGTCATTAATGTAAAAAGGAGCCTTTCGGCTCCTTTCTCTTTTATAACCCCAGCGCTGTGCCAATCAACAGCCATAAATTTAGCGCCACAACCACTACTACAATTGCCCATCCTGTCCGTTTCACCAGCGTCGAGTTAACCAGATCGCCCATCAGGGCTGGATTGCTGGTAAAAATCAGCAGAGGAACCAGCGCCAGTGCGATACCAAAACTCAGCAGCACCTGACTCATCACCAGAATTCGCGTGGGATCAAGCCCCATCAGAATCACAACAAACGACGGCAGCATGGTGACGGAACGACGAACCCACAGGGGAATATGGAAACGCACAAATCCCTGCATCACCACTTGCCCCGCCAGCGTGCCCACCACCGTGGAAGAGAGACCGGCAGCCACCAGGCTCAAACCAAAAATCGTGGCAGCAGCATGGCTCAGTAACGGCTCCAGCGTGAGATACGCCTGGTCGAGATCGGCAATACCGGTATGACCGTTAAAGTGAAAAGCGGCGGCTGCGGTGGCCATCATCGCCAGGTTCACAAAACCCGCGATGGTCATGGCAATCGCCACATCCCATTTGGTTGCCGAATAACGTTCTTTACGCGTCCCACCGTGAAGATGCTGGGTCAGCGAAGAGTGCAGATAAATGACGTGTGGCATAATGGTCGCCCCAAGCACCCCGGCAGCCAGGAAGACGGCTTCCGACGTTGGCAGGCTGGGGAGCACCATGCCTTTACCAAGCTGTACCAGGTTTGGCTGGGAGAATATCAGCTCGACAATATAGGCCGCCGCGACAAACAGCAGCAGCCCACCAATCACCTTTTCAAGCGGCTTTTGCCCCCGACGCTGTAACATCAGGATCAGGAAAGTGGCAATCCCGGTCAGGACCGCCCCTTGCAATAGCGATACGCCCAGAATCAGCTTAAAGCCGATCGCCGCACCGATAAATTCAGCGAGATCGGTTGCCATGGCGATGATTTCAGCCTGCACCCAGTAGAGCCAGACGGCCGGACGTGGGTAGTGGTCGCGGATTTGTTCTGCCAGGTTTTTGCCCGTAGCAATCCCCAGTTTTGCTGAGAGCATTTGAATCAGCATCGCCATCAGGTTCGCCCAGACGACCACCCACAGCAACTTATAGCCGAAGCTGGCCCCGGCCTGAATATTGGTCGCAAAATTACCCGGATCGATATAGCCAATGGCAGCAATGAACGCAGGTCCCATTAATGCGAACCGCAGCTTGCGCGCCGCTCTGCCACTGCTACCCTCTACGCGACTGTTAGTCATTATCTGCCTCTGGAAATATAGCCTTTGCTATGTTTAATGCTATCAAAATGATAATGATTATCAAGATCATTTAAGTGGTTAAACATGATTTCTCTGATAGCTAAGAACGATAGATGGGCAGGTGGTGCGACATCACAGAATGTGAAAATGCGCAGTCATTTGTGAAGCGTAGCACACAAACTTAACTTTTCACTCATTTACCTAACATAACGAAAATGTATTGTGGATCACTATTTTTGAGACTCGTCACAGGATGTAACTATAGTGTGTCCTTGATCTCGTTTTCTTTTCGCTTGTTGCATAGAATGTGCACGAAAATTAAACCTGCCTCATATTTGGAGCAAATATGGACCGCGTCCTTCATTTTGTCCTGGCACTTGTTGTCGTTACTGCACTCGCATTGCTGGTCAGCACAGACCGCAAAAAAATTCGTATTCGTTATGTTGTCCAGCTGCTGGTCATTGAAGTTTTACTTGCGTGGTTCTTCCTGAACTCCAACGTAGGTCTCGGCTTCGTAAAAGGCTTCTCCGAAATGTTCGAAAAACTGCTCGGATTCGCCAACGAAGGGACCAACTTTGTCTTCGGTAAAATGAACGACGAAGGTCTGGCATTCTTCTTCCTGAAGGTGCTGTGCCCAATCGTCTTCATCTCCGCGCTCATCGGTATTCTGCAGCACATCCGTGTTCTGCCGTTCGTGATTCGTGGAATTGGTTTCCTGTTATCCAAAGTCAACGGCATGGGCAAGCTGGAGTCTTTCAACGCCGTCAGTTCCCTGATCCTCGGTCAGTCTGAGAACTTCATCGCGTATAAAGATATTCTCGGCAAAATGTCGCGTAACCGCATGTACACCATGGCGGCAACCGCAATGTCTACCGTTTCCATGTCTATCGTGGGCGCGTATATGACCATGCTGGAGCCAAAATATGTTGTCGCTGCGCTGGTTCTGAACATGTTCAGCACCTTTATCGTGCTGTCGTTGATCAACCCATACCGCGTTGACGCCAGCGAAGAGAATATCCAGATGTCCAACCTGCACGAAGGTCAGAGCTTCTTCGAAATGCTGGGCGAGTACATTCTGGCCGGTTTCAAAGTGGCGGTTATCGTTGCCGCCATGCTGATCGGCTTCATTGCGCTGATCTCTGCGCTGAACGCCCTGTTCGCCGCGGTGCTGGGTATCTCCTTCCAGGGGATTCTGGGCTACATCTTCTATCCTGTTGCCTGGGTGATGGGTGTTCCGGCTCACGAAGCGCTGCAGGTGGGCAGTATCATGGCAACCAAACTGGTTTCTAACGAATTCGTTGCGATGATGGATCTGCAGAAAATTGCCAGCACGCTTTCTCCGCGCGCGGAAGGCATCCTGTCCGTGTTCCTGGTCTCCTTCGCGAACTTCTCGTCTATCGGTATTATCGCCGGGGCGATTAAAGGCCTGAACGAAGAACAGGGTAACGTGGTTTCACGCTTTGGCCTGAAACTGGTGTACGGCTCCACTCTGGTGAGCGTTCTGTCCGCGTCCATCGCAGCGCTGGTCCTGTAACGTTTACTGCAAAACAAAAAACCGGGAGCAAGCTCCCGGTTTTTTTATGCCCGAATTTCTTCCAGCGGTTTGGGTTTACCTATCAGGTAGCCCTGCAGGTAATCCACGCCGAAGCGAAGCAACATCTCCCGCTGTGCGGGTGTTTCGACATACTCCGCCACCACACATAGCGATTTCGTCTTCGCCAGATTACACATCGACTGGACGATCATCGCATCCATGTCATCAGTACAAATGTCTTTAACAAAGCAGCCGTCAATTTTAATGATATCCGCCTGCAGACGTCTGAGACGCTCGTAGTTGGCGTACCCCGTACCAAAATCATCAATAGCAATCCGGAATCCACAATCCCGCAGTTGCTGAATATTATTGATGCTGCAACCTGAATTGGAGAAAGCCTGCTCTTCGGTGATCTCAATGACCACGGTTTGAGGGGCAACGCCGTACCGTTCAAACAGCGCACAAATCTCGGTCGCTACCTCTTTTTGCATCAGCGTGAGCGGCATCAGATTGACGGAGAAACGGGCCCCAGGCTGCGTCGCAGGATGATCGCGCAGCCACAGCAGTAATTTTTCCATAACGCACATATCAAACCGGTGGCTAAGGTTGAACTGAGCAATCAGCGGAATAAAGCGATCAGGGGTGATGATTTCGCCCTCGCTCTCCATACGCGTCAGAATTTCGTAGTAACCGCTACCGTCTGCCTTCTGGATCGGTTGCGCGTATAAATGGAACTGACCCGCCTCCAGGGCATGCTTAATCCGCGCTAACATCAGGACGCGCTCTGTTGTTTGTCCTGATGCAGCCTCCAGGCTATTCGTCAGCGCAAGTACGTTCTGTCCTGCACAAGATTGCTCAGCCAGCCAGCTTAATTGCCCCAGCGTGTGATGCAATTTTTCACCGTTTTCGACCATCCCCCAGGAGGCTCCAAACTCAATATCCAGCCCGGTGTTGTTCCAGAAAATTTTCCGGCTGTTCAACCGATCAACCATATGCTGGAGACGCTCAGCAATTTCCGGCCCCAGCAAGACCACCACCAGCTCGCTTCCGGGCAACTGGAAGAGCATCTCGTCCTTTTGCAGAAGGGGCTGCAGCGACGAGGCGATCGTGCGTTTGCAGTGGACCCGCATCAGGATCCCGTAATGGCGGCTCAAAAATTCCAGGTTATCCATGCGCAGAATGCACACTTTGGCATCCTGGTGAATCTCAAGATACTCCTCCAGCGCACGGATATTGGGCAAACCGGTCAGCGGATCGGTCAGCGCTCTGCCCTGCCATCCCCGCTTCAGCCACTCGCTACGCTGGTAAATCCGCGACATGTAAAGCAAGCAGATGGCAAACGAGATCAGCACGGACAGGATAAAGGAGAGTGAATGGCCCGACTCCACACCATTCAGGAAGTTATAGTTGTAGGTCAACAGCAGAAGGGCTGAAGCAGCCCAAAGCAGAGAGATAAGTGCATAGGTCAGGCGACTTATCGCTAAGGTAAAGAGAATAAAAATCAGCGGCATTAAATAGCCCGCTATAACAGGGGATTCAAAAGGGCCACATAAAACAGCGAGAATGAAGCCTAGAAGCATGAGCCAGACAAATATAAACAATGAATTCTTATGGAAAAAAATGGGCTTCACGCTTTGTCGCCAGAAGGTAATGGCATAACGAGGATTAATTATCATTCTTAACGGGTAATAGAACATCATGGTAAAAATCAGCGCCGCGCCTATCAGACTTTGAATATCCACGACGTTATAAATTACCGTCCCTTCACCGAAGAAGGTGGAGATAGTTACCGGGAAATCAAACAAATAGCCCACTAAATACATCGACATTTTAATGCCGAGTGGCACAATAAAACCGAGCCAGAATATCCGTAATCCAATGTGCTTGTTAGGAATGCAGTAGCGCCAGCGCCTGCCCAGCATGAGGCGCAACAAGCCGCACGCCGCGAACAACGCAAAGGTCTGACAAAACAGCAATACTGAATATTGTAGCGGTGCTAAATTAATATAGAATAAATTAGTGACAGTAAAACCTAACAGAATGGGAAGAATTGCCCGACGACCAAATAACAGAATTACCGCCAGCATAACGCTCAGGGGTAACCACGCTAAATAAACGTCGTGACCATTCACAATCGCGCGCGGGGAGAGATAACGGGAGAAAGGAACCGCGATCAGGCATATCGCCAGGGCAATTATAAATATCTTTACATTATTGTACGTTTTTCTATTCATTAAGCTGATGCGATTATTATCCGTTCATATCATTGACCGGATGGATAATAGGTTTATTAATTGTGCGAATCAAGTTGAAGTCTATTTATGGACAGGTTTATTGATTTCGATTGAGGTCAGGTACAGGAATACCTTCTTTTTGATAACAAAATGCGGTGGTGAACGTTACAAACAGATAAAAAAAAACCTCGTCTTTTGACGAGGGTTTAAAATTTTGGTGGAGCTAAGCGGGATCGAACCGCTGACCTCTTGCATGCCATGCAAGCGCTCTCCCAGCTGAGCTATAGCCCCACATGTGACTTTACTGACCGCACTCTGTTGGGTTCAGAGTTTGGTGGAGCTAAGCGGGATCGAACCGCTGACCTCTTGCATGCCATGCAAGCGCTCTCCCAGCTGAGCTATAGCCCCATCGTAAAGCTGTCATGTTGACGGGCGGCATAATATGAATTCCGCCGCGGAGTGTCAACGGCAAATTCATTGACCGTGATTCAATCGCCGAAAATTCATGCAAATGAATCACTTTGCGAGCCTGCTCGCAGTCATGAGTTAAGCCTGTCACGTTTTCACGTTAAACGGTGCTATAAAATGAGCCGTTAATTAACCCCACGAATATTCAGGAAATTGTATGATCAAGGAACGAATGACGCCGGAAGAGTTAGCCCTGCTCACCGGCTATAGCCGACAGACCATCAATAAATGGGTACGCAAAGAGGGTTGGATAACGTCACCAAAACCAGGCGTCCAGGGGGGCAAAGCACGCCTGGTACATGTGAATGAAAAGGTGCGTGACTTTATCCGCAGCGCGCGACGGGCAACGGAGACATCCGCAATGCCTGACGGCATCAGCAATGAGCGTTCGCTTCATACCCTCCTCCTGACGCTGGCAAATGAAATGACGCCAGAAGAGCAGAAGCAGATGACATCACTGTTACTGCGGGAAGGGATTACCGGTTTGTTACAACGTCTAGGAATTCGCGACCAGAATTAATATGAAAAGATTACGTAGCAAAATGACCACGGAAGAGCTGGCGGAGAGTTTAGGCGTTGCCAGGCAAACGGTGAATCGCTGGATACGCCAGCAGGGATGGGAGACCGAAGGTCTCAATGGTGTGAAAGGCGGTCGGGCGAGGCTCATACACGTCGATGCGCGCGTGAAGGAACATATCATGCGCCTCCCGGCTATCCGAAACCGTCAGGCAGTGTACCACCTGGCAGAGACAACAGCGCCATACATTGTCCCCTCCTCTACTCTGCGACCGGATATCATTGCGACGCTG